>JAFAFP010000048.1 GCA_023423415.1 Pseudomonadota bacterium | reverse complement strand
TGCCTTGATGCGGCCGTGATCGCGTCGCCTGTCTCCCGCAGATTGTCGAGTAGCGCGGTGCCGATCATTCCGCTGGCGCCGGTAATCACGATCCGCTTCATCTGGGGAATTCTCGCATTTCGACGCGTATTGGCCCGAATTTTGTAGCATTGTTTATCGCCTTCTTCGCCCGCGTGATACAATTTGTGGCGTTGCTGCATGATCGCGCAGCTTGGTCTGATGGTCATCCCGTCGGCGCGACGCTTGGATTGGTTCAATTATGAAACTGTCGATGCCCAGAACGTTTTTGTGGAGGCCGCTCAGTTTCCTTCTGGACTGCGCGGTTGCGGCACTCGCGTTTCTGTCGGCCTACGGCATTGTGTTCCGCATCGAGTTCGTGCCGTCCGTGCCGGGGATCGCCGAAAAGACGTTGATGTTCACGTCGATCTGCGCGGTTTCCTTCATCCTCTTTGCTACGCACCGCGGTTCCTGGCGTTTCGTTTCGCTGCCGGAAATGATGAATCTCGGCAAGGCTACGGTCGTAGCCGTCGTTGTCTATACGGCTGGCGCGTTCCTAATGTCGCGCGGCAGCAACGTTCCTCGAAGCGTGCTGATTTTGACCAGCTTTCTGATGTTCGCCGGGCTTGCCGGTCCGCGCATCATGTATCGCCTGGCGGTCGAGGGTGGGTTCTTGCGCCGTGGCGTCCGCAAACATGCAGCAGGTACCCGTTACGTGCTGATCCTCGGCTACACATCTGAGGCCGATGCGTTCATCCGAGCGACGCGTCGCTCACCGGTCAACCAGTTCGACGTGGTCGGAATACTTGATGACCGCATCACCTCGCAGTCGATGCAGGGCGTGCGCGTCTATGGCCGGCTTGACGAAATCGATGCCGTCGTCGGCCGTTTAAGACGCCAGCGAATTGAAGTATCGGAACTGGTCGTTACGGAACCGCGGCCGGATCGGCAACGGCTGATTGAGATAGTCGACCGGGCAACGGCCGCCGGCCTCAGGACGACGCGCATTCCCGACCAGATGGAGATGTCGCATGTCGGTCCGACGGGCGTCCTTGAACCGCGCCCGATCGAGATACGCGAACTCCTCGGCCGGACCGAGATCGTCACCGACGTCAGTTCGGTCGCCGACCTCATTCGCGGCAAGGTCGTGCTGGTGACCGGCGCGGGCGGGTCGATCGGCTCCGAACTTGTCCGGCAGATCGCGCAGTTCGATCCCAGCCGCCTCGTGTTGACCGACAATTCCGAGCACAACACCTACCTGCTCGACACCGAAATCCGCGACAGCTTTCCCCGCCTTGATGTTGTCACTCAACTCGTAAGCGTGCGCGACGCCCTGAGGCTAGATGCAGTGTTCGCCGCGCACCGGCCGCAGATCGTCTTTCACGCGGCCGCGCTGAAGCATGTGCCAATCGTCGAAGACAATCCGATCGAAGGGATCAAGACCAACGTCATCGGTACGCGCAATGTGGCCGATGCGGCAATGAAGCACGGTGCCGCCATCTTCGTGATGATTTCAACGGATAAGGCTGTGAATCCCACGAACATCATGGGCGCATCGAAAAGAGCGGCCGAGGCGTACTGTCAGGCAATTGATATCTCGTCCAAGACGACACGCTTCAAAACTGTACGTTTCGGAAATGTACTGGGGTCAAACGGATCCGTGGTTCCGCGTTTCAAGGAGCAAATTCAAGCTGGCGGGCCTGTCACGGTTACTCATCCGCAAATTGTTCGCTTTTTTATGACAATTCCGGAGGCTGTGGGCCTTATTTTGCATGCAACGGCGCGGACATTAAACAACGATCCGGAACGTGGAACGATCACAGTGCTTGACATGGGTAAGCCAGTCAGGATTCTCGATCTTGCCGAGCGAATGATTCAACTTGCTGGCTTGCGCCCAGGGGTCGATATTCCGATTACGTTTGTCGGCACCCGACAAGGTGAGAAGCTCTATGAGGAACTGTTCGACCCGAGCGAACTGAAGCATTCGCATCTTGACGATGGATATGTCGTTGCACTGCCGCGTGTCATGGACGGCAATCTCCTCATGAGGACACTCGCCAGTATCGATAAGGCGACCCGTGAAGAAAATGTCGTTCGGACGATCGAACTATTGAAGCATATAGTCCCGGAGTATAAGCCGACACTCTCATCCGCGAACGCTAACTCTGTCTCCGGAGGCAGTTCGGCCAGTCAATCGGCGGAGTAAACCTAAACGAAAGCCCTTATGCACGCGGCTTCCGACAGCAATACTAGCTTGTCGGACGCATACGGCCACCTAACCAGCCGGTGGGATTTTAGATCGTTGCACTGGTCGCCTGAGAGTAAATAGTCGCTCATCGGATCGGTTGGCTCTAGTGCGCGATCTGGTTACTCGATGATCACTAACGCACCGTTTTCGACAATGTATCGTTCACCTGATCTGGGACATACTAAATCGCCGTCCAGGATTTCGCCCTGGCGCGACACCCAGCCGATCCGGCGAGCCGGTACGCCCGCCATCAAGGCATAAGCCGGAACGGGCTTCGTAATGACTGCGCCGGCGGCGATCAGACAGTATTCGCCGAGCTCGTTGCCGCAGATGATGGTCGCATTAGCGCCAATGGATGCACCGCGACCGACCTTCGTCGGTCGAAACTGGTCTTTCCGTTCAACATTCGCGCGTGGGTTGAGGACATTCGTGAAGACGCAGGATGGGCCGCAAAATACGGCATTTCCGAGTTCTACACCCTTGTAGAGCGAAACGTTGTTCTGGATTTTACACTGGTCGCCGATGGAGACATCAGGTCCGATCATGACATTCTGACCGATTGAGCAGTTCTCGCCCAGCCGCGTTCCTTTCAGTATGTGGCTAAAATGCCAAATCTTGGTGCCGGCGCCGATTTCAACGCCGTCGTCGACATAGGAGCTTTCATGGACGAAGTAAGCTTGCGGCATCTGGAGTGAATCCTGTTGCGAAAAGGCGCGCTCAGGCACCGATATTGGTTCGAAGAGCGGCTTCCGCCTGGTCGAGGACGCGGAGTACGCGTAGCCCTTCCGCGCCGCTCGTACGGGGCTCTGCACCGGTATCGATCGAATGCAGGAAATGACGGCACTCTTCCTTGAGCGGCTCGCCCATGTCGACGGCTATTCTGCGTCCGTCCGCCTTTTTCGGCGACGGCACGGCACTCGAGCAATCGATTTCGTGGTCGTATACGACGAGCTTGTCGGCCCAGTCGGTCGCGCTGTCCTCAAAGACCGCCATCGCCTTTTCGCCGATGACGACGAGCCGCTGTTCCTTGAACGGATGCATCCAGCTCACCTGGAGATGGGCTGCGCCGCCGTCTGGAAACTTCATTTGTGCGGTGACGATGTCGGCGACGCCGGGCGTGTAAACAATATGCCCCTGCGCAGTGACGGAAGATGGTTCCGCATCAAACAGGCCGAGCAGCATCGAAATGTCATGCGGGGCGAAGGACCAAAGGACGTTCTCCTCGGTGCGGAACTTGCCCAGCGAAAGGCGGTTCGAATAGGCATAGCGCACGGCGCCAAGTTCGCCCGCTTTCACCAGCTCCCGCAACTTAAGATAGACGGGATGGTATTGCAGCAGGTGACCAACCATCAGCACGAGCTTCGCGTGGACAGCGATCGAGCAAAGCTCTTGGGCATCCGCAACTCGCAAGGCGAGGGGCTTCTCGACGAAGACATGCTTGCCTGCCTCAAGAGCCCTTTTTGCGAGGTCGTGATGGAGCTCGGCCGGCGATGCAATTGATAGCCCCGTGATCGTGGTATCGGCGATAGCCTCATCGAACGACATCGCCTTGACGCCATAAGTGCGCGCGGCCTCCTCGGCAGACGCTACGTGCGGATCGACAACGGCTCCGAGAGCGCCGAGCTCGGCAAAGTTTCGGGCTATGTTGCGTCCCCAGTAGCCGTAGCCGACATGAGCGATCAAACTCATTGATACCTGCCTTGAACGGATTGACTAAATTGGCACGAAGGCTCAGGCCTTCACCACCTTTATGTCGTCCGCGCGGTACTTGCCGCGCGTGTCTACAACGAGTTGGGCGTTCTCCAGAATCTGGTCGTAGTCGAAATCGGAATGATCCGTTAGGACGACGATGCAGTCGTAAGATGCAATGCTTTGCGGCGTCAGATCAACCGACGTCAAATCGAAATGGTGCTCCCGCATCCGCGGGAAAACCGGAACCTTTGGATCGGAGTAGTCGACTAATGCGCCCTTGTCGCGCAGGATTTCCATAACCATCACCGACGGTGATTCGCGCATGTCATCAACGTCCCGCTTGTAAGCGATGCCTAGCGCCAGGATGCGGCTGCCATTAAGCGATTTGCGGCGGTCATTCAGCGCCGCAGCGATCTTTTCCACTACCCAGCGTGGCATGTCCCGATTGATCGAGCCGGCGAGCTCGATGAAGTGGGTGTTCAAACCAAATTCGCGTGCCTTCCACGTCAAATAGAACGGATCGATGGGGATGCAGTGTCCGCCAAGGCCGGGACCCGGATAATAAGGCGTGAAGCCAAACGGCTTAGTGGCGGCCGCATCAATCACCTCGTAAATGTCGATGTTCATTTTGTCGGCGATAGTCTTCATCTCATTGACGAGGCCGATATTGACGGCACGGTGGATGTTTTCCAAGAGCTTAGTGAGCTCTGCCACCTGCGTCGATGAAACAAGCACAACGTTGTCGATTGCATGTTGATAGAGCGCATGGCCGGCCTCGCGGCAAGCAGGCGTCGAACCACCTACAATCTTTGGAATCGTTTGCGTGTTAAAGGTAGGGTTGCCAGGATCTTCGCGCTCGGGGGAATAGACCACGAAGTAATTCTCGCCGACCTTGAAGCCGCGCTTCTCGACATAGGGCTGTAACACCTCGGCAGTCGTGCCTGGGTAAGTCGTGCTTTCCAGGGAAAGCACTTGGCCGGCGCGCAGGTGCGGCGCGATCGTCTCCATCGTCGATACGATGAAGGATAGGTCAGGCTCCCGGTGCTTACTCAGCGGCGTGGGCACGCAGATGACAATGGCATCGACATCCGCGATTCTAGAAAAATCCGTCACGGCTTCAAAACCACCTGTGACCATTGCGGCGATTTCCGAAGAGGGGATATGGGCTATCGGGCTCTTGCCGGCGTTGAGCGCATCGACGCGATCCTGATCGATATCGAAGCCGACAACCTGGAAACCGACGCCCGAAAAGCGCAACGCGAGCGGTATCCCCACATAGCCGAGGCCAATAATACCGATGATGGCCTGCCTAGCCGCGATTTTGTCGAGCAAAGTCATTGTGAGGAGGCTTTCCATAATTGAGCGGGACGCTGAAATCGGGGTGCCTTAAGGCCTCATGGCCCACAACGCAAGAATGAACATCCCATTACATGCAGGCTTTGGCCGAATATCGTGTAGCAAGAATCTGCGATCGAAATCTGTTTAGACACGATGATGACCTTGGCGCATCAACGCAAGTTCGGCATTTGGAACGAAGGCCGGTGCCGAACCAAAGGGCCGCTGCAGGCAGTCAGAACCATAAAACATCTCTTGGAATGAATTGGTGGATCGCCACCGATATCCCATGCCGTTGGAACTGCCTTGATCCGCTTGCCGTCAGCGTGTAGGACGCAGCCGATCCCAAGGGCCAATTCCCAGCACCTGCCTGACCGTCCTAGGACGCCGCTGGTCAATGATGTCACCACGGGTGGGAAACCCGAGGAAATTGTTTTGAAAGTCGCGGTCTTAGTTCCCAACGACGTATTGGCTGACTCCCGCGTTCGCAGACAAGTGCGCACGCTGACGGCGGCCGGAATGACTGTGGATACCTATGGACTGGCGGTTGGCGGCTATAGGAAGGATTATCCCCGATCGATCGAGGGATGCCGGAAACTCGTGATCACTCAGGTCTCGCAGCTGAGCGCGCATCCGGTCTTACGCAATGTTGGGCCTCGCGCGTCTGTCCGCAGGACGGGCTTTGAGAACTTCGTGCGCTGGATCATGGACCGACTGACCGCCGCCGTGATGCCGATAGCCAAGAATTTGCGCCATCGCCAATTGGCGCATTTTATAGTGAAATCGATCGGCGACGAGACCTATGACGTCATCCATTGTCACGACGTCGTCGCGCTGATTGCCGGCGCCAAGATGAAGAAGCTTCAGCCAAGGGCTAAGATCGTTTGGGATGCGCATGAGGTATATGAGGATCTCGCCTCGAGCGACCGCCGATCCGGTGCAAATACGCGCAAACTGATCAAGCGTTGTGAGAGATGCGTCGATGCGTTTGTGACGATCAATGATAGCATCGCCCGCTTCTATCAGAAGCATTATCGGCTGCCGAAAGCAGCAGTCATTATGAACGCTACAACGCATGCGGGACCCGTTCACAATGACGGGCGCCTGCGTCGCGCCGCAGGCCTCTCACTCAACCGGAAGATCATGATCTTTCAGGGAGGATTGTCGCCAAAACGCGGCCTGACCGTACTCGCCGAAGCCGCATTTGATCTACCCGAGCCCTGGTCGATCGTCATCATGGGATGGGGGCCTCTTGAGACCCATCTTCGCCAGATTGCGGAGAAGGTCAATCTTGGCCGTGCGCCCGGCAGCGAACGCATCGCATTCGTTGAGGCTGCACCTCAGGAGGAGCTCGTGCATTTGACAGCAGGCGCCGATCTTGGAATTATCCCTTATGAAGATCACGGGCTGAATCATCGTTATTGTACGCCCAACAAGCTTTGGGAATTTCCCAATGCCGGAGTCCCGATCGTCGCCACCGCGCTGGATGAGATGGAGGCGATGATCAGCGCTTGGGGAACTGGTTTCCTCATGCCTCGCAACATACGGCCGCTCGACATCGTCGAACTGCTTGAGGGGCTGAAGCACGACCGGATTCTAGAGGCGCGTCGCAACTGTGCTCGCTTTGCAAGCGAAATGGCGTGGTCGCGCTTCGAACCAGCATTGCTTGAAATCTACAAGAGCTTTGGGTGGGGATCTGCTCGCATCGGCGACGAGCCGGCATAAAGTTACGGCCACTTGTCGGGCAAGCTGCAATTAGGAGATGAAATGAAACTGTTGACCATCGTCGGAGCGCGGCCGCAATTCGTGAAAGCTGCGGTCGTATCGCGGGCGATCGGGCGGTTCGACAGTCTGTGCGAGGCAATTGTTCACACCGGCCAGCATTTCGATTCCAACATGTCGGACATTTTCTTTAACGAGCTGGAAATCCCGCGGCCGACTCACATTCTCGATATCAATGGAGGATCACACGGCGAAATGACCGGTAGGATGCTAATTGAGATCGAGCGGCTGATTCTAGCGGAAAGACCGGATCGAATTTTGGTCTATGGTGACACGAATTCGACGCTTGCTGGAGCGCTGGCGGCCGCCAAGCTTCACGTCCCGGTTGCCCATGTTGAGGCGGGCCTGCGAAGCTTCAACATGAAGATGCCCGAAGAAATCAACCGCATCGTAACCGATCAGGTGAGCGATCTTCTTTTCTGCCCGACCCAAACGGCGGTCGACAATCTTGCGCAGGAGGGGTTCGCGCATCGTCAAACCCGCATCGCCAATGTCGGTGATGTCATGCAGGATGCGGCGCTGCTATTCCGCCAGAAGGCCTACCGACCGGCCGCGGTCGATGAAGCGCGTTCTTTCATACTCGCGACCATCCATCGCGCCGAGAACACGGACGATCCGTCCAAACTGACGGCCATCGTCGAGGCGGTGAACGAGCTTCACGCCAATGTCGCGCGGGTCGTGCTTCCGATCCACCCGCGCACCCGCAAAGTGATTGCTAGCCTCGGTCTCGACCTTGCCGCAACCGTGATAGACCCAGTTGGTTATCTCGAAATGCTCTGGCTGCTGGACAAGGCTGGTCTGGTGCTGACCGATAGCGGTGGCGTTCAGAAGGAAGCTTATTTTTTCGGAAAGCCCTGCGTCACGATGCGTGAACAGACCGAGTGGGTTGAATTGCTGACAGCCGGCGCGAATGTTCTGACAGGAGCGAACCGGGCGGCAATCGTCGCGGCCGCTGGGCAGGCGTTTGGGCGCCGGATTGCGGATTCGGCTGAGCTGTATGGCGGCGGCGAGGCATCGGTACGCATTGCGTCCATCTTGGCGGAGGCGGCGTGACCCGCGTCTGTCACCTGACATCGGTTCACGAGCGCGACGACATCCGCATATTCATGAAACAATGCCGTACGCTTGCCGCGTCAGGTTTCGACACGACGTTAATTGTGGCGGACGGGCAAGGCGACGAGACCCGCGACGGCGTCGCGATCCGTGATGCCGGGCGACGCCCCTTGAACCGCGCGGCACGAATGGCTCTGTTGCCAAGGCGGCTTCTGCACCTGGCGATCAAAGCCGATTGTCAGATATACCACCTCCATGATCCCGAACTCCTGCCGCTCGGCCTTGCGCTTAAGCGTCGCGGGCGAAAGGTTGTTTTCGACAGCCATGAGGATTACGTCGCGGACATCAGGATCAAACCTTACTTAAAGTTTGGAACGGCAGGGGCGGCCTCAAACGCGTTTGCAAATTTTGTCCGGTTGGCAGCCCGGCGCATCGATCTCGTTGTCGCGGCCACACCGGCGGTCGCCAAGACCTATCGCGCAATGGAAGGCGTGGTCGTTGAGACGGTGAATAATTATCCGCTCGCCGAGGAAATAGCTCGTCCGCGTGATGCCTCAGCGATCGGAACTTCGGTTGTATATGCGGGTGCAATCACACGTGTGCGGGGCTTCCCTCGCACGGTAGACGCCATGGCGCTATGCCGGTCAGAAGCCCGCCTCGAATTGATCGGCCCATTCACGGATCCCGCCGCAGAGGCTGGCTGCCGTGCAAGCACGGGTTGGCTTCGTACCAGTGCCCATGGACGCCTTGCACGCGCTGACATGATGGATCAAATGGAATGTTGCGCGGCCGGGATCGTAGTGCTCGAACCCGTTCCGACTTTTCTCGAATCGCGCCCCAACAAGATGTTCGAGTACATGTCGCGCGGGCTCGCGGTTATTGCGTCCGACTTTCCGCTGTGGCGCGAGATAATCGAGGGCAATCGTTGCGGCATCTGCGTCGATCCGCTCGACGCGCGCGCCATCGCGGCGGCCATCGACCTGCTGGTTGGCGACCGGGAGCTAGCCGCGCAAATGGGGCGCCTTGGCCGCCAAGCCATCCTTGACCGATTCAGCTGGTTGCCCGAAGGCCGCCGGCTCGTGGATATCTACAAGCGCTTAGAGGATGCCTGATCTGCATATTTGTTGCGGTTGAGTAGGAAATAGCGCAAGCACATCGTCGCGCTGCGCGGCACCGAAAAACCTTCGCGATTGCGGTAGATGTTCCAGAAATATCTGCCGACGTTCAGCTTGTTTGATGATACGCTACCTGCCACTTGCCGGTAGGTTGCGAGTGTGTTGTTAAGGCCCTGTATGGCAACGCCCTGCCTTGTGATCTCCAACCAAAGCGCATAGTCCTCGTGTCCGCACTCCGGGAAAAATCGCCGACCGAGTGCATGACTGTCATAGATCGCGGTCAGGCAGCCAATCGTATTGCACTTCAGAAGATCGTCATATGTCGCTAACGCCGGCGGCTGGAAGTGCCCGATCTTGTGCCCGTGTTCGTTCACCACGTCATAGGCGCTGCAGGATAGCTGAGCGCCTGAAGCGGCCATCGCGGCGAGCTGCCGTGCGAGCTTCTGCGGCAGCCAGCGATCGTCCGCATCGACGAAGGCGATATGGCGGCCACGCGCCTCAGCAATTGCCGCATTTCTCGGCGCGGCTGGACCGCCGCTATTGGTAGGCAACCGAAGAACGCGCATGCGCGGCTCGCCTTCCGCCATGCGTCGCGCAATGTCAAAAGTAGCGTCGCGCGACGCGTCGTCGGCGACGATCAACTCCCAGGAGGCGTGGGACTGCGCGATCACCGACCGGATGGCGTCCGCAATCGTCGCCTGCGCGTTGAAGGCGGGCATTACGATGCTGACGTCAGGCATGGTATGCTTGGAATTGCGCATGGCAGATTGAGTAGTGCGGGTGAGGCACAGGGGTCAATGGTAGAATCCTGCGCGACAGCCTGTCACCTATCAGAATGGCGAATAGGTTGGTCGGTCGCCGCCAGAGCTGTTGAAGAGCCCGAGTCCGTCGTGTATTGAGCGCGGGCCCGCGCGGCGCTTTGCCTGAATGCATTCTCATCATTTGTGTAGGTACCCAGAATGGACATTCCTTTCATCGATCTCGCAGCCCAGCAACGGCGCCTCCGAGCCGAAATCGACACGGCGCTCGCCCGTGTTCTCGATGAAGGAAAATACATTATGGGGCCCGAGGTCGGGCGCTTGGAAGGCGATCTCGCCAAATTCTGCGGCGCCGATCACTGCCTGTCCTGCGCGAACGGCACCGACGCACTGCAGCTTGCCTTGATGGCGCTCGGCATCGGCGAGGGCGACGCTGTCTTCGTGCCAGCCTTTACCTTCGCGGCGACAGCCGAAGTCGTGCCGTTCGTTCGGGCGACGCCGGTCCTCGTCGATGTCGACCCCAGAACCTTCAACATGGATGCCGGGAGCCTAAAGCGGGCGATTGCTCACGCGCGAGAGCGCGGTCTGCGTCCTGCATGCGTGATCCCCGTCGATCTCTTCGGCTTGCCGGCCGACTATGACGTGCTGATCGCGATCGCGCGTGAGAACGGTATGAAGGTCATAGGGGACAGCGCGCAGGGGTTCGGGGGCATCTACAAAGGTAGGATGACGGGCTCGATCTGCGATATCACCACAACCTCCTTCTTCCCCGCCAAGCCGCTTGGCTGTTATGGCGATGGTGGCGCGTTGTTCACCAATGATGCCGAACTTGCCGCCTTGCTCGATTCCTTCCGTGTGCATGGCAAGGGCCTCGACAAATACAACAATGACCGGCTGGGCATGAACAGCCGCCTCGACACCCTGCAAGCCGCAATACTGCTTGAGAAGCTCAAGGTTTACGCCGACGAGATCGAGGCGCGCCAACATATCGCCGACCGCTATGATTTGGCGCTAGCTGGCCGTTTCGAGACCCCCTACATCCCCGAAGGCTCCACCAGCGTTTGGGCACAATACACGCTGAAGTTGGCCAACGGCGACGAGCGCTCAAAATTGCAGGCACGTGCCAAGGCCGCTGGCGTTCCTACGATGGTCTACTACCCTGTGCCGCTGCACCGGCTGAATGCCTATAAGGATTTCCCTGGCGATCCGGCCGGCTTTGGCGTCTCCGAGGACCTCGCTTCACGCGTCGTCAGCCTTCCGATGCACCCCTATCTTTCTCAGCAAACCCAGGATCGCATCGTGGCTGCTATTCTGGATTGAGGCCGATGGCTGTAGCCGGCGCTCAGGCAATCCACAACGGCCGGTTCTGCGTGCCGCTTTCATGCTGAAGCGAACCGTGGACATCTTTGCCGCCGTCGGCGGGCTTCTGATCACCGCCCCGCTGGTCTTCCTCCTTATACTGCTCGTGCGTCACGATTCGCCCGGGCCCGGCATCTTTCGTCAATCGCGGATCGGCCGGCACGGTGCTGTCTTTACCTGCTATAAGC
>JAFAFP010000020.1 GCA_023423415.1 Pseudomonadota bacterium | reverse complement strand
GTCTCATACAGGCTCAAACCGAATGCGAGCAGGACGCCGATGGAAATCGGCACGTCCATGTTGGTGCGCCCGTGGCGCAAGGCCTGCCACGCCGAGCGGAAGAAAATGCGACCCGAATAGGCCAGCGCCGGAAATGCGAGCAGCGCCGAGATCCAGTGAAACAGATCACGCGTTTGCGGATCTGCGCCGGACCAGACTGACACCGACAGCAGCATGATATTGCTGGCCGCAAAGCCAGCGACCGCAAGCGCGCGAATAAGCTCCGAGAGGACCTCATCCTTTTCGCCAGCGCCCACATCGAACAGATGGGCGTCATAGCCCGCGCTTCTCAGCGTTTCGATGAACGGTGGCGGCGGGTCGCTCTCGCGCCATCGGATCGTCACCCGCTTCGTCGAAAGATTGACGCGCGCATGCTCGACTCCGGGCAATGCACCGAGCGCTTGTTCAACCGTCCGGATGCAGGCGCCGCAATGCACGCCCGGAACCGAAAGATCGGACTGGCGCAACGCCGGCCCGATCACGCGGCTTGCCAGCAGCACCTCGCCGCCATTCACGCGATCCGCCGCCGCGGCGGCCACCGCCTCAATGCCGGGCGCGCAACAGGTCATCGCAGTTACGCTCCTTCAGGCGGCTTGTAATCCATGGCGCGATAGGCGTGCCATGTGCTGTGCCCGAGCAGGGGAAACACCACGATCAGACCGATCAGACCGGTCGCAAGGCTGATGAGAAACAGCATCAATACAATTGCTCCCCATGTC
This sequence comes from Pseudomonadota bacterium, assembly GCA_023423415.1. GTDB lineage: Bacteria > Pseudomonadota > Alphaproteobacteria > Rhizobiales > Xanthobacteraceae > Pseudorhodoplanes. Next base: position 3,438 of record JAFAFP010000020.1, on the reverse strand, counting down.
AGCATGACCGGGAGATTGTTCCAGACCAGCGCCGTGCTTGTGCCCATCGCCGTCAGCGCATCGACCCGATTTTCGAGCTGCATCGGGATCGAGAAGGCGCTGATCGCGAATGAAAATGAAGCAAACAATCCGCCGACCAGACTGCCGACGAAAAGCATCGCCCAGCCGGTCGGTGTCGTAAACAGCATGGGCGCGATGTGATCCAGACCCGGAAACGGCAGCAGCCCGAAGAACAGCGCGTAAATGATGACCGCAGAACGCATCCACAACAGCATGAGCAGACAAAGCAGCACGCCGGTGAAAAGGATCTGGCCGTTGGATTTCGGATGCACGAAAATCATGCTGGCAAGGCTGACGCGCTCTCCCGCTTCGATGCGGCGGCTCTTCTCGTACAGGCCGATCGCGAGCAGCGGGCCAACCACCATGAAGCCGGCAAAGGCGGGAAACAGAATGTAATCCCACCCGAAGGCGACGAGCCCCCACACGATCGCAATCGAGACGAGGAAAACCAGGAAGCCATAGGCGAGGCTCGTCAGCGGCCGCACCATCAGGTCGCGCCAGCCGGCTGAGAGCCACCGGAGACAGCCAAAGGCGGGGATATTTCGTGCCCAGACTTGCTTGCGCGGCGCGGGCGGCAATACGGCAGGAATGGTTGTCATGACATGCCTCTCTCGGCGTGTTCAGCGAAATCCGTCAGCGTGCGGCACATGACGACCTCGCGGCACTGAATGACGTGTTGTTCTGCGCCCCATCGCCCAAACGCGCATGCGGCACGCAATCGGGTTGTGAGCTTGCCGCGACATAGACGAGATGGGCATTTGCCCCAGCAATCAGCAGAAGGCCTGCCGCGACGACAAACCAGACCAGCATCCTGCCGCCGGCATTCGTTTTCGCGCTCGTCATTTCGCGTTCCTCAGATCGACGAGATAGAGCGTCAGAATCTTGCGATCGAGCGGCGCGAGGCGGTTTTCCCATGCAGGCATCTGGCCCTGCCGACCACCCGAAATGCTGCGATGGATCGAATCCGCGTCACCGCCGTAAATCCACGCAGCATCCGTCAGATCCGGAGCACCCATCTCGATATTGCCCTTGCCGTTTTCGCCATGACACGACGCACAGTTGGCGGCGAACACGGCCTTGCCGGCTTCGATGGTCTGAGCCGTCTCGTCCTTCACCGGACCGGACAACGAACGCACATAGGCGCCGACATTATCGATGTCCTTGCGTGGCAGCATCTGGTCGCGGCCGAAGGCGAGCATCTGCGAGACGCGTGTTTCCGGATGAGCAGCGTTGATGCCGACGCGAATCGTTTCCGCGATCTCCTCGGGCGTGCTGCCCCACAGCGACGACGCCGTGGTGAGATTGGGAAAGCCCTTGCTGCCCTTGGCGTTGAAGCCGTGACACGCCGCGCAATTGTCCCCGAACAAGGTTCGCCCGGTCTGCCGCACGATGGTCATCAGGTGCGGATTGGCCTGAACAGCCTGATAATCCTGCGCCTCGATGTCCTTCGTCCAAGTCTGCCGCGCGTTGGCGGATTGCTCCAGCGATTTCGCCACGGTGTCGCGCTGGTCGATGCCGAGCACGCCCTTGGTATAGCTCCAGCCGAGCGGCCAGGCCGGAAACAGAATCCAGTAGGCAAGCGAGAACAGCGCTGTCGTGATGAGGAAGAAATAAACCGCCTTCGGCACCGGCGTGTTCAGTTCCTTGATGCCGTTCCATTCGTGACCGGTGGTGACGTAGCCGGTGTGGGGATCGCGTTCTTCTACTGCCACGGCTTGTCCTCATCGGTCAGAATCGATTCTGCAGCCCGGTCAAACATCGCCCTGTTGGACGGCCAGCAGGCATAGACAACGACAATCAGTGACAGGCCGATGAGATAAAACAGTCCGAAAGATTTGGAGAACCAGACAAACGTGCCATGATCGAATTCCATTATGGCCTCCCTTCCGCCGCCGCGACCGGCTTGTGCGCGGCATCGGTCAGCTTTCCGAGAATTTGCAGATACGCGACAACCGCATCCATTTCTGTGAGAGACGCTGCGGCGCCATCGAATGCGCGGACATTGGTCGCTTCGCCATATCGCTTGGTCACGCCTTCAGCGGCGGGCGAATCGGGCGCCGCCTGCCCGTAAGCATCGGCTGGTGCATTCGCGATCATCTCGTCGGTATACGGAACGCCGACGGCGCGCATCGCCTTGAGTTGCGCTCCGAGATCGTCGGTTCGCAATTCGGTGCGGGAGAGCCATCCGTAAGCCGGCATAATCGATTCCGGCATCACATCGCGCGGATTGTTGAGATGCGCAACATGCCAGGCGTCCGAATACTTGCCGCCGATGCGGGCGATATCCGGGCCCGTTCGTTTGGAGCCCCACAACATCGGATGATCGTATTTGGATTCGACGGCGAGCGAGTAAGGGCCGTACCGTTCCACTTCGTCACGCAGCGTGCGGATCATCTGCGAATGGCAGGCATAGCAGCCTTCGCGAATGTAGATGTTGCGGCCGGCCAGTTCGAGCGGCGTATAGACCCGCATGTCGGGCGCCTCTTCCACCGTCTGGTGGATGGTGAAGAGAGGCGCGATTTCGACGAGGCCGCCGATGCTGGCGACGCCGATGATGGCCAGCGTGAGGCCGATGGCCTTGCGTTCCAGGCGATAGTGAAGTCCGAACATCGCAATTACTCCGCCGGCTGAAGCGCAGGACGAGTTGGGGGCGCAGGCTCAGGATGGTCGGACCCTAGTTCGGCCGCCTCCGCTGAAGCGGTGCGAATGGTCATCCAGATATTGTAGCAACCGACCAGCCCGCCGATCAGGAACAGAAGTCCGCCGATCGCCCGCGCAATGTAGTAAGGGCGCATTGCGATGAGTGAATCGACGAAGGAGTAGGCAAGCGTGCCGCTCTCGCCGTATGTCCGCCACATCAAGCCTTGGATGATGCCGGAATTCCACATCGCGAACACATAGACAATGGTGCCTGCAACCGCGAGCCAGAAGTGCACCTCAACGAGACGTGCGGAATACATGCTCTTGCGCTTCCAGAGCCACGGCACGGATGCGTAGATCGCGCCGAAGGTGATCATCGCCACCCAGCCGAGTGCGCCGGCATGAACGTGGCCGACGGTCCAGTCGGTGTAGTGAGACAACGCATTCACCGAACGGATCGCCATGAACGATCCTTCGAAGGTGGACAGTCCATAGAAGACCGCCGCCACCATCATGAAGCGCAAGGTGGCGTCATCGCGCACCTTGTCCCAGGCGCCGTTCAGCGTGAGCAGCGCATTGGCGGCCGATGCCCATGACGGGACGATCAGCATGACCGAGAAAGTCATTCCCAGCGTCTGCACCCAGTGCGGCAGCGCGGTGTAATGCAGGTGGTGCGAACCTGCCCACATGTAGAAGAAGGTGATGCCCCAGAAGCTGAGGATGGACAGCCGGTAGGAG
>JAFAFP010000013.1 GCA_023423415.1 Pseudomonadota bacterium | reverse complement strand
ATCTGCTCCTTGAGGATCGCAGAGATCTCAGCGGCTCGAATATCCATCAGCCAACCTCTTTCATGCGCGTCTTGAGTGAGTTGAGCTTCGTGCGAAGCGACGAATCGATCATCCGGCTGCCCATCTTGACGATGAGACCACCAAGCAGCGCGGGATCAACCTTGGCCCGCACCAGCACATCCTTGCCGACGGACGCCTTGAGGGCCTCCTTGAGCATGTTCATCTGCGTGTCGTTGAGCGGGAACGCCGACGACACCTCAGCTTCGACCTCACCGCGAGCGCGTGCGCACATTGAGCGGAAGGCCTTGATCATGTCCGGAACAGCAAACAGGCGGCGATTGCGCGCCGCCAGTTGCAGTAAATTCGCTGTCAGGCCGCCGATAGCGGCGCGCTCGAGCACAGCCTTGATGGCGGCGAGCTGATCATCACTGGAGAAGACCGGCGAGCGCACGAGACGCTGCAGATCGTCGCTCTCTTCGTACAGCTTGATGAAGGCGCCGAGGTCTTTCTCAACGGTCGCAATTTGGCTCTGCTCTTCTGCAAGCTCGAACAGGGCAGACGCATAGCGCCCGGCTACACTTGCCATGATCGGATCGTCGGTCGCCACGTCGAACGGCCTCGTCGCGTTGAGGTAGAGGAAATCAGGGCCACGGCGGTCTCCCGCGCGCATGGGGCACAACAAGACTGGGGCGAACGTGTCCGCGTCACGGCCACGCACCCCCTCCCTGGAAGCCGGGTTCCCTCTAACACGCCAAGCGCGGGCCTTCAACCGCCCGGATCACGCCGGAATGCCGCATTTTCAATTGGCCGGGATGAAACATGTTCGTCATCCTGGATTTGGGTGCCCGCAAGGCGGCCCAATCGGCCCTTGGCGGCTCAGTCCGGTTACAGGAAGTTGTAAGGATCGATATCGACACTCAGCCGCAGATCGCCCCGCAAATCGGGAGCGTTGTCGAGCCATTGGCGTAGATAAGCCTGCACATCGGTTTCGCGCGGTGATTTCACCAGAATGCGCCAGCGATGACGACCGCGCACGACGGCCAGGGGTGCTTCGGCAGGCCCCAGAACTTCGATCCGCTCGGCCGGTGGGGCACGGCGCACGATTTCCCGTGCATGCAATTCCGTGAGCTCCTTATGCCGTGACGATACGATCATCGCCGCAAGCCGGCCGAACGGCGGCATCATCGCCGCCTGTCGTTGGTAAATTTCGCGCTCCAGAAACGCATCCCGATCGCCGGAGATGATCGCCTGCATCACCGGGTGATCCGGCATGTAAGTCTGCACAAAGCCGCGGCCTTGCGCGAATGTGCGCCCGGCGCGTCCCGTCACCTGATGCAGAAGCTGGAACGTTCTCTCCGCCGCGCGCGGATCGGACCCTCCAAGCCCGAGATCACCGTCCACCACGCCAACCGTCGCCAGGTTCGGGAAGTGGTGCCCCTTGGCGACGATCTGCGTGCCGATGATGATATCGGCCTCACCCGCCTCGATGGTCGCGATGACTTTGCGCATCTCCAGCAGACCGGGGATGAGATCGCTCGACAACAGCGCCAGCCGTGCCTGTGGAAATCTCTCGGCAACCTCCTCCGCAATGCGCTCCACGCCCGGGCCGCACGCCACGAGCGAGTCTACGGCCCCACACTTCGGGCACTTCTCGGGCACCGGGATCGAAAACCCGCAATGATGGCAGTTGAGTTGCTTGCGGAAGCGATGCTCGACCAGCCAAGCCGTGCACTGTGGACAGTCGATGCGCGTCCCGCACCCGCGGCACAGGGTTAGCGGCGCATATCCACGCCGGTTGAGGAACAGCAGGGTTTGCTGGCCTTTGGCTGCCGTTTCCAAAACTGCGTTGACCAGAACCGGCGACAGCCAGCGGCCCTTTTCCGGCGGATCCTGCTTGAGATTGATTGGCGTGATGGTCGGCAGTTCGGCACCGGAATAGCGGCCGGGCAGGATCAGATGCCGATAGCGCCCGGTCCGTGCGTTGACATGGCTCTCGATGGACGGCGTCGCCGACGCCAGCACCACGGGGCACTGCCCCAGGCTACCACGCACAACAGCCATATCGCGGCCCTGGTAATGTACGCGATCGTCCTGTTTGTAGCCCTGGTCATGCTCTTCATCGAGCACGATCAGCCCCAGCTCGCGAAACGGCAGAAACAGCGCCGACCGCGCGCCGACCACGACGCGCGCTTCGCCGGTCGCCACGGCCTTCCACACCCGCGCCCGCTCCGTTCCCCCAAGCGCCGAGTGCCATTCGACCGGCGGACAGCCAAAGCGCTTCTGGAAGCGATTGAGGAACTGGCTGGTGAGCGCAATTTCCGGCAGCAGGATGAGAACTTGCCGGTCATGCTCCAGCGCGCGGGCCACGGCCTCATAGTAAACTTCGGTTTTGCCGGAGCCGGTGACGCCGTCGATCAGGCTGACCGAATAGTTGGCCGCATCGACCGCTGCACGCAAAGCGTGGACGGCGCGCTCCTGATCCGGTCGGAATTCAACAACGGAGTGCGCGGGACGCGGCGTCGGATAAACCTTCTCCGGGATCGCCACATCGACCAGCAGCCCGGCTGCGACGAGACCATCGATAACACCGGTGCTGCATCCGGCCTCAGCGGCAAGGGTCGCCTTGCTGCGCGCCATGCCGTCACGCGCCACTTCAATCGCGCGGGCGCGGGCCGGCGTCATGCGAGGCGGTTCAGCAGCTCCTTCGACGATCCGAACGCCAAATCGCGGCTTCATCGGATCGAAGATCCCCTGCGCGCCCATCATCATACGCGCCACCATGCCGAGCGGCGCCAGCGTGTAGCGCGACACCCACTCGGCAAACCGCAATGAAATCAATGGCAAAGGCGGCACATCGAGCCGTTGGATGACGGACTTCAGCTTTTCCGGCGCAACTTCCCGCTCCGGCCCGACCGTCTGGTCCCAGACGATGCCGATGCGATGCTGCGGGCCAAACGGCACGTGCACGAACTCGCCCGGTTCCAACTCCATGCCGGGCGGCACGAGGTAGTCGTAGGTCTGCTCCAGGGCCACCGGCAACAGAACAGGCACGCGCCGCACAGCGGCGCTCCCTTCCATCACGATATCCAGCAGACTGGCCAAATGGGCTCCCGACAGACTAGAACCGACTCGAAAACAGCTAACCTAGGCTCACTCATACGGCGAGCCGAGGGCAAAGGGAGTACGCGATGAAGTTCTTTGTCGACACCGCCGACGTGACAGTCATCAAGGAGCTGGCCGCAACCGGCCTGCTCGACGGTGTCACGACCAATCCGTCGCTGGTCGCAAAAGCTGGCCGCGACTTCAAGACCATCATCCGCGAAATCTGCGATGTCGTCCCCGGCCCGGTGAGCGCCGAAGTCGCCTCCACCGAATACGACGGCATGATCACCGAAGGCCGCATTCTGGCCGGCATCGCCAAGAACGTCTGCGTAAAGGTGCCGCTGACCTGGGACGGCCTCAAGGCGTGCCGCACGCTGTCATCGGAAGGCACCATGGTCAACGTGACGCTGTGCTTCTCAGCCAATCAGGCGCTGCTGGCGGCCAAAGCTGGCGCGACGTTCGTCTCCCCATTCATCGGCCGCCTCGACGACATGGGCCAGGATGGCATGGAGCTGATCCGCGAAATCCGCGTGATCTTCGACAACTACACCGACCTGACCACCGCGATCCTCGCGGCCTCGATCCGCACTGTTGGTCACGTTAAGCAAGCCGCCATGATCGGCGCCGACGTCGCCACCATTCCTCCGGCGACACTTCAAGCGCTGGTCAAACACCCGCTGACCGACCAGGGCCTCAAGCAGTTCGTCGCAGATTGGGAAAAGACCGGGCAGAAGATTGTGTGAAGGCGCGTCGCCAACAACAAATCATTACGCAAACGCGAATGTCTTGAGCGCCAATGCTGCGGTCTCATCATGGATCGCTCGGCGATCTACGCCGGGTGCATCCATGCAGATCTCCGGCTCCTGCTGCTGCCCGCCGTCAGAGCATTCGCTCAAAAAGACGTAGTGACCAACATCTGAACCGAGGTCACTCAGGGTGCTATTGGGGAGGTAGTTTTGCAGCCACTTCGCACAATCGTCGGATGGCGCCTCTAGATCCGCTCCTCCAACAATTATGGCCACAGGCTCTCCGATGGTTCGCAAACTTTCGACACGCAGCCCCCGCACCGTGGGAGCGGGGGCGCACAAAAGCGCTGCTTTGATGCGATCGTCCCGATAGGATAATGATTGTCTCTCCCAAGACGCCCGGAACACGGCGCTCGCTTTGAGCAAAGGCGCAACTTCCTTCACCAGACCCGGAAATTCTCTCGGACCATCTCCCCAACGCTCGTCGCGCGACCAATCGGCAAACAAGGCCATGTCGGTGATTGCCCCAAGCAACGCCAAAACCGTATAGCCACCAAGTGAGAATCCCGCGGCAAAAACGCGACAGAGATCGAGCCGTCCGACAAATGGACCCCTGACAAGAAGGTCGTCGAGCAAAACGGACAAATCACGTGCTCGCTCCCACCAGCACAGAAAGCCTTCCGGTTGATAGGGTTGGACTGCCGTATTGCCGTGATGATTGACGCCAACAGCAATGAAGCCTTGCGCGGCCAAACGCCAGCCGAGCCATGCCAGCCCGGCAGCGCTCCCTCCAGTTCCATGAGACAGCAATACGGCGGGAAATTGATTGCGAGCCCCGCTTAAACGCGCGCCTGCGAGGCTGTCGTCAGCGACGAAGGTCGATGCGATCGTCCCCGTTGGACGCCTTTGCTCGTCAACTTCATCATCCGTTGGATACCAGGCCCGCCAACTGATTGGGCGCGCATGATCGCCATGCCAGGCAGGCCGGGCGTGATCCTCGATAAAGCCCTCTCGAAATCCGACTTTGAGCATCACCGCTGCCCTCTGCGCCAAGTTCGATCCAGAAGCTGATGGCTATCAGAAAGTGCCCGGTCCCTACTCCGCCGCCGTCGGTGCCTCCAGGGCGCCCCAGCGGCGGTGGAGCATTTGCAGGGTGTGGCGCGCGGCGTCGGCTTGGGCTGTCGCCCCCTGTTCCTCGAACACTTCCAGCGCCGGTACGATCGCCGCGGCGGCGGCCAGCCAGTTCTCCCGACGGTCCTTCAACTCGCCGAGACGGAACAACACCGTAGCCATGTTCAGCCGCGTCACAGCCCAGCGCATCGGCTCGGCTTCGCGCGTAAATACCTCAAGCGCACCTTTGTAGGCGACCGTCGCCTGCTCCAGAACCGCCGTCGAACTCGTCTCGATCTCCGACATCGACGCCAGCGCATTGCCGAGCCCCATGCGCGCAAGGGCCCAGACGCGAGGATCGGTCTCGCGCGTCAGAACTTCGAGCGCGCTGCGATAAGCGATCCCGGCCTGCTCGTAGAGTTGCTGAGACGGCTCATGCTCGGCGACGGCGAGCAGCGCGTTGCCCAGCCCTTGCGAGGCTGCCGCGAGGTCTTTTGCATCACCGACGTTCCCCGCCAACTCGGCGGCGCGCGCGTAAGCATTAGCAGCGCTTCGCAGAAGCTGCGGGTCAGCGCCATCCTCGCCCGCGTAGCACAGTGCATCGGCACGCCGCAGCATGAAGCGCAGCCGGGCAACTGCATCACCTTCGCCCATCGCGTCGGCGGCTTCCTCAAACAGGTCGGCCGCCGATTTGAAATCCAGCCGCGCCATGGCGAGTTCAGCGAGATCGGCCGTCGCCATGGCTTCCTGATGCACCTGCTCGCGCAGAACCCCGAGTTCCTCCTGCAAACGCTGCTCGGTGCGGCGGCGCTCATCGCGCAACCAGCGGCGCACGTCTTTCAGCAAGTCCATTGCGGCTTCGAAATCGCCTGCCGTCAGCGCTTCAGCAGCGCGCAGTTTCAAGCGGCGGACCTCGGCCGGTTCATTGCTCGGGCGAATGAGCTGATCGCGGGTTTCCTGCAACCACTGCGCCAATTCCGAGATCTGACGCGACTCGCGCGCCGGCGAAGCGCGACCTTGCTCGGCAATGGCGGAAAACCGCTCCATCGCCTTGTCGGATAATCCGTAGCGCTGCTTGAGATCGGCGACCTCGCGGCTACCCGCCGGAGCCAGCGCTGTGCCCGGAGCGTTCGGCTGCGGCGCCTTGAGCTGAGGTGCCGAGGGCAGCCCGCCCTGAGAAGAAACGAATTCTGCAAGGCCTGCCGCAAACCCGCGCACGAAACGGCCATCCGCGAGCATTTCCAGGAATAGGCGTTGCAGCAGAAACTCGGCGATCTCCGGTACGATGCGATCGGCAATCGGATGCCCGGCCGCCAGCTTCAGCACATCTGCCGTGAGACGATTGGCGGCCATCACGACATCGCTGCCCACCGCCAGCTCAATCACGTCAGCTGCAGGCCGGTACGCACTGACAATCGGCGCCAGTTTTCCAGCGTGTTCCTCGGCAACATGCATCGGGATGCCGCGCGTGTCCTGGCTCAGCCAGATCTGATGCGCCAGCCTATCGAGAACTTCACCGAACGGACCGCCATCACCACGCGCGCGCAAGTGCGCCGACAACGCACCGCCGGACACCGACTGGCCGGACGGAACCTGACAACCCGCCACTGGCGCCAGAGCAATCAGCCCTGCACCAACAAACACATCCAAAGATTCGTACAGGGACATTGCACCCCTACGCTCGCCGCCCCCAGCGTGTCTCCTGACCTACCGCATTCCAGCCCCGGAGTCATGCGCTGGCCACACGAATCCTGTCAGCCAATTGCAGGCGGTGGATGACGGCGCGTTAAAGTTTTGTTTACCGAAGCGCCTGACACCTTTTCACGGTCTCGCACGCGATGGAGTGACAGCAATGCAGCCGGCCGCCGGCGACCAGGGGCAACTTCCTCTCTCCGGTGCCTTGAACGACGCGGTGACGCGGTGGCTCGCGCATCTGGCGCACGAACGCGGCCATGCCGATCTCACCTGCGAAGCCTACGCGCGCGATCTGCGGCAGTTTCTCGACTACCTGCGAAATCATCTCGGCTATTCGCCATGTCTTGAGGATATGTCGCTGCTGGATGCGCGAACATTTCGCGGTTTTCTCGCAAGCCGCCGCCGGCAGGAGGCATCGAGCCGGTCTTTGGCACGGTCGTTGTCGGCGCTGCGGACGTTTTTTCGCTGGCTGGAAACTGAAGACATCGTCAGAAACCGGGCGGTGCTCGCCGTCGCGCGCCCGAAGGTGCCGCACGGCGTGCCGAAGCCGCTGACGGTGACGAAAGCCGCCGAACTCGTTGATGGCGGCATGGTGTCCGATCTCGATTGGGTGGCTGCGCGCGATACTGCCGTTCTGCTGCTGCTTTATGGCTCCGGCTTGCGCATTTCGGAAGCCATCGAACTGAAGACCAGCGAAGCACCCAGCGCGGATCGCGACGTGCTGCGCATCACCGGCAAGGGCAGCAAGGAACGCATCGTTCCCGTGCTGCCGGTAACGATTGCCGCCATCGACGATTATCGTGCGCTTTGCCCGTATCCGCTGAAGCCGAACGAGGAACTGTTTCGCGGCGCAAAGGGCGGCCCACTGTCAGCGCGCATCATTCAACTCGCGATCGCCAAGGCGCGCGGCGTGCTCGGATTGCCGGAAACCGCCACCCCGCACGCACTGCGCCATTCGTTCGCGACACATCTGCTGTCGAGCGGCGCCGATCTCAGGCAGATCCAGGAGTTGCTGGGGCACGCCTCATTATCGACGACGCAGATTTACACCGAAGTCGACCGCGACCGACTTCTCGCCGTCTACGACGCCGCGCATCCGCGGGCGTGATGTGGGCTCACCGGTCAGCTATTCACCGCCGACAGGTTTCACAATCTTGGCAATTCGAATAGCAATATTCGGGGTTCCTCTAGGTCAGACAATCTCTTAGCGAATACCAGACCCAGTAGGGAAAGTAGGCGGATAGCCCGTCGGTCAACACCCCCCGCGCTAGCCATAGAATTCTCCGTCTCCGATTCGGAGGCATAGGAGAAACGGATGACAGCGCGCAACTTACTATTGAACAAGCTCGCTCAAGCGATCGCGAACGCACCGCCGCATTGGCAAAACGTCATTGCCCGCCAGGAATGGCTAGGCATTTTGACTTTGCTTGGCATCCTTTAAAATCCGCGCGGTACCACTTACGCCGCGTGCGCTCACATATGGATGGCGCGCTTGTCGACCGCGAGGGCGGCTTCCTTGACGGCTTCCGACAGCGTCGGATGCGCATGGCAGGTACGAGCCATGTCCTCCGCCGAACCGCCGAATTCCATCAGCAGCGCGGCTTCCGCAATCAGCTCGCCAGCGTCCGGGCCAACGATATGCACACCGAGAACGCGATCGGTGGTGGCATCGGCCAGCACCTTGACCATGCCTTCGGCGACCTTGTTGACCTTGGCGCGCGCGTTGGCCGTAAACGGGAACTTGCCGACTTTGTAGGCGACGCCCGCAGCTTTCAGCTCGTCCTCAGTCTGCCCCACGGTCGCAACCTCCGGGAACGTGTAGATCACGCCCGGAATGACACCGTAGTTCACGTGCCCGGCCTGACCCGCGAGGATCTCCGCGACCGAGATGCCCTCGTCCTCAGCCTTGTGCGCCAGCATCGGACCGGCAATGACGTCGCCGATGGCGTAGATGCCCGGCACGTTGGTCTGATAGTGCGGATCGACGGTGATACGCTTTCTGGCATCCAGCTCAACGCCCAGTTCTTCCAGACCAAGGCCGGCCGTGTACGGCACGCGGCCGATGCTCACGAGCACGACATCGGCGTTCAACGTTTCCGCCTCGCCACCGGCTGACGGCTCAACCGTCACGGCGAGACCGGACTTCGTCTTCTTCACGCCGGTGACTTTGCTCGACAGCTTAAAGGTGAAGCCCTGCTTGGTGAGGATGCGCTGGAACGTGCGCGCGATTTCGGAATCCGTGCCCGGCAGGATGTGATCGAGATACTCGACCACCGTCACTTCCGCGCCGAGCCGCTTCCAGACCGAGCCCAGCTCCAGACCGATAACGCCAGCGCCGATCACCAGCAGCTTACCGGGAACCTTCGGCAGCACCAGCGCGCCGGTTGACGACACGACGGACTGCTCGTCGATCTCGACGCCGGGCAGACGCGCCACGTCCGAACCGGTCGCGATCACGATCGACTTGGTTTCAAGCTCCTGCTTTTCGCCGCTGTCGGATGTCACCTCGACCTTGCCGGGCGCAACGATGCGCGCCGTGCCGTGATACGGCTCAATCTTGTTCTTCTTGAACAGGAAGACGATGCCGTCGACGTTACCTTTGATGCCTTCGTCCTTGTAGGCGTGCATCTTTGCCAGATCGAGTTCCGGCTTCGAGACCTTGATGCCCATCCCGGCGAAGGCATGACCAGCCTCCTCGAACGCTTCCGACGCGTGCAGCAGTGCCTTGGACGGAATGCAGCCGACGTTGAGGCAGGTGCCGCCATGCGTCGCGCGCTTCTCGACGACAGCCACCTTCATGCCGAGCTGCGCGGCGCGAATGGCGCACACATAGCCGCCCGGGCCGGTGCCGATGACAATCAGGTCGTAAGGGCCAGCCATTCTCTTAAAGCTCCAGCACGAACCGCTGCGGGTCTTCCAGGATCTCCTTCACCCGGACGAGGAAGGTGACGGCCTCTTTGCCGTCGACGATGCGATGATCGTAGCTCAGCGCCAGGTACATCATCGGCCGGGCGACGATCTGGCCGTCGCGAACCACGGGACGCTCCTCGATGCGGTGCATGCCGAGAATGCCCGACTGCGGCGCATTGAGTATCGGCGTCGACATCAGCGAGCCAAACACGCCGCCGTTGGTGATCGAGAACGTGCCGCCCTGCATCTCCTCGATGCTGAGACGGCCATCGCGCGCACGGCGGCCGAAGTCGGCGATCTGCGCCTCGATCTCGGCCAGCGACATGCGGTCGGCCTCGCGCACGACAGGAACCACGAGGCCCTTCTCCGTGCTGACCGCGACGCCGATGTGATAGTAATTCTTGTAGATGATATCCGTGCCGTCGATCTCGGCGTTCACGGCCGGGATCTCGCGCAGCGCCTGGATGCAGGCCTTCACGAAGAAGCCCATGAAGCCCAGCTTGATGCCGTGGCGCTTCTCGAACAGATCCTTGTACTGTGAGCGCATTTTCATCACCGCGCCCATGTCGACGTCGTTGAACGTCGTCAGCATCGCGGCGGTGTTCTGCGCATCCTTCAGTCGGCGGGCGATGGTCTGGCGCAGGCGGGTCATCTTCACGCGCTCTTCGCGCGCGCTGTCATTGGGAGCCGAGGGCGCACGCATCTGCGTGGCGGGCACCGGAACCGGAGCCTGATAAGCGACTGGCGCAGGCGCGGCCGGAGCCGGCGCGGCGACAGGAGTCGCCTCAGCAGCCATCGCGTCCTGCTTCAGAACCTGTCCACGGCGGCCTGATCCAGCCACCTGATCAGCGCTGACGCCTTTCTCTTCCAGAACCTTGCGCGCAGCCGGCGAGGGCGGCATGTCCGATCCCTTGGCGGCAGGCGCCGCTGCCGGAGCAGGTGCAG
>JAFAFP010000259.1 GCA_023423415.1 Pseudomonadota bacterium | reverse complement strand
GGTGGGGGGCTTCCATTCTTGAATGAGCGCAATCTGACCCCAACCCCAACCCTCCCCCTTTTAGGGGGAGGGAGCGCGGAGGAGTTTGTGGATGCGCAACGTCACTCATCCTTCTCGCCGGGCTCATACAGCGTTTCCTTGCCGAGCCGGTCCATGCAGATTTCCGCGGTCCACGGCAGCATCAGCGAGCCGCAGCGGCTGTCGCGATAGATGCGCTCGAGCGGCAGGCTCTTCAGCATCGCCTGTCCGCCGCAGGTGCGGATCGCCTTCACCGCGAGGGCGTTGGCGTTTTCCATCACTGTGTATTGCGCCGCATAAGCGCGCATCACCGAATCCTTCGACGGGTTCGGACGCGCTTCGCTGATCACCTGGAACCAGATCGCCTTGGTCTGCTCCAGCATCAGCTTCATTTCTGCGACCGCCAACTGTTTGGTCGGGAACATGCGCCGCTTCACCGGAGGCATGCCGGGCAGTTCGCCGCGCAGATACTGCACGGTGAAATCATAGGCGGCCTGGGCGAGGCCCATGTAGGTCGGCGTGAGCGTCAGGAACATGTGCGGCCAGCGCAGCACCGCCTGATAGTAGACGCCGGGCGGCATCAGCGCGGCGTCTTCCGGCACGAACACATCCTTGAAAATCAGCGTGCGCGACACCGTGCCGCGCATGCCGAGCGGGTCCCATTCGCCGGTGACGGTGACACCTTCGGCATTGGCGGGAATGGCGAGATAGAGCGTGTTGCGCCGTTGCGCTTCCTCGCCTTCCGCCCTTCGCGTGCACAGCGCGCCGTAATAGTCGGCCGATCCGGACAGCGAGGCGAAGATCTTCTTGCCGTTGACGATGTAGCCGCCATCGACCGGGCGGGCTTCGGTGCCGAACGCGACCGCGCCGGCAGCCGCAGCGCCGCCTTCCGAGAACGGTTGGGCATAGACAGCGCCGGTATCGAGGATGCGCCGGTAATGCACCTCGCGGCGCTTCAGATGCATCGCGCGTTCGGCCGCTGGCATATCCATCTCGTCGGAAATCGCACCCGACCACATGGTCGAACAGACATGCATATTCCACGACAGGGCGGTTGCGCCGCAGTAGCGGCCGAGTTCGGACGCCGCGAGGCAGTAGGTCTGATAATCGGCGCCGAGTCCGCCATACTCTTTCGGGATGCAGACTCCGAGCAGGCCTTCTGGATGCATGTCGCGGAAGTTTTCGATCGGGAAGGTGGCTTCGCGGTCATGCTTGGCCGCGCGCGGCGCCAACACGCGCTTGCCGAAGCGGCGGGCCTTGGCGAGCAGTTCGGCCTGGTCGTCTGTCAGCCTGAATGCATCGGGCGCAAAAAGCGGCGCGTCGGTGTCGATCTTGTCGACATTCATCACATTCATTCTGCAGCACTCCGTTGGGTGGCGTCGCGAGCCGGATTTTGGGATGGGATGGCTTCGCGCAGGAAATCGAGGACGGCCCGGTCGAACGCCGCCGGGTCTTCGAGATTGGGAAGGTGGCCGAGGCCGGGCAGGAGGGTGAACCTGGCGTCGGGGATCTTGCCGGCCATGCGCTCCATCATCTGCGGCGGAGCATTGCGGTCGAACTCACCCACGAGGCACAACGTCGGGACCTTGATCAGTCCGAGGTTCGCACGTTCTTCGAAGGTTACGATCGCTTCCACGCAGGCCTTGTAGGTCGACGCGGGGGCCGACGCCATCGAGGCGATGGCCGTCTCCTTACCCTTGGGATCGGGGTTAGGCCCTATGATTTCATTGATCATTCCGGCCGCAAGCTCGGCCATTGTCTTGCCGGATTGCAGCGGGGCGAGCCGGTCGGCCACGAACTTTTTCTGAAAATCGCCATCGGGGCGGCCGAAGGCAGAGCTTGTGCCGACCAGCACGGCCGCCTGGTACTCGTCCGGGTTGCGGCGGAGCATCGTCTGGACGATCATGCCGCCGAGCGAATGGCCGACCAACACCGGCCGGTCGAGGCCGGGTTTGGCGATCGCCGCTTCGACGTCCTCCGAAAAGCTTTCAAAATCAATATGGTCGATCGCGGGGCGCCCGCCATAGCCAGGAAGGTTCACGGCCAGCGGGACATATCCGGCGACGGTGAAGGTTTCTACTTGCGGTTGCCATGCCGCGGCCGAGCCGCCTACGCCGTGAATGAAGACAACCCCAACGGGGCCGGATTGCGGGCTTTGTTCTGCCATTCTCTCTTCAAATAATCTGCATTGATCGGTGTTGGGCGGCCATCCTATGGGCTCGCAGCCGCGCGATAAAGCTCCAGCTTGCAATTGCTGCCTCGTATTTTGGCAAAATGCTGCGCGCCTCCGTCACCAGCGCTTAATTGCAGCAGCCAGTGTTCGAAGTCAGACGGTCCTTCCGCTCATATAGTCCGAACGTAAAACAAGCGGCGGCAACAAAGACGAGCGGACAAACTGACAATTGAGGGGGCGTGGGATGGCAGCAGCGTCATGCGTGAAATCAGGCAATTGCTTCTCTATCTGGCCGGAGCTGCGTCCCTTGTTGTCGGAATCCTAGCGACGGGCGCCTGGGTGTTTAGCGAATATCGCTTCGTCCTCCCGACCGAGCCATCACCCCATACGACAGCCGTTGTGAGCGAAGGACCAAAACTTGCTGGTTTCTCCTCTGATACGGACAGTGCATCCCGTCAGCCGGTCTGGATCGAACCCACAAAAAAATATGTCTACGGGCCAGTGCACGTGATGACGGTGAAAACCGACTCGGTATCAATTGTGACGACGCCGCGGGCTCATGAAAAGAGAAGGTCCGTTCGACGTCCTGCTCGCATCAACGACGACGCGCGCCGTGCTTATGGATCCGCTGGTGTTGCCGGACAAAGTCAGCAGTTGCTGATTTTGCCACTCCAACATCAAGCGCCGAACTGAATTTTGCGGGATGCGCAAATTTTCGGGTATGTAAAATGATGCCTGTGCTCGACACTAATTTCTCAACCCAATCGCATCAATGTGATGTCGAAGGATGATGTCGTCTTGTAGCTGTAAGATATAGTCGCTTCTATAGCGGGTGGGTTTGTCAATTCAGATACGTATTGTTGCGTCTTGAGTTGGAGGCTCGGTGATGCAGATACCGATGGGCTCTTCAGACCTTCGCCGATGGGCTATGCAATGCATCGAAGAAGCAAACAATCCTCGCTCCAGTGGAGAAGAGCGTGAGCGCCTGATGAAGATGCGTGAAGGCCTTCTTGCCCTTGCCGACAATCAGGATTGGCTAAATGGAAAAGCCGACGGTGTGCCCGCGGAAGGGACCGGCAATATCCACTATCTCGATTTGGCTAAGCCACGACAGGTGTAAGCGCCTTCACCGCGCTCAACTGGCGAGGAGCATGTCGATTGAATTTTTCTGCTTGATCAACATAGGCGAAAATTCCAATTGTGAGAACAGCCGCTTTGATCCAGCGACGCTATAATGCCTTTAGAAGCTGTTTCTCTACCAGCGATCCGACCTTGATCGCAGTGTCTAGGTTTTGCGATCTGGAGCATCTTGCTCGATCTCTGTTTCTTCTCGACCCATCAAAGGTTGTTTTGATGAATGGCACGACCAGGCGTGCAGTATTTTCGGTTCATTCGGCAGCGAAAGCCCACTCCTTGGTTCGAATGATCTCGTCCGCTTCCTGTTGAAGAGCGCGTAGGAACGTCCTGACGGCCGGTGAACGCACTTCGTGGTTCTTTCTAATGAGTGCTCGCGTCACGTAGACATCAGGTAACCGGCACAAAGCGATTCCGAGCGCATCAATGTCGTTTGCAATCGTCGGATAGGCCAGTACCGAATAGGCTTCTCCTCCTGCGATCATGCGTCGGATCGTAGAAAGAGATTCAATTTCAAATGCGACGTCAAACGCAACGCCTTCTCGTTCAAATGCACTCCTGAGCGTTTCGCGCAGGCCAGGACTGCGTGTCGCCAGAATGAACGGAAGATCTTTCAGATTGTTGAGATTCAGCTTTTTGCCACGTATCCGTGCCTTGGGCGCGACGATATAGACTGCCTCGCGCCACAGGGGCATCAGTTTGAGACCCTTGGTAATTCGTGGGTTTGTAGTGATGGCAAGATCGAGATCGCTTGACACGACAAGATTTTGAAGGTGCTCGCTCGAACCCTCTTTAACATTAACCCTGACGGCTTTGTGGCTGTGTCCAAACCGTTTCATTGCGGAATGGATTGTCTGACTTACACCGGCAACCATTCCAACATTGATCTGCTGTGCCGCATCGCGCTTTTCAGCAGCAACCGCTTCCCAAACGCGATTGGCGTTCTCAAGGAGGGGCCCCGCGAGACGTTGTAAGCGCCGACCGGCCTGGGTCAGGCGCACGCCATTCGACTCACGAATGAACACCTTGACTCCAAGGTCGTCCTCCAGATTGTGAAGGCGTCTGCTCAGGGCGGATTGCGTGGTGTTTAGGCGCTTTGCTGCGCGCGTAATGCCACCGGCTTCGGCCGCTTCCAAAAAGCAGCGTAGATCCTTCAGGTCAAAGGTACGCATAATCTCCTCAACCCATCGCGGATTGCGATGGGTGCAGACCCTAATAGCATTTCCGCAATAACGCTAGAAAACTTATAGACCCGATGGTCGCTGTTGGGCCGGGCGATGTTGCAAGCGATACGGAGACTGCATGAAGCGCCAATTACACCTCAATCT
This sequence comes from Pseudomonadota bacterium, assembly GCA_023423415.1. Lineage (GTDB taxonomy): Bacteria > Pseudomonadota > Alphaproteobacteria > Rhizobiales > Xanthobacteraceae > Pseudorhodoplanes. Next base: position 3,591 of record JAFAFP010000259.1, on the reverse strand, counting down.
ATTCATTCAAAGTCGTGGACATCACGAGGCGTCATGGCGACATCCGGCGTCTTCGCAACTCGCGTTGACCGACATCCGCTATTTTCAGGATTTGGCGCGACGAGCCGAGGAATCGCTGTTTGATTCCATTTTTCTTGGAGACACGTTGGCGCTGGGTGAAGACGTGCAGGCGCCTCATGTCTGGATTGAGCCGATCACTGCGTTAGCTGCTATAGCGGTGTCAACCAGCAAGGTCGGTATGATCGCCACGGCCTCCACCACGTATTCTGAACCATTCAACCTAGCACGGCAATTCGCCTCCCTTGATCATATCAGCAACGGACGGGTTGGTTGGAATATTGTGACCTCTTGGCTGCCGGCGGCTGCGCGTAATTTCGGCGGAAGCGGTCCGGTAAATCACGAAGATAGATATGCGCGAGGCGACGAATTCGTCACGGTGGCGAAGGCGCTCTGGGATAGTTGGGCCGAAGACGCAGTTCTTGATGATCGACGCAGTGGACGATACGCCCAGCCGGAACGCATCCGGCCAATCAACCATAAGGGTGTTTACTATGAAGTGGCCGGGCCGCTCAATGTGCCGCGATCGCCGCAAGGTCGGCCAGTTCTAGTGCAAGCGGGCTCCTCGGATACGGGACGACGCTTTGCTGCGCGACATGCGGAGGCGGTGTTTACTGCTCACATGGAGAAGAGCACCGCGCGGGCATTCTATACTGACCTCAAGTCGTTTGCCGCTGCGGAAGGGCGTTCGGCCGACCAGGTGCATATTCTGCCAGGTCTCAGCCCGATGATTGCTTCCACAGAGACGGAGGCGCATCGGTTAGAGCAGGAAGCAAATGAGCTTTCTGATCCGGAAATCGGGCGCAAGCGTTTGTCCACCCGATTTGGGGGGCACGACTTCTCGCATCTTCGGCTCGATCACGTTCTGGCCCCCGAAGATTTTCCCGATCCAGGTTCCGTTGAGGCTGCGCGTAGCCGCACCGAAGTCATTCTCGGCTTTGTTCGGCGCCAGAAGCCGACGTTGCGGCAATTATTGGCAACCCTTGCAGGCGCTCGTGGTCATCTGACCATTGCGGGAACGCCGGAGCAGGTCGCCGATCTGATCGAGGACTGGTTCACAAGCGGCGCAGCAGATGGCTTCAATATCATGCCGCCGGTGTTGCCGAGTATGCTGGACGTTTTCTGCGCGGAGGTTGTGCCGCTGTTGCAGCGGCGTGGTCTTTTTCGTACGGCCTATCAAGGTGATACGTTGCGTGACCATTTCGGGTTGAGGTGGCCAGAGACCGGCTGGCAGGGCTCATCCGTCAAGCAAGCGGCGCTTTCGGGATAGCCGTCATTTCTTTGGCGCCCATCGCAATTTGCGATGGGCGTACCCGCTAATAGCATTTCCCGCCGGAAACACGCAGTTGATAGAAAAGTTGAACTTGGCGCGAGACCAAGCGAACGCCATCAGGGGGATCAATGATCGGAAAATTGCTACATCGGGGCTGCTTAAAGCTCATTGCCTGCGCGCTGCTTGGAATCTGCCTGATGGCCCCTTTGAGGGCGAGTGCCGAAAATTATCCATCCAAGCCCATCAGACTTCTGCTTGGTTATCCCGCAGGCGGCGGAATGGACGCGCTCGGAAGGATTATTGGACAAAAGCTCGCGGAAAATCTCGGCACGTCAATTGTGGTCGAGAATAGGCCTGGCGCCACAGGCACCATTGCCGCAGTTGCTGTCGCTCAGGCTGCTCCCGATGGATATACGTTGTTGTTCGGAGAGACCGGGTTCCTCCTTACGCCCTTGCTGTTTGCTGAATTGCCGTTTGATCTCAAGAAGAGCTTCGTGCCTATCAGCAATGTCGCCACTCTTCCTCTCGCTTTTGTGGTGACGAATTCGTTTCCGGCCAAAACTACCAAAGAACTGGTTGCAGCAATAAAAGCCTCTCCCGGAAGATATAACTACGGAACGGCTGGCGTCGGAACTGTGCATCATATTGCCTTTGAACAGTTCAAGCGGGCGACCGATATCGATGCTGTACACGTTCCCTATAAGGGAGGTGCAACTCTTGTCCCGGATCTTATTGCCGGTCGGATCGAGATCGGAGTGTTGAGTTCGTCGGTCGTTGCGCCGTTGGGCCGGGCAGGTTCTGCCCGTATCATCGCGGTGACGTCTTCCGATCGTCCGAGCAATCTCCCAGATGTGCCAACTGTGGCGGAAACCATATCGGGCTTTGATATGGCTCCCCGAACATGGCTTGCTGCACCGGCCGGTACTCCGGAGGCGATCGTTGCAAAGATTCGAGCTGCGGTTGCGAAGGCTTTAAAGAGCAAGGACGTTCAAGAGGGGTTTATCAAACAGGGGGCGATTGTGGCATCTGCTGACGGGCCGCTCGATCTCGGCACTGAATCAGCGCGTTGGATAGAAATTGCGCGGTCGGTTGGAGTGAAGCCGCAATGAATTCCTCTGCTGCAGCGATTGCATCTATTGAGTTGCGCCGGCTGGAATTGCCACTCGTGACGCCATATTGGAGCATGATCTCAACGCTGTACAATTTCGATCCCATCGTGGTCGAAGTGCGTACGCGCGACGGAGCGGTTGGCATCGGGGAATGTGTGATTGTACCCGGATACACCCATGAACTGCCTGAAACGTCCTGGGCGTTCTGCGCCGAACAAGCCAGCTGTTTGATCGGCAAGTCGTTGCCTGAGGCCATCGAACAGCTCCGACCATATAACCATGTTTACTCGCATGCAGTGTCTAGCATGACGGCTGCGTTTGAGATGGCGGGACATCATCCGGTCCTGCAGCCAGTTCAGGAAGAGCGACGCGTGCCGCTGCTTGCGCCGTTGCATTCGAAAGATCTGGCTAAACTCCCCAACGAAATAGAGAGCCGGCTTGCAGAGGGCTACCGTGTTCTGAAGGTTAAGGTCGGTCAGGATGCGCGGTCGGATCTCGAGCGTGTAGCCTGCATTCAAGATGTGGTGGCGAGCCGGGCTCAAATTCGTCTAGACGCCAATCAAGGTTTTTCTTCGGACGCCGCCTGCCAGTTCGCCTCCGGCCTCGATGCGAGAGATATCGAGCTTCTCGAGCAGCCATGCGCCGCTGACGACTGGGATGCTGCGCTTCGGGTGAAAGAAGCGTCGACGGTGCCGATGATGCTCGATGAATCGATCTTCGGCGAAGCCGATATCGAGCGTGCGGCGAGGTCGAATGTGGCGGACTACATAAAGCTAAAGCTGGTGAAGATGAGCGGGTTGGATGCGCTCACGAGCGGCCTCAATTGCATACGTCAGAACAAAATGCGTGCGGTGTTGGGTAATGGGGTCGCAACCGAGATCAATAACTGGATGGAGGCCTGCATCAGTGCGGGAACGCTTACATCCGCCGGCGAAATGAACGGGTTTCTCAAATCGGACGTGCGGCTGTTCCGAAATCCGCTGAATTTCGAAGACGGGTGCATTGTGTTGCCGCCGGGATACGTTCCGGAAATCGATCGGGAGGCGCTGGAGCGTTACACCGTTTCGCGCGAGCGGTATGTCTGACGCGCGACACATCCGCTACGAAAGATGCCAGCTCACCGTCGTGTCCGTGCCAGCCGCACCTAAGAAT
>JAFAFP010000233.1 GCA_023423415.1 Pseudomonadota bacterium | reverse complement strand
CTCGGCCGCGACATGGACCTCTTCCACTTCCAGGAGGAAGGTCCCGGCACGGTGTTCTGGCACCCGGCTGGCTGGACCATGTTCCAGGAGATCGTCGCTTATATGCGCCGCCGCCTGAAGGGCGATTACAGCGAAGTGAACGCACCGCAATTGCTCGACAAGTCGCTGTGGGAGACCTCCGGCCATTGGGGCTGGTTCCGCGAGAACATGTTCAAGGCAACGTCGGCCGGCGATCACACCGAGGACGAGCGCGTTTACGCGATCAAGCCGATGAACTGCCCGGGCCATATCCAGATCTTCAAGCACGGCCTGCGCTCGTATCGCGAATTGCCGTTGCGCATGGCCGAATTCGGCATCGTCCATCGCTATGAGCCATCGGGCGCGCTGCATGGCCTGATGCGCGTGCGCGCCTTCACGCAGGACGACGCGCATGTATTCTGCACGCCCGATCAGATGGCCGAGGAGTGTCTGAAGATCAACGATCTGATCCTCTCAACCTATGCCGATTTCGGCTTCGAAGGCGAAATGACGGTGAAGCTGTCGACTCGTCCGGAGCAGCGCGTCGGCTCGGATGAAGCCTGGGACCATGCCGAAGCCATCATGCAGGATGTGCTGAAGCAGATCGAGGCGCGCAGCGGCAATCAGAAGATCAAGACCGCGATCAATCCGGGCGAAGGCGCCTTTTACGGTCCGAAGTTTGAATATGTGCTGCGCGACGCCATCGGCCGCGACTGGCAGTGCGGCACGACGCAGGTGGACTTCAACCTGCCGGAGCGGTTCGACGCCTTCTACATCGCGCCGGATGGATCGAAGACCACCCCGGTGATGATCCACCGCGCCATCTGCGGATCGATGGAGCGCTTCCTCGGCGTGGTGCTCGAGCATTATGCTGGCCATCTGCCGCTGTGGCTCGCACCGAAACAGGCGATCGTCTGCACCATCGTGTCGGATGCCGACGATTACGCCGCCGAAGTGACACGGCTTGCCACCCGTATGGATCTGCGCGTCACCACCGATCTTCGCAACGAGAAGATCAACTACAAGGTGCGCGAGCATTCCCTCGCCAAGGTCCCTGCCCTGCTCGTCGTCGGCAAGAAGGAAGCGGCCGAACGCACCGTATCGATCCGCCGCCTCGGCAAGGAAGGCCAGCAGGTGATGCCGCTCGAGGAAGCGCTGAAGATGCTGGCGGATGAAGCGACCCCGCCGGATATCAAGCGGGCACGCGGCGCAGCCTGATGTGCTGATGTGCTACTGAGCGTCGACAGCGATTTGGCTGTCGACGCCAGTGACGACATTGAAGTCGTGCTGGAACGAGCGCGCCCGTGCCTGACGTGACTAGAGGCTCCGCAGATCCAAGTCGGACGCAAGCAGATCAATAAAGGCGCGCAGCTTGGCCGACGGCGCGCTGCCGCCGGGCCAGACCGCGTTGATGGCAACGGGCGGCGGCTCAAAATCTGTCAGGACCGTTTCGACGATGCCCGCATCGATCAGATGACGAATTTGCCATAGCGGCGAATAGCCGAGACCAAGCCCCTCCGCGACCGCGGCATAGATCGCCGGCATTGCGCTCGCACGAAATGTGCCCTCGACTTTCACCATGCGTGGCCGCCGGTCGATCATGAAAGCCCATTCGCCGCGGCGCTCGTCCATCGTCCGCACGATGCAGCGATGATGCTTCAATTCGGACGGATGCTGCGGACGCCCGAACTTGCGGAAGTATTCAGGAGAGCCGAAGACGACGCGGCGCAACGCACCTAGCCTCCGCGCTTTCAGACTTGAATTTGCAAGCTCGCCTATCCGCACCGCCAGATCAAAATTCTCCGTCGCAAGATCCACGAAGTGGTCGGAGAGAATGAGTTCGCATTGCACCTGCGGGTGCCGCTTCATGAATTTCGCGATGATTGGCACGACAAAGCCGGGTCCGAACAGCACCGGCGCACTGACACGGAGTATTCCTGACGGCTCGCTGCGCTGGCTTGATGTTGCGAGCGTGGCATCCTTGATTTCTTCGAGAGCCGGCTTGATCCGCGCGTAATAGGCGAAGCCAGCCTCCGTCGGCCGACAATGCCGCGTTGTACGATGGACAAGCTGCGTCCCGACTTCGCTTTCAAGCACAGCCAATGACCGGCTGACCGATTGCAGCGATCGATCAAGATACTTCGCCGCCGCCGTGAGGCTGCGTAGGTCCACCACATTCGCGAACGCTTCCAAGTCTTCAAAACGCGGCATAACTCTCTCACTTCGAGAGATAGTCTATCAAAATTTGCACTCATTGTATAACAATAGATGACAATCCAAATGCCTCTCGTCATCAATTTCGAGAGGATTCTTGCCATGACCGATACCTGCCAGCCAGTTCTTGTGATCGGGGCGACCGGTCGCTTTGCCGGCCTCGTCGTGCCGGAGCTTCAGCGCCGCGGCGCGACCGTCCGAGCGATGATCCGCGATCCGAAAAAAGCAGAGGGCGTTCGCGCCCGCGGTGCCTCCGAGATCGTCGTCGGCGATCTTCGGGACCGCACAAGTGTCGAAGCAGCCGTCAACGGCGCCGGCGGCGTTTTCTATCTCGGACCCGCCTTCGCACCGGATGAAGCAGCCATGGGCGTCAGCGTTGTCGAAGCGTCAGTCCGCGCCGGCGTGCAGCGCTTCGCGTTTTCGTCGGTCATTCAGCCAACGAATGTCGGGCTGAAAAATCATGCCAGCAAAGTTCCGGTGGAAGAATCGCTCTACTCATCCTCGCTACAATACACGATCCTGCATCCCGCAAACTTCATGCAGAACATTGCCGGCGCGTGGCCGGCGATCGTGGCAAGCGGGCACTACAAAGAGCCATTCCCCACCACCGCACGCATTGCACGCGTCGACTACCGTGATGTCGCGGAGTTGGCCGCGATCGCGTTGACCACTAGTCGCCTCGCCTATGCAACGCTCGACCTTTGCAGCGGCATGTTCAATCGCGACGAAATTGCGGCGATGATGTCCGAGGCACTTGGCAAGCGCATCGAGGCAGGCGAAATCGGGTTCGATGAATGGACGCGCCGCGCGCAGCTTCCCTATTCGGATGACCAACTGCGCCTGCTGCGTCATGTGCACGCGCATTACGCTAAATACGGACTTGGCGGCAATGACATGACGCTGCGTGCAGCCCTCGGTCGCGAACCGCGCTCTTTGCAAGATTATATCGGAGAACTTGTCCGACAAACCGTAAACAATGCCGATGCGGCGGCTGGCCCGGTCTGAGGATGCATGACGTGACAAAACATCATCGCAGACTGCCAGCGTCTTTTGCGGTTGTCCTCACGCCGCTTTTCGTATCAATCCTGATGTCGTGCATTATTTCCGGGGTCGCGACTGCATCCAGTCTGGGACTCAGCAGCAACTTCGTCCCGGTCTGGAGCAAGGCCTGGGCCACATCGTGGCTGATCGCATTCCCGAGTCTGTTCTTCCTGCTGCCAATCGTGCGGCGCGTCGTGGGAAAGCTGGTTCGTTCGCCGTAGGATGTTTACTGCGCCACCACCGCGATTTCGCTGTCGACGCCAGTGACGACATTGAAATCGTGCTGGAACGAGCGGCCCTCGTTGCGAGCGATCACGCGATATTCGCCTTCGGCGAGGACCACACGCGGGAACGCGCCGATCGATTCCTTGATCACGTCGCCGCCCGGCGTCAGCACCGACCATTGTGTATTGGCCAGCGCTTCGCCGCCGGCGCTGGTGACAAGCTTGAGTGTGATGATCGCGGCGCGATGCGTCACGGTCACATCGGTCACCCGCGCCGCCTGAACGCGGATATCCGAACGCACGACTGCATTGCCGTCACCGTAATGCGACACGATGTGATAGGTGCCTTCGGGCACCAGCATCACCTCGCCGGTCATCGCATTTTGTGTCATCGGACGCTTGTCGCCCGGTTCGAACTGGCTGCCCTTGTAGATGTCGAAATGAATCTGGCCCGCGGGAATGCGCGTATCGCCGACCTTGCCCTCGATACGGATGCCGCCAGCCGGAATATCGAAGACCTCACGTACGGTCTCGGCGCGCAATTGCACCTTCTTGAGTGTTTGCGCATGGCCGAGACTGGCGTGAACGATGTAGCTCCCGGGCGGCAGCAGCATAGCCGGCGCAGCCGTCTTATCCTCGCGGAGGAGGCGCATGGCCCCGGTGTTGTCGGGCCGTTCCGGATAGACGCGCCAGACGACCCCGTTCGGGACCTGCGGCATGTCCCGGCCAAAGCGAGCGCTGAGATAGAGTGCAACCTGCCCCGCCGGAACGACAGGAGTCGCTTGCTGTGCTGGGGGGGTCGATGAGCGCTCGATATGCGCTGGCGGCGGCAGAGGTGCAACCGGAAGCGGTATCGGAGCCGGCGGCCGCAAGACGTCAGCCGGACCCGGCGCGGCGAGATTGGCCGCCGGTGGGGCGGACCCTGGAGCCAGTTGCATCGGCGCCGAACCGGAGCTGTTGGTGAAGGATTGCGCCCATGCGGGTGCGGCATAGAGAGCCGCGATGGCAAATGCCATCCGCGCCGCTGCCCGCCCGGCCGTCGCTCCAAACACCCTCATAAGGCCTTGTCGGTGGAAATCGCGGCGAATTCAAGCCTGCACCACAACCGCCGCAAATTTGTAACAAGACCGCGGCTGTGATAGCCGCTCGGTTGTCATGATCGATGCCCTCACCCTTTTGAATACCCGCCGCTCCATCAAGCCGATCGAACTGACCGGCCCCGCCCCGTCAGAAGCCGAAATTGAAGCACTCCTGACCATCGCCGCCCGCGTTCCCGACCATGGGAAGCTGGCGCCGTGGCGCTTCATCCTGTTCGAAGGCGACGCCCGCAAACAGATCGGCGAACGGCTGGTTGAAGCCTTCAAGATCGACCGGCCGGATGCCACCGCCGATCAAATCGAATTCGAACGCAATCGTTTCGCACGTGCTCCGCTCGTCATCGGCGTGGTCAGCCGCGCAGCGCCGCATGTCAAAATTCCGGAGTGGGAACAGATCCTCTCTGCCGGCGCCGCCGCGATGAATCTGCTGACCGCGGCCCATGCTCTGGGTTTTGCCGGGAACTGGATCACGGAATGGTACGCCTACGACCCGCGGATTCTCAAAGCGATGGGCCTGAGCGACCATGAGCGCATCGCCGGATTCGTCCATATCGGACGACCGACACGTCCACCCGAGGATCGGCCTCGTCCACCATTGTCCGATATCGTGACGCGCTACGGCGCGTAAGACGGCTGGCATGTTCTACGACGCCCGCAAGAACGACCACGGCCTGCCTCGCGATCCGGTCAAAGCCATCATTGCCCCGCGCCCGATCGGCTGGATCACGTCAATGAGCGCAAAAGGCGACATCAATCTCGCGCCCTATTCGTTCTTCAACGGCGTATCAAGCCGGCCGACTGTGGTCATGTTCTCCAGCGAAGGACAAAAGGACTCGCTCGCTTTCATCCTCGAAACCAGGGAGTTTGTCTGCAACCTCGCGACCTGGGACTTGCGCGAGGCCATGAATAAGACATCCGCCCCGATGCAGCGGGGCGTTAATGAAATGGAGAAAGCCGGGCTCGCTGCAGCACCCTCACGCCTGGTCAAGCCGCCCCGTGTTGCCGCTTCGCCCTGCGCTCTGGAGTGCCAGCTTTTGCAGGTCGTGCCGATGAACGACATCAACGGTCAGCCGATCGACTGCCATGTGGTGTTCGGACAGGTCATCGGCGTACATATCGACGATCGCTTCATCCGAGATGGCTTCCTCGATACCGCCGCCATGAAACCGATCGCGCGCTGCGGCTACCACAATTACGCCGTGGTCGAGAGCGAATTCCGGATGGTCCGCCCCGCGACGGACTGATCCTTTCTTCACCTTTTTGAGTGAGTCCCATACCCACTTGTCTTGTCTTCTCTGAACCCCGATCCTCCCCAAGAGAGGGATGAACTGTGTTCCAGGCTCTGATCCGACGCACCAATGGCGATCGCGCGACCGAAGCGACGCCAGAGCAAAAATCGCCCCCGAGGCCCAGCGTCGGCCTTGCCTTGGGCGGCGGGGCCGCGCGCGGCTTCGCGCATATCGGTGTGCTGCAGGTTCTGGCAAAGCACGGCATCGAGCCGGACATCATCGTCGGCACATCGATCGGCGCGGTTGTGGGCGCCTGCTACGCGCACGGGAAATTGCCCGAGGTCGAAACCTGGGCGCGCGGGCTCACCACGCGTGGCGTCCTCGGCTACCTCGACGTCAGCCTTGGCGGCTCCGGACTGATCGGAGGCGATCGCCTTGCGACGCGACTTGAGGACACGCTGGGCGACACGCTGATCGAGGATATGCCCAAGCGGTATGCCTGCATCGCAACAGAGCTTGGAACCGGGCACGAAATCTGGCTGACTCATGGCCGCACTGTCGATGCCGTCCGTGCCTCCTATGCATTGCCCGGCATTTTCACGCCGGTGCGACTCGGCGGCCGCTGGCTGGTGGACGGCGCGCTGGTCAATCCTGTTCCCGTTTCGGCGGCTCGCGCGCTCGGCGCGCGCCTGGTTATCGCGGTCAATCTGAATACCGACCTGCTGGGACGCGGAGGCACCATCGCCAATCACGGATCGGACGACGAGGACGCACGGCTTCTGCATGAGCTGCGCGCACGACCGGAAGGACTGCGGCGTATCCTCAG
>JAFAFP010000231.1 GCA_023423415.1 Pseudomonadota bacterium | reverse complement strand
GCTTGCGCGGACACGAACGTGTTGCAAAATCCGGGGGTGAACCCGGCGACACCAGCAGCACAGGTCCAGCCATGCCTCACGTCACCTACAGGATCGTCCAGCACGACGGCGGCTGGGCATACAAAGCCGGCGATGTGTTTTCGGAGAGCTTCCCGACCCACGCGGCGGCGCTGAAGGCTGCAAAGAAGGCTGCGCAGGAACAGCGCGTGCCCGGCCGCACCGAGGTCATCGAGTGGGAAGACGCCGACGGCAGGTGGCACACCGAAACAGCATCCGGCAGCGACCGCCCGGAAACGGACGTCGAAGACTCAAGGAGCTGATCGGTCCCCGCCCGATCGCCGGCGTTGATTTTTTACCAAACAATCGCGTCCGCGCGGCAAGGCCGTGATACGCAATGGTGTGTTCTCGTTTGTTCTTGAAGAACGAATCGCGTCCTCTGTTTTTCGTTGATTGCAGAACCTAAGAAATTGCTGCGGACCGCGAGAGCGGCGACAGCTCTCGTGGAGAAAACGTCTATGGTTTATCGATTGCTCATCGCAGCATTCACGACGCTTGCGGTTGCTCTCACCGCCTATCCGGCCGCAGCGCAGGACGCGCAATCCATGCCAAAGGCAGAGGGCGCTGCCGCGGCCAAGGGCTATCCCGCCATTCCGTTGCTCTCCACCGGCACGACGGTGGTCGGCGAGACGATCCGCTATCCGTCCGGCGCCGCGCATGTGAATGCCTCGATCGTCACGCTCGCACCCGGCACGCGCACCATCCTGCACAAGCACGGCGTGCCGATGTTCGCCTACATCCTCGAAGGCGAGATCACCGTCGATTACGGCGACAAGGGCCGGCGCACGTATCGAAAGGGCGACGCTTTGATGGAAGCCATGGACGTCGCCCATTTCGGCGAAAACACCGGCACCCAGCCGATGCGCCTGATCGCGGTCTATATGGGCGCGAACGATGCGAAGGACGTTGTGCCGGTGAAGTGAAGATAGCCACCGCTGTTCAGCACCTCGTTGCCGGCGTAAAATATGAGAGCAGTCAGGAGACCCGACGCAGACCGTTCAACCGTCTCAGGAGGAACTCATGCGGAAATTCATCGATTGCCGGACGGTGCCCAGCGAAATGAATTGCACGGTCGCGCTGAGCGCCGATACCGAAGACGAGTTGCTTGAGGCCGCCGTCCAGCACGCGGTCGCGGTTCATGGTCATGCCGACAATGCCGAATTGCGGAGCATGATCCGCGGCGCGATGCAGGATGGCACGCCGCCGCTCGAAGCGCCGCAACGCGCAGCCTGATCGCCCAGGAGCATCACTCTAGGGCACGATTCCGTCGCATTTCCACAGGGAATGTGACCCGGTGCCTCGCCCGGCTCCCTCCCGTCCGGGAGGCGCCCTGCCTTGCCCTTTACGCCTCGCAGAGCTACTTAAGCTCCGCATCTCCAGACATCGCAAGATCCGGCGCGATTCCGCGCGGGCATACCTGCGCAAAGGGTTCACCGAAATGAACGGCCGCCAATTCGTCTATTTCATGCAGGGGCTGACCAAGGCCTATCCGGGCAACCGCAAGGTACTCGAAAACATCCACCTGCAATTCTACCCGGATGCGAAGATCGGCGTGCTGGGCGTCAACGGCGCGGGTAAATCCACCCTGCTGCGCATCATGGCCGGTATCGACAACGACTATACCGGCGAAGCCTGGGTCGCCGACGGCGCGCGCGTCGGCTACCTGCCGCAGGAACCGCAACTCGATCCGGATAAGCCCGTCCGCGAGAACGTGATGGAAGGCGTCGCCAAGCAGAAGGCGATCCTCGACCGCTACAACGAACTGGCCATGAACTACTCGGACGAGACCGCGGACGAGATGACCAAGCTACAGGACGAGATCGAGGCGCACGGCCTGTGGGATCTCGATTCCAAGGTCGATCAGGCGATGGATGCGCTGCGCTGCCCGCCGGACGACGCCGATGTGTCATCGCTCTCGGGCGGTGAGCGCCGCCGCGTCGCGCTGTGCAAGCTGTTGCTGGATGCACCGGAATTGCTGTTGCTCGACGAACCGACCAACCATCTCGACGCCGAAAGCGTCGCCTGGCTGGAAGGTCATCTGCGCAACTATCCGGGCGCGATCCTGATCGTCACCCACGATCGCTACTTCCTCGACAACGTCACCGGCTGGATTCTCGAACTCGATCGCGGCAAGGGCATTCCCTACCAGGGCAATTACTCGTCGTGGCTCGGCCAGAAGCAAAAGCGTCTGCAACAGGAAGGCCGCGAGGAAGAGGCGCGCCAGCGTACGCTCGCTGCCGAACAGGAATGGATTGCGTCCTCGCCCAAGGCTCGTCAGGCCAAATCCAAGGCGCGCTATCAGCGCTACGAAGACCTGCTGCAAAAGGCCGGCGACAAGCAGACCCAGACTGCACAGATCATCATCCCCGTGGCCGAACGGCTCGGTCAGAACGTCATCGACTTCGAAGGTCTCAACAAGGGCTTCGGCGACAAGATGCTGATCGAGGACCTCACCTTCAAGCTGCCGCCCGGCGGCATCGTCGGCGTGATCGGACCGAACGGCGCCGGCAAGACCACGCTGTTCAGGATGATCACCGGTCAGGAACAACCGGATGGCGGCACGATCAAGATCGGCGAGTCGGTGCAACTCGGTTATGTCGACCAATCGCGCGACGCGCTCGACGGCAACAAGACCGTGTGGGAGGAAATCTCCGGCGGCGTCGATCAGATCCTGCTCGGCAAGAAGGAAGTGAACTCCCGCGCCTATTGCTCGGCGTTCAACTTCAAGGGCGGAGACCAGCAGAAGAAGGTCGGTCAGCTCTCCGGCGGTGAACGCAACCGCGTGCATCTCGCCAAGATGCTGAAGTCCGGCGCCAACGTGCTGCTGCTCGACGAACCGACCAACGATCTTGACGTCGATACGCTGCGTGCGCTGGAAGAGGCGCTGGAGGATTTCGCCGGCTGCGCCGTCATCATCAGCCACGATCGCTGGTTCCTCGACCGCATCGCGACCCACATGCTTGCCTTCGAAGGCGACAGTCATGTCGAATGGTTCGAAGGCAACTTCCAGGATTACGAGGCCGACAAGATGCGTCGTCTCGGCACCGACTCCACCATCCCGCACCGGATCAAGTACAAGAAGTTCACGCGCTGACAGGTTTGTGGTAAAGAAGTCCAGAGAAAGCCATTTGGAGGTTTTGCGTGACCGAGATTGAAAATCTTGTTCTCGAACATCTCCCTCATATCAGGGGCGCGGTGGACTCCGTGCGCGAGGATATGCGTGAGGTGAAAGGCCGCCTTGGTATTCTCGAAAGCCAGTATGCAAGCCTGTCCAACCGTATGGACCGGCTGGACGGTCGTGTGGAGCGGATTGAGAAGCGCCTCGAACTGGCGGAAGTTTAAATCGCTCGCATGACCGACTGGAGCGCCCAGCAATATCTCAAGTTCGAGGATCAGCGATCGCGCCCGGCGCGCGATCTGCTGGCGCACGTTCCACTCACTGAGGCGCGCAAGATCTACGATCTCGGCTGCGGCCCCGGTAACTCGACGCAATTGCTGGTGGAGCGTTTCCCGGACGCCGAAATCATCGGCGTCGATTCATCGCCGGACATGTTGCGGCAGGCGCGCGAGCGGCTGCCGCAGTGTTCTTTCGAGCAGGCCGATCTGAACGAGTGGTCGGCGCCAGCCGACGCCGATCTGCTGTTTTCGAATGCGACCTTCCAATGGCTGCACGATCATGTCGCGGTGCTGTGCCGTTTATTGCAAGGCCTGAAGCCAGGCGCTGCACTGGCGGTACAGATGCCGGACAATTTCGACGAGCCGTCGCACGTCTGGATGCGCGAGCTCGCGCACGAAGAACCCTATGCGAAGCTGCTTCCGGCCAATCCGCGTAACCGCGCGAACTTGCCGTCGGTGCAGACCTATTACGATACGCTCAAGCCGCTCTGCTCCCACATCGACATCTGGCACACCTTCTATCAGCATCCGCTCGACGGGCCCGAAGCGATCGTCGAATGGGTCAAGGGCACCGGACTTCGCCCATTCATCGATCCGCTAACGCCCGAATATCGCCAAAGCTTCCTGCACGCTTACACGGGGCGGATCGCCGCGGCCTATCCGGCGCAAAACGACGGCAAGGTGCTACTGCGCTTCCCGCGCCTGTTCATGGTTGTGACGCGCTAGAGCCTTTCCGGCTTTGATTCCATCAAGCCGAAAGGCTCTGGCTTTTTTTGTTTTAACGCGTTTTCTTCACGCGAACCGGTATCCACTTCGCTCGAAAACGCTTTAGAGAGACATTCACCGCATGATCGCCCGGCTCACCGCTCGCCTGTGCCTCATCCTGCTGGCGATTGGCGCTGGATCTTTGCCAGCACATGCGCAAAGCGACGCTGAATTCCGGCAGTTCCTGCAGTCGCTGTGGCCGGAAGCGCAATCGCTCGGCGTGTCGGGGCGAACGTTCGATGAAGCCACGCGCGGATTGAAACTCAATCTGTCGCTGCCCGATCTCGTTATTCCCGGAAAGCCGAAAGAAGCGCCGCGCGGACAGGCCGAGTTCGAGCGCACGCCGGAGCAATATTTGTCGGAGTCATCGCTCGCCCGCCTGACGGCGCAAGGCCAGAAGCTCGCCGCCGAACACAAGGCGACACTGTCATCGATCGAAAAGCGCTTCGGCGTACCGCCATCAGTCGTTCTTGCCATCTGGGGACGGGAGACCAATTACGGCAACGTCAAGCTGCCTTACAGCACGATCGAGGTGCTGGCAGCGCAAGCCTATATGGGCCGCCGCAAGGAGATGTTCCGGCGCGAGTTGCTGCTGGCGATGAAGATCCTCGAGGAAGAACACGTCGCCCCCAAGGACATGAAAGCCTCATGGGCCGGCGCGATGGGGCACACACAGTTCCTGCCGACCGATTTTCTCAAATACGCCGTCGATCAAGATGGCGACGGACATCGCGACATCTGGAATTCGGTGCCTGACTCGCTTGCCTCGGCAGCAAGCCAGCTTCTCGCCAAGGGATGGGATCGCGGCAAACGCTGGGGCTTTGAGGTGAAGCTGCCGGCAAATGTCGATTGTTCGATCGCCGAGCCCGATTCAAAAATGCCGGTGTCTGAATGGATCAGGCGCGGTTACGTGCCGCTGATACACAAGCCGACGCGTGACGAACTTGCCGAAGAAGCCTCGCTGTTCCTCCCCGCAGGCCTGAACGGGCCGGCGTTTCTGACGCTGAAGAACTTCTACGTCTTCAAGGGCTACAACTTCGCCGACCTCTACGCGCTGTTCGTCGGCCATCTCGCCGATCGCATCGCCGGCGGCCGCAACTTCGCGACGCCCTGGGGCAAAATCGAACAGGCACGCGCCGACTATATCGAAACGATCCAGCGTCATCTGACCAAGGCTGGATTCTACAGCGACAAGATCGACGGCAAGGCCGGGATGAAGACGCGGGCGGCGCTGGGCGCCTATCAAAAGGCGAGCGGTCTGCCGCTGGATTGCTGGCCATCGCGCGCTTTGGCCGAGCGGATGCAGGCCGTTCGATAGCCGATAAAAAGAAGCCCGGCGGGCTTTCGCACCGCCGGGCTCTGTAAACTCAAGGATGGCGTCAGATCAGCAAACCTGAACGCGACGCACGCGCCAATAATAGCCGTCCCAGAAACGCTCTTTCACCCAGCGGCACGGCGGGCCGTAATAGGCCGGAGCCGGGGCGTAATAAACCGGGGGCGGCGGGGGAGCATAGTAATACGGAGCCGCTGCACCGGCGATGATCGCACCGGCAGCAATGCCACCCAGCACACCTGCGGCAACGGCTCCGCCGCGGCTGCCGGCATTGGCTTCACCCGGCAGGGTCACGGCCGAACCTGCGATCGCCAAAGCAGCGACGAGCGCGATAAACCACTTCCTCATGAATGTTCTCCTCTGGGGCGCGGCTGGAACCAACCGGACTCGCAGCCCTTGGTTGCACAGACTAGCCACTAAACCTTACACGACACAGCGTCTCACCGTAATTTGTCGCAAATTTGATGTGCTTATGCCCGCTATCACAAGACGCGGACCACATTTAAAAGAGCGCGATTCCGGAGAGGTTTACGACTGTAGTTCTTCTAGTGGCAGACCCGGATCCGTTGCCAGCGCCACGCATAACCGTCCCACACCTTCTGCCGGCGAATCACACAGCCGGGAGGCGGCCCGTAGTAAGCCGGTCCCGGTGCATAAACCGGCGCGGGATAACCGACGTAACCCGGATAATAGCCGTAGCCGCCGTAATAGGGATTGGCAGCACTGCCGATAATGGCGCCAGCCGCCAGACCTCCGATGATTCCGGCGGCAACAGCGCCGTCGCGGCGAGCCTCGGCGGGCGTCGGCGATGCGACCGACGCGGCCGCCAGTACCGCAACAGTCGTCGCAGCCAGGATGGATTTCCGCATGTCTGAACCTCCGCAGGAATAGGTCGCGGCAGTTCGGCCGCGTCTTGGGCTGCCCGTTGCCGGGCCGCCATACCAAACTGTGACGTTCATAGTTGAATCCATGATGAACGACAGGCGGACATTTCACCAGCCTGCGCAGGACTTTGTTCACCGCCGAAGCCAGCGCCACAGGAACTGTATGACGTCCTTCGGACCCGAATAACCGACCCGATGGCGAACCCCGCTCTGGTCGTGCGCGCGCCGTCCCGAGAACAGATCGCCGGTCTTGGCCTTCTCGCGCGCACTTTCCTCCTTAGCAGCGTGCAAGTGTTCGCGCACTTTCACGCCGAACTCAGCAAGGAATTCCCGCTCGCGGTCGTGCGTCAATTTCTTGATGGCCTGGTCCAATGGCAGCCATCGAACCGCGCTGACATCCTTCATGAGCTTGGCGACGGGCTGGCGGCTCGCCTCCATGTGCCAGAACCTGACGGACTTCGGCCGGCCGGAGGTGATGTAGTTGAGCGAACCAAGATAGTGCTGAACCGCAACGTCGTGACCTGTTTCCTCGATCACCTCGCGCTTTGCAGCCGCGATGGCCGTTTCATCCTTGTTCAGCTTGCCCTTCGGAAGCACCCAACTCTTCTGACGACGCAACCGCACCACGGCAAATACCGGCTTCGAGCGTCCGCGGGTGACAATGCCACCCGCCGCCAGAATCGGATCGCTGCTCTTCTTTTTCTTCGTCTTCGCCATGTCACATCGTCTCGCCGAATCTTAAACGGCGACACGACATGATATCGTGCATGAGAGCCGTCGAACGAAAGAATGCTGAACCGAGATGACGTCTCGATCAGATGACGAGTCCGCCACACCGGGGACACATATTCACCACGCGCGAGTGTCGGCTTGGTGACAGGCGTTCCAAACTACGACAACGATGACTTTCAACGTGCGCAGATCAATCAGATCGCATCGTCCGGATTGAGGCCGTAGCGCTTGCAGAGCGTGCGCACGACATGCGCATCGGCGCCGCCGTGGATGGCGCCGATCACGGCCGATTTCACCTTGCCACTCTCGGCGCCGACAACGGCGATATAGAGCTGATTGCCGCTGTAGCCCGGTAAGGCGCTCTTGGCATTCACCCAAGCGCAATAGTTGACGTCGCCCGTGCCAGCATCGCTCGGGAACTTCGCCCAGTGGAATTTGGCCGAGGACGGCTCCTTGATGACCCGTCCCACGGCATCCGCGATGACCTTCTTCTCGTTGAGCGCAAGCTCGCGATAACCGAGTATAGAAGGCGCACCATCCGGTTGGGTCGCGCATCCCGCGAGAGCCGATGTTGCGATGACGATCGCAGCGAAGACAGCGGGTTTTGACGACATCCGAACGGCCATTGAACGCAAGAAGCCCAGGGACTTATTGTGGTTTGATCCCCGCTTCCTTGATGATCGGCCACCATTTGTCAATTTCGGCTTTGTGATAGGCGGCGAGCGCAGCAGGCGTCTGCCGCTCTGGCGGGAAGATTTCCTGCGCAATCTTGGCAAGCCTGCCGCGTGTCTCTGGATCGGCCAGTGTCTTCACCAGTGCCGCATTGAGTTTGGTGACGATCTCCTTTGGCGTGCCCTTCGGCACCCAGAAGCCATGCCAGAATGTGAAGTAGAAGCCCGGCAATCCCGCCTCGTCGGTCGTCGGGATGTCCGGCAAGATCTTGACTCGCGACTTGTCGGTGACGGCATAGGCCTTGATGTTGCCCGACTGGATCTGCGGCATCGACACGGCGGGCGTGTCGAGCATCACGTCGATCTGGCCGGCGACGAGATCCTGAATCGACTGGCCGGCGCCGCGATACGGCACCATGGTGTATTTCGCGCCGATGGCATTCTGGAACATGAGACCGCCGACGTGACTTGGCGTGCCGACGCCAGAATTGCCTTGCGAGGCCTTGTCCTGGTTGCCTTTCAACCAGGCCACGAGTTCCTTCAGGTTATTCGCCGGCATGGTCTTACGAGCGACAATGAGGAACGGCTGCGTCGAGATCAGCCCGACCGGTTCGAGATCGTTCACGAGATCGAATGTCAGCGGATAGATTGCACCGCTGGCGACATTCGTGCCCCACTGTCCGATGCCGAGCGTGTACCCATCCGGCGTCGAACGCGCGACGCGGCCGACGCCGATGGTGCCGCCAGCGCCGGTCACGTTCTCAACAACGATGGTCGTTCCCAGCGTGTGGCGCAAGCCATCGGCCATGATGCGCGCAATGACATCGGTCGAACCGCCAACGCCGAGCGGCACAACAAGTGTGATGGGCCGAGACGGATAGTCCTGTGCTTGCGCGACGGTCACAGACAACGCCACGCCGAGCGCGGCGAACAGCAGCCTCTTCATGTTTCGCTCCCCGAGTTATATTTTTCGGAGAGGCTAACACGAAACGCGCGACTGTCGCGTCAAACGTCGCGCAGCCACAATATGACATCGTGAAAATTGCTAGGACGCGCCCTGCGTCCACCACAAGGCAATCAGCCCGATCGCGGCGATGATGACCGCTGGTGCGGTGCGGTTCATCCAGGCATGTCCGAACGGATGATGCTGGCCGCAATAGTAACAGCGCTGAAACTTCACCAAGATCGTTTCAGTCAACGGAATGCTGGTGCCACAGCCTCGACAATCGCGCCCGGCTTCCGCTTCCGGCGCGACAACGCTACGCGAACGCGACATACGAAAATCCCGCTACTCGCCCTTGACGGCGTTACTCAAAGGGAATTCCAGACCAAGTGTAAAAGAGCGGGTTTGAAAATACGTTAACCGTGACATCATGTAGGGATTATCCGCCATTTGCATTCGGCGGCTCGATCCGGCCGCGGCTCTGCAACCATGTCGCAAGCAGCCAGCATCCCATGGCCCAGGCCGCGCCAGCACACCAGCCCGCAAGCACATCCGTCGGCCAGTGAACGCCAAGATAGATGCGGCTCGCACCCACCAGGAGCGTCAAAACAATCGCCAGCGACAGAAGATAAATCTTCAGTCGCTTCCGGCCTTGGACGCGGGTCAGCAAGGCGCCGAGCGTGAGAAACGTCACCGCCGATGACATGGCGTGCCCACTCGGAAAACTCGCGGTGTGGACATCCACGAGATGCGCAACAAGCTCCGGCCGCGGGCGCGCGAAGACCTGCTTGAGCAATTCGCTCAAAACCGCGCCGCCGAGAACCGCAAAGAGCACAAACGCCGCCGCCGCGCGTTTGCCATCGATCAGCAAGTAACCGACGGCACTGAGCGTCACGATGGCCAGCACAGCAAAACTGCCAAGACTGGTGATGTCGCGAACAACGCCTTCCAGCCAGGCCGGTCCGATGGGATCGGCGAGATCGTTCGGATTGCGGAGGGCGCGCAGCAGAAACTCATCGAATGAGCGTGTGTCGCCGTCGAGAACTTCGCCCGCCAGTTTGCCGAACACGACAACCAGGGCAGCCATCACCGCAAGGCTTGCATAGGGAATGAGTTCCTGCAACGAACGGCTGCGGATGGCCGTCCACCATGCGGTCGCGCTGGACTTGGATTTAGGATGCATATCGGCGTCGTCACCCGGATCGCTATTCGTGCCGCTCGTATAACGTCAGTCTCAATGCGCCGCAAAGACGGTTCGCGTCCCCACATCGAAATTTGAGAAACGACTAGCTGGACGCCGATCGCTGCTTCTCTGGCAATGGGCAGCCGGCATAGGCCGCGTCGATCGCGGCAGGAGCACCACCGACCTTGAAATCTGCGCTACTCATGGACGTCGCCAGCGAGTGCACCTGCACGATCAAACTGCTTGCAGTGCGCATCTCGTTGATGAAGCTTATCACATCGTCGCGATCTTCGATCACGATCGTTTTGTAATCGCGAAGGATGCGCGCTTCCACATCGCGGCCGGGATTTTGATCGAAACGATATGACAGACGCGAATTGCGGTTCGACCCGACACTATGACTGAAGTGCAGTCGCACCACCGGCGCGTTGTCGAAACACAACAATTGCAATGTGGCCAGCTGCAGCTCCAGCGGATTCACGCCTGCATTGCGGCTGCGGGTTACGTTGACAGCCGTGAAACTTGGCTTGTCCGCGACACGGTCAGTTCGCCCTTCGATCCTCCATTCACCGGCCGAGAGCTTTTGGGTTGGGGGCGCGTTCGTCACGCAGGCCCCCAGTGCCAAGGCGAGTCCCAAGGCAGGCACCAACCCGATGAGCTGACGCACGTTACGCTCCCCCGATACCTCCAGTGTGCACCGGGCGAAGGCCGCACGCAACACGATAGCCGATAAGGATTTGTAGCCGATAAGGGAGCCCACGGACATCTCCGCCGGAGCGTCCCGGCCCGCGGAACTTCCATTCGCCTGCATTGTTCCAGACCAATGCACGCAAAGCATCGATCCTGCTCCCAGATCACCCGATGCTTCGACAGCGCAAGGGCTCCTTCGCTGACTTGGCTCGGCGCTTGCTTGTCCAACAGCGTGCCGGGGCACTCCTGGAAAGAAGAAAAGCCATGTCACAGTCGCTGACCAACTATGACGAATCACCAAAGCGTCCTGCGATTTCTAAGCTCCGACGACGCTCGACCGTGATTTACGCGCTCGGATTTGCGGCAATGACAGTCGTCACCATCGCCGGCTTTGCTATCGCGGGCGAATATCACTCAAACCCGTGGCTACTGTCCTGGATACCCGCAACCTGTTGCGTCACCAACGATTGCTGCTGGGAAGTCAGCGAGCGTGAATTGCGCCCGCTGCCGGACGATGAGTGGGAAGTGCGGTCCACCGGCCAGGTCCGCAAGCGCACGGCTTACTCCCCCGACGGCAAGTTTTATCGTTGCGCGTGCGATTACGACAATGTCGACAAGCACTGGATCAAGCATCAGGGCGCCAATACGCGCTGCATCTTCGTTCCAATGCGGTCGGCTGCGGCGTCATTCTTCCGTCATTAGCGGACATTGACGACTGGGGTCATACCCCGCCTTGAAACGACTTGCCGTTCTCATTTCGTGTGATGAACGGAAGCACTTTATATGTTTTCATCACACAATTCGCCAGGCACCCTTGACGACGCGTCTCGGGCGATCAAGATTCTCGCGCCGGATCTCAGCTCAGGAGAGCACTGTGATTTTGGGATTATCGCTCGAAGGATTTTTGTTGCTGCATGTTCTCATCAGCATGGTCGGGATTTTTTCCGGCTTTGTGGTTCTGGGCGGCATGTATGCCTCCCACAAGCTGCCAAGCTGGACCGCGGTTTTTCTTCTCACCACCATTCTCACCAGCGTTACCGGCTTCCTGTTTCCCATCACGAGCTTTACGCCGGCACTCGGCGTCGGCATCCTGTCGATGATCGTGCTCGTTGTGGCAGTGCTGGCTTATTATGTTTATGGCCTCGCCGGACGCTGGCGCATCATCTATATCGTGACCGCGCTGGCCTCTCTGTATCTGAACGTTTTCGTCTTCATCGTTCAGAGCTTCCAGAAGGTGACATTCCTCCAGCATCTAGCGCCGACGCAGGGCGAGCCGCCCTTCGTCATTTCGCAGAGCGTGCTGCTGGCAACGTTTGTCGTTCTCGGCGCGCTCGCTGTTCTGAAATTTCACCCCGAGCGCCGGCTTGAGCCGGCTTACGCCACTTGAGGCGACGTTATCGCGGCTGATGCGGAAAGCCCGTCAGCGCCACATCGATTCCGGCGTGAAGCACGTCCTGCATGAACAGCATGATGCAGTTGCCGCCGGCATCGATCACGGGCGCCATGCCGTATTTGTTGACCGGCGTGCCGGCCGATTTTCCAAGTGCCTCTGCCTCGGCGAGAACGCGGAATGCAATATCCTTGACTTGCGGATGATCGCCGCGGCGTGGCAGCCCCAATGACACGGCGAGATCCGACGTGCCGATCTGGATCGCATCGACGCCGGGCGCCTGCATGATCTCGCGAGCGCACTCGACACCCCTGCTGGTTTCGATCAGAGCGAACAGGATCAACGTTTCGGCGTCAGCCAGATGCGTTTCCTGCATGATGCAACGAACGGCGGAAATTTCATCGCCGCCTTCAACATCGGGCAGGATTAGGCCATCGATGCCGCAAGTCAGATAACGGCGAAGCAGGCCGGGGTTCTTCGACCACGGCCGCAAGAGAGCGACCGCACCGCCAGCGTGTGCAGCACGGGCGAGATCGGGGATCGTCTCGACATCCGGTCCGGCATTCTCGCAATCAATGAAAATCAAATCGAAACGCCGCGCCAGTACTTCGACCAGACCTGTCGCAGGAAATGAGGGATTGATTCCGATCACGAAGTCGCGACGCGCGAGCCTCTCCTTAAGCTGCTTTCGCATCGCAGGCATCGCCCCGCCATCAGTTCTTGCGCTTGCGGAATTGAGCAATCGCGCCCGGCACGGCGTCATCGTTGTTCGGCGCCATGATATGCGCGCCGGCGACGCCCGGAATTTCCGAAATCTCGAGCAGATAATCGACCAGGATCGCCTTGCCTTCGGCAATCGGATCGGAGGCCGCGTCCATGCGATCGATCATGGCATCCGGCACGATCGAGCCGAACAGCTTCTCCTTGATCCAGCGGGCCGATTTCGCCGAACGGAACGGCACCACGCCGATGATCATGGAGAGATCGGGCAGAATGCCCTCATCCTTCAGCCGCGCGGTGTAACGGCGCAGCACGTCGGCATCCATGCAGAATTGCGTCTGCGCGAACCGCGCGCCGCCTTCGACCTTTCCCTTCAGCGACACCGGCTTCCAGTCTGGCGCCGGATCGATCGGCGCATCCGCAGCGCCGAGAAAGAAATCCGGCTTGCCGCCGATCTTCTTTCCGGATGGCAATTCCTGCTTGTCGCGCATGCGCGCGGCTGTGAGGAGCAGACCGCGCGCATCGAGATCGAACACCGGTTTGGCATCGGGCTGGTCGCCGAACTTCGGATCGTCGCCACGCAGCGCGAGCAGATTGCGCACGCCCATCGCCGCTGCGCCCATCAATGCGGCCTGCAGTCCCAACCGGTTACGATCGCGACAGGTGAGCTGAAGGATGGGCTCAATCCCATTCTGCAACAGAATGGTGGCCGCCGTGACGGAGTCCATATGCGCCCGCGCGCCGGCGCCGTCGGTCACGTTCACTGCGTCAGCCAGGTCGCGTAGCGGCAAGGCCTTCTCCAGCAGATCCTTGGCGTCACAAGAGACCGG
>JAFAFP010000194.1 GCA_023423415.1 Pseudomonadota bacterium | reverse complement strand
CGACGCCGGTGACGCCGCCGACCGTGAACAGGAAGATGAATCCCACCGCCCAGATCATCGGCGCACGGAACTCGATCGAGCCGCCCCACATCGTGGCGATCCACGAGAAGATCTTCACGCCGGTCGGCACCGCGATCACCATCGTAGCGGCGACGAAGTAGGCCTGCGCGCCGGTCGACATGCCGACCGTGTACATGTGGTGCGCCCAGACGACGAAGCCGATGCCGCCGATCGCCACCATGGCGTAAGCCATGCCGAGATAACCGAACACCGGCTTGCGCGAGAAGGTGGCAATGATCTGGCTGACGATGCCGAAGCCCGGAAGGATCAGAATGTAAACTTCCGGATGGCCGAAGAACCAGAACAGGTGCTGATACAGGATCGGGTCGCCGCCGCCGTCCGGCGCGAAGAAGGTCGTGCCGAAGTTACGGTCGGTGAGCAGCATGGTGATGGCGCCGGCGAGAACCGGCAGCGACAGCAGCAGCAGGAACGCGGTGACGAGCACCGACCATACGAACAGCGGCGCCTTGTGCATGGTCATGCCAGGCGCGCGCATGTTGAGGATGGTGGTGATGAAGTTGATCGCACCGAGGATCGATGACGCGCCGGCGATGTGCAGCGCCAGGATGCCGAAGTCGACGGCCGGCCCAGGGTGACCGGAGGTCGAGAGCGGCGGATACAGTGTCCAACCGCCGCCGATACCCGGCGCGCCAGGCTCGCCTTCGACAAACAGCGAGATAATCAGCAGCGCGAAAGAGAATGGCAGCAGCCAGAACGAGATGTTGTTCATGCGCGGGAACGCCATGTCCGGTGCGCCGATCATCAGCGGCACGATCCAGTTGCCGAACCCGCCGATCATGGCCGGCATGACCATGAAGAAGATCATGATCAGACCATGCGCGGTGGTGAACACGTTGAACATGTGCGCGTCATGGAAGATCTGCATGCCGGGCTCTTGCAGCTCCAGCCGCATGCCGATCGACATCGCGCCGCCGACCACGCCCGCAAACATCGCGAACCACAGGTACATCATGCCGATGTCCTTGTGATTGGTCGAATATACCCAACGCCGCCATCCGGTCGGATGATCATGCGCATCGTGATGTGCGGCGTGGGCACTATCGGTATTCGGCGTTGCTGCCATCGTTTGACCCTTCAAGTCGTTAGTTCGTTTGATGCGCGGGCGATCGATCCATGCCGTATCGCCCGGCGCCCTCCGTTATTGCGCGTTCGGTGTTTCCGCCGTGGCGACAGCGACACCGTTCTCGTTGGGATTGGCGGCGAACTTCTTCTTCGCCTGATCGAGCCACGCGGCATAGTCGCGATCATTCACAACCCGCACCGTGATCGGCATGAACGCATGATCCTTGCCGCACAATTCCGAGCACTGGCCGTAATAGACGCCCTCGCGGGTTGCGCGGAACCAGGTCTCGTTCAGGCGGCCCGGTACGGCGTCCACCTTGACGCCGAAGGACGGCACCGCGAAAGCGTGGATCACGTCGCCGCCGATCACCTGCACGCGGACGACCTTGTTCACCGGCACCACAACTTCATTGTCCACCGCGAGCAGGCGCGGCTGGTCCGGCTTGCGGTCCGCGTCCTGCAGCATCAGCGAGTCGAAGGAAAAACCGTTGTCCGGATAGTCATAGGTCCAGAACCACTGCTTGCCCGTCGCCTTGATGGTGACGTCCGCCGGCGGGATCGTAAGCTGCGCGAACAGCAGCCGGAACGACGGCACCGCGACCACCACCAGAATGATCACCGGGATCACCGTCCAGGCCACTTCGATCAGGGTGTTGTGGGTGGTCCGCGACGGCGCCGGATTGGTGCGCGAGTTGAACT
This sequence comes from Pseudomonadota bacterium, assembly GCA_023423415.1. Taxonomy (GTDB): domain Bacteria; phylum Pseudomonadota; class Alphaproteobacteria; order Rhizobiales; family Xanthobacteraceae; genus Pseudorhodoplanes. The sequence goes on along the minus strand of JAFAFP010000194.1, from coordinate 14,662 downwards.
TGAAAATGACGATCAGCAACAACGCGAGAACGAGCAGCGTGATCGCGGTGATGATGTACAGCAGGAAGTCATGGAACCAGGTTATGGTGTCCATGATCGGCGTGACCGACTGCTGGAAGCCGAGCTGCCACGGCGACGGCTGTCCCGTACCGGCCATGGCTGCCATCGGCAGCAGCGTGGCGGCGGCCAGGGCCACTGCGATCAAATATCTCTGCACCCGCATTTTTGTAGTCGCTCCTTCGACACCTTAAGCCATCGGCAAACCAGTCTCGTCGCACCTGGCTTGTTCCGACCGGGCCGAAAGCCCGATCCCACGCGCAAAAACCGCCCCCTGAACCGGGCGGAGCGGCAGCGGCGCGTGGCAGGATTTTTGGGAAAATCCCGGCCTCTCAAACCATAATTCCGCCCGGGTCGCAACGTGCATGCACATTGAACTAATGAGACAATGCGCCTCTGGGAAAAGCTGTGCCCGACTGTGGTTTTTCGGCCAGAAAAGGGCGCTTTTTGACTCTTCTGTGTACGCTTGACTTCACGCGGCTTGCGTGGTGCCACGCTTCATCGTGCGGTTCTGGAGGCGATTCGGCTCTGGCACGCATTTTCCACGAACTTGGGTAACCATCAGCCTGGATGGCGACATGCTGATTTCACGACAGGCGGGGCGCAGCGCCTTCCGGCTTCTTGCCGGAATCCTGGCTATATGGATTTTGCAGACCGGGCATGCCTCCGCGCAGGGTGCGGTGAAGTCTGTTCATGCCGACTGGCAGATCCGCTGCGATACGCCGCCCGGGGCTCAAAGCGAGCAATGCGCCCTGATCCAGAGCGTGACCGCCGAGGACCGGGCCAATATCGGTCTGACGGTGATCGTTCTGAAGACCGCCGATAACAAAAGCAGGCTGATGCGGGTGATTGCGCCGCTCGGGGTGCTGCTGCCATCGGGCCTCGGGCTCAAGATCGACAATACCGATGTCGGCCGCGCGGGCTTCGTCCGCTGCCTGCCGAACGGCTGCGTGGCGGAAGTGGTCATGGATGACAACCTGACCAAGCAGATGCGTTCGGGTACAACCGCAACCTTCATTATCTTCCAGACGCCGGAAGAGGGAATCGGCTTTCCCATGGCTCTGAAGGGCTTCGGCGAGGGGTTCGACAAGCTGCCTTGACGCCTCCTGTCAGCCGGCGGGTTGCCGCAGGTAATAGGCGAGGAGATTTCTTGCTGCCTCCGACAGCCAGTCTGCTTCGCCCATGATGTAACCTTCGACGCGACCCGAACGGTTGATGATGTAGGAAATGGGCATGCCGTAAAGCGCGAACGGCGCTTGTTGGTCTGTGCTTCCCTTGACGTGAGCGATTTGTGCCTTCGGGTCGAGATAGATCGGGAGGTGCCGGATACGATGCTCCCGGACAAAACGCTCTACACCTCGGCGGTCTCCGCGATCGACTGACACGGCGATGACCTGGAAGTCCTTGCCTCCCATCGTCCGCTGCAGGCGATCAAGGATCGGCAGCTCGATCCTGCAGGCCGGGCACCATGTGGCCCAGAAGTTCAGCAGAACGACTTTCCCCCGGAAGTGGGAAAAACGGCTCTTGGACCCGTCCAGCCGGAGCATCTGAAAATCGTCGATATTCCTGGCCGGCCGGACGATCCTGAATTGCTGCCTGCCGGTTTCGAAGCGCGGCGGACCGTCTGACCCAAGGGCTGTCGTCGCCGGCAAAACGCCCGCGGCAGCCGCGAGACTCGCCAGTTGCCGCAAGATCGCGCGGCGGTGGATCTGAAAGTCGGACAATCGCGATGGTTGGCGCATGTGCTTTCGTGGTTTTGGGATTTCTGAGGGAAACATCCGGGAGCGCGTGTTGATGGCCTCTCGCGATGGCGTCTCCAAGGCACTATGTTTGCGGCCATGACCGATCAAACCCTTGCCACCTCCTCGCTCATTGATCGCGCCGGGCTCGACCGGGCGCGTGTCCGATCCATCATTTCCAAGGGGCTGGAAGGCGCCGACGATGGCGAGCTCTTCCTTGAATACCGTCAGTCCGAAGCCCTGGGTTTCGACAACGGGCGCCTGAAGCAGGCGACCTACGACACCGCGCAGGGTTTCGGCCTGCGGGCGGTGAAGGACGAAGCGGTCGGCTACGCCCATGCCTCCGATCTCTCGGAGGCCGCGCTGATTCGCGCCGCCGATGCGGTCCGCGCCGTGAAGGGCGGTTATACCGGCCGTTATTCGGATGCGCCGGGCCGCAGTAATATTCGCCTCTATGGCGATGAAAACCCGCTCGACACCCCCGGTTTCGAGACCAAGGTGAAGCTGCTGCAGGAGATCGACGCCTATGCCCGCGCGAAAGATCCGCGGGTGCGGCAGGTGAGCGCCAGTCTCGGCGCCTCCTGGCAGGTGGTCGAGATCGTCCGCGCCGACGGTGAGGTCTATCGCGATATCCGGCCGATGGTCCGTATCAATGTATCGATTGTCGCAGGTGACGGCGACCGGCAGGAGACCGGCAGTCACGGCTATGGCGGTCGCGAAGGTTATGCCCGCTTCATTGAAACGCAGGCCTGGCGCGGCGCCGTCGATGACGCGATCCGGCAGGCCATGGTCAATCTCGAATCGGTTCCGGCGCCCGCCGGCGAAATGGACGTCGTGCTGGGTGCCGGCTGGCCCGGCGTGATGCTGCATGAAGCCGTCGGTCACGGCCTCGAAGGCGACTTCAATCGTAAGGGCACGTCGGCTTTCGCCGGACTGATGGGACAGCAGGTTGCGGCGAAGGGCGTCACCGTGCTCGATGACGGCACCATTGCATCGCGCCGCGGTTCGCTTTCGATCGATGACGAAGGCACGCCGACCAATAAGACCGTGTTGATCGAAGACGGAATCCTCGTCGGCTACATGCAGGACCGCCAGAATGCGCGGCTGATGAACATGAAACCGACCGGCAACGGCCGGCGCGAATCCTATGGGCATGTGCCGATGCCGCGCATGACCAACACCTACATGCTGGCGGGCGACAAGGAGCCGGGCGAAATCATCGCCTCGGTGAAGAACGGCATTTATGCCGTGAGCTTCGGCGGCGGCCAGGTCGACATCACGTCCGGCAAATACGTCTTCCAGTGCACCGAGGCCTACAAGATCGAGAACGGCAAGGTCGGCGCGCCGGTGAAAGGCGCGATGCTGATCGGCAATGGTCCGACCGATCTGCATCGCATCTCCATGATCGGCAACGATCTTGCGCTCGATCATGGCATCGGCACTTGCGGCAAGAACGGACAGGGCGTGCCGGTCGGCGTCGGTCAGCCGTCACTGCGGATGGATCGCATCACCGTGGGTGGCACGGGATGAGCGTTGCATGATCTTCGATGACATCCGGGACATCGCGCTGGCGTGGCCGGACGTCATCGAGGGCACATCCTATGGCACTCCGGCATTGAAGGTGCGCAAAAAGCTTCTGACCCGGTTGCGAGAAGACGGCGACAGCCTTGTTCTCATCGGAGTCGAGCCGGACGAGCGCGCGATGCTGATCGAGGCAAATCCGAAGGTTTTCTATTTTACCGACCATTATCGTGACTGGCCGATGATCCTGGCGAGGCTCTCGGCCTGTTCACGGAAAATCGTCACGCCGTTTCTTCAGCGGCGATGGCGTGCGCTTGCATCGAAAACCGCGCTCAAGACTTTCGACGCGCAATCATAAACGCGGCGCTGTCAGCGCGCACGCTGCTATCATAGATACGCAATCGTCCTGCCGGCCGCGGCAACGGCGATCCATAGTCCGATCGAAATGAAACCAGCGGCCCGCGCCGCGGGCGGCAACGGTGTCAGCGGCGGAATCGACTTCACGTCCTGCGCCGTGAAGAACTCGAACCAGGCGACGTTGAGAAGTGCGAGCGCGATCAATGCCAGCTTGAACAGGAAGGCCGGGTTGGTGATGACGTGGCTTGCTTCGGCGATGAACAGTGTCGCGCCAGTTATGACCAGCGCCAGAAATGCGGCCATTGCCACGCGGCGCATGGTCTTGAGCACGTGACCGGGTGACGTTGCTGCTAATGCGCCCGCCATCCGCAGATCCATCACCGCGACGGCGCCCGCGAACACCACAAGCGCGACGATGTGACCGATATTCGCGGTCATGTAGAGCCACGTGGACTGGCGGATCGTTGCACCGAGGCCCGAAGATTCGAGCGCGACGAAGATGGCCGGGGCCGCGTCAGTCATCAACGCATCTCAACGGTCTTGCCATCGACGGTGATGCGCTCGGCCCGCATCTCGTTCTTCTCAACGGTGGACGGGTAGCCGTAAGCCGAAATCGTCTTGCCGACGGCGACCATCTCCGCCGTCGCTCCGCGATTCATCATCCGGAAGGTCGGTGCCAATGTCACCGTCCAGACCTTGTCGCTGCCTTTCACCGTGATGCTGGCATGCGGATTTTCGTATTTCGATGTGAGAATCGCGCCCGTGACCGTGACCGGCTTGTTGGCGTCGTAGCTGCCCCATCCGTGATGCGCAGCTGCGGTACCGCCCGTGAACGCAATCAGGCTGGCGAAGATAATGTGGCGTTTCATCAGCTTCTCCATTGCGCCGCTTGCAGCTACCGGACAACGCCCGAGATGCAGCAGGGTTTGCGGCGCGGCTTGGTGATGCGATCTTTCAGGAAGCAACGCGCCGACGGATTGCCGTAGCCGGCGCGGAGATAGGTGAACGCGCGGCACTTGCTGTCGGCCTGGCAGGCCTTGGCGCAAGTATCGCCGGTCGGGTCGGTGGCGATATCCATCACCTTGTAGTCGCCGCCGTAACGGTCGATCGCAAATTCCAGCGCTCCCAGTCGCGGCTCAAGCAGGGCGGCGCCACGGATGCCTGACACGCAACAGGCATCCTCCTTTGTCGGCATGACCTTGTTTTTCAGCCAGCAGGTCGCTTCCCGCGCTGCGGTGTTGGGATAGGAAAAGCTCCAGGCGCGGCAGCGGCTGTCCCGCTCGCACCGCGCGGCGCAGACCGCCGGATCCCCCGTGCGAACCGGTGAACTCGTGTAATCGCCGCCGGGCCGGTCGAAGCCGGCCTGCGCCCACACCGCTCCCGAATTTACCGTCAGCGCCAACAGGCACAGCATCAGCATCACAAAGCGCTGGTTCATTGTCCCGCCTGGCCGCCGCAATCCGCCTCGTGGAGGCATGTTAAGGTCTCAAAATCCCCGTTGCGAGCCTGGAATGCAACGGCCCGCAAAGTCGTGAACAGCCGATGTGGCGATCGCAGTATGAATGCGCCTTGTGCGCAGCAGCATGACAGCGGATCGTTGGCGCGTCACAATCCATCCGAGGGTTCGTTGGGGGAATGGGTGTGCCGGATTTTTGGCGACGGTCCGAAGCGTCGGACCGTCTTTCGATTGTGCTGCTTGCGGGTTTGTGCGTTCTCTCGATTGTCGTGTTTCGCGACTACGGCATTTCCAACGATGAGGAAGTCCAGCATCGCTACGGTGAATTGATCATCGACTATTATGCCAGCGGGTTTCGCGACACCGCGCTGTTCAATTACAAGAATCTCTATCTGTATGGCGGACTGTTCGATATTGCCGCCGTGCTGTTGGCCAAAGTGTTGCCGTTCGACGCTTTCCTGATCCGCCATTTCCTGTCGGCGACGATCGGGGTTGCCGGCGTCGTTGCGACGTGGGCTACGGCCCGATTGATCGCAGGACCGCGCGCCGGTCTGATCGCGGCGTTCGCTCTGGTCATTTGCGGCCCGTACTTTGGGGGCATGTTCAATCACACCAAGGATGTGCCGTTTGCAGCGGCGATGATCGGCGCCGTGTATTTCCTGTTGCGTGCGGCCCGCGATTTTCCGGCGCCGCGTTGGCGCGACGTGATCGGCTTCGGGCTCATGCTGGGAGCAGCGACGGGCCTGCGTGCGATGGGATTATTGCTGATTGGCTATGCCGGTCTGATGGTGATCGTGGCGATGCCGTGGGCGACGCGCGACCCCAGGACACTCTCTCGATATTTCGGCGCAGCGGCGCTCCGTCTCGCTCCGGCGATCGTGCTCGGCTATCTTATCATGATTGCGTCGTGGCCCTGGGCATCGCTTCAACCGCTCAATCCATTGCGCGCGATCTTTTCCTTCGCGCATTTTCACTACGAAATCCGCACCATTGTTGCGGGTGAGATCTATCGCATGGCGGACGCGCCGCGATGGTATGTGCCGCTCTATCTGCTGATCAAAGTGCCGATCGTCGTCACTGCGGGCGCATTATGCGCGCTTGGATTTCTGGTCTGGTCGATCAGCCGGAAGAGGTTCGAGACGTTGTCGCGCCGCCAGATCGAGGTCGCGGTCCTGATCTTCGTCATTGCTTTTCCTGTGATGTGTGAGGCGGCGTTTCAAGGGCCTGCCTTCACCGGCATGCGGCATTTTCTCTTTGTGGTCCCGCCATTGGCGGTCCTGGCCGGCATTGGCTTTGATGCTGTGCTGACGGTGTTGTCGTCGCGGCGGTGGCGGGCCTTTTCGGCGGCAGGCGCGTTGACGGCAGCCTTGCTGTGGAACGCCAGCGTGCTCGCGCGCCTGCATCCTTACGAATATCTCTATTACAACGCTCTCGTCGGAGGACTCGACGGCGCCGCGCGCCGCTACGAGATGGATTATTGGGTCAACATGATGCCGGATGCGGTGCGCGCGTTGCACGATTATCTCCGGCTTCCGCAGGACCAATCGCAGCGCGTCTATACGGTTGGCGTATGCGGCGAGAAATTCTCGTTCGACAATTATGCCGACAAGCGGTTGCGGGCCTCGCCGGGCTGGCTCGAAGCTGATTTCTTCATCGCGCCGACGCACATGAACTGTGACAAGCTGGTCGATGGCCGGACCGTCGCAACCATTCGGCGGTTGGGCGTGCCGATCGGCGTCGTCAAGGATCGTCGCGGCATCACCCAGAAAGCGCTCGGCCGCGCATTCTGATCTTCGTCAAAAGAACGCCCGCCGGGGAGGGCCGGCGGGCGTTGGGATCCGCTTCGTGCGAGGGGACACATCGAGTGGCGGATCGTACGGCCGGCTGGGCAGAGTCCGGCCGCAGGGAATTGTCAGCTTGAATGACGAGCAGGCAGATCGGCCGAGGGCGACGGGGATGTCGTGTCGGGGACGACTGACGGCGTATCGATCAGGCGCGTGACAAGGCCTGCTCGGCGATAACGTCGCCTTTCGGACGCTCGTCCGGCCAGCACATCCGTCGGATCGCGCCAGAGTGGCTCGGCATAGGCATCATGCAAATCGCTGCGGGTCAGGCCGATATCGGACAGCATCCGGTCGTCCATGCGGGCCAGCAAGCTCGCATCGCGGCGGTGCTTCAGCGCGCGCGCCACCTTCTGCAAGCCCGTCACAATCACCGCAAGAATGAATGAAAGGCCCGACGAGGTCGGCCGGGTGACGGTGGCGATGTTGCAGATTGCGGTCATGGCAATGATCCCTGATGAGGCGCACGAAACCCTTCCCCCAAGACCTCCAGCTTGGGCGACCCGATTTCCGGCCAGTTGTTTCCGAACAGCCGTTGATATGTCACCTCGGCATTGATAAGTGAAACGAATGTTTCTAATCTCCAGCATCAAAATCGGTGATGAAAGGCGCGGGGCTCATACCGCCCTACGGAACGCCCATGACAGCCTTGATCGATATCGACCAGCTTCGGACTTTCATCGCGATTGCCGAGACCGGCAGTTTCACCAAGGCGGCGGAGGTCGTGCACAAGACCCAATCCGCCGTGTCCATGCAGATGAAGCGGCTGGAAGAGCGGCTGGACAAGCCGGTCTTCGCGCGCGACGGCCGGGCCTCGAAGCTCACTGACGATGGCGAGCGATTGCTCGACTATGCGCGCCGGATTGTGAAACTGAATCTCGAAGCGCTGGCGACGTTTTCCGGCCCGGAATTGTCGGGGCGGGTCCGTCTCGGGGTGCCGGACGACTATGCGGACCGCTATCTGCCGGAAATCATGGCGCGGTTTTCCCGCGCTTATCCCGGCGTCGAACTGACCGTGCTGTGCGAGCCGTCGGCCGATCTGCTTCGCCGGATCGACGCCAACGATCTCGACCTTGCCATCGTCACCACGACCGAAGCGCAGCGCAATAATGTCGAACCGTTCCGGCAGGAGCGGCTTCTCTGGGTGACGTCGGTACGCCACGCGACGCATACGGAAGATCCGTTGCCGCTCGCGCTCGGCAAGCAAAGCTGCCTGTGGCGGCGCATCGCGCTCGAATGTCTCGAGCGGATCGGGCGTCCGCATCGCGTCATCTATACCAGTTCGAATGCGGGCGCTTATGTCGCCGCCGTGTTGTCGGGCCTGTCGGTATCGGTGGTGCCGGAATCGACATTGCGGCCGGGCATGCGGGTGCTGACGCCGGCGGACGGGTTTCCGGAACTGCCATATTGCCGCATCGGTCTCGTGCGCAATCCGCATGAAAGCTCCGCGCTCGCGGACGCTCTGGCCGAGCACGTCATCTCGTCGCTCGACAACTTGTCGGATGCTGCACAGGCAGCGGAATAACCGTCGCACATACTGCGCTTCACGGCATCGGTTCGGTTTTCAAACAGCCCACGCACAATCGTTCCCGCGAGCGACGCAGGGTGGGTGAGGGACGACGGTGCGCCGGGAAGCGCAGGTCAGTCCTTTTGATGCTGCGCCGTCTCTCACGGCACAGCCGCCTCTCGGCGCACCATCGGCAGCGATTTGACAGTGCCGGGCCGCGCTTCGCTACACGCGCTCCTCGAACCGCGAGAAGCGCCGGTCAGCCAGCTCCTGGCGGGAGGCCGTAGTACCTCCGGGCGGAGCCCCGGCACCGCCCGAGCGCGGGCTTGCGAAGCCCACCCGCAGGCGCTGCATCCCGCTCCGCCGTCAAGAACGCCTCCGGACGGCGCCCCTCGTCGAGCGAGACGGTCAAGGTATAAAATCCTATAGGAATTTTGTCAAGGCCTGCTGTGAGGGCGATGGGCGTGAGACAAGCCCAACAACTCTCTCACTGCGTTCGCTTCGCCGGCCGCAGCACCAGCACATTGCCGGCGAGCACAGCCGCAAGTCCGAGGGTTGCCAGAACGCTCCACTGCAAATTTTCGACGAAGGTGGAGACCGCCAATGCAACGACTGGCCCCAGCACCGTGACATAGGCGGCTCGATCGGCGCCGATGCGCCCGAGCAAGGTGAGGTAGCAGGCGAAGGCCACGACCGATGCCGCCAAGGCCAGATAGAGCATGCCAGCGAGATAGGGCAGCGACCAGTCGATGATGAAGGCGTGGCCGCGAAGCGCGGCATAGATCGCCATCGCCGCGCTGCCATACAGCATGGCATAGCCGCTTGCCGCGAAGATCGGAATCTTCCGCTGATGCAATCGCGTCGAGACCATGTTGCCCAAACAGAAGGCGAGCGTGCCAGCCACGCAGAACCACAGTGCGGTCAGTGCTCCGTGTTTGAAACCGTCGCCGGCGAATTGAGGGTAGAACATCGCCGTCATGCCTATGGCCCCCAGCAATCCGCCAGCGACGACGCGGAGGTTGACCGGCGTGCGAAAGAAGATCGCGGCAAGCCACACATTGATGAAGGACGCGAGCGAGAACACGATCGACAGGAGGCCCGACGGCAAGGTTTCCGCAGCGTGATAGAAAAACAGGAAGTTGAGCGAGAACAGCAGCAGGCCCAGCAGCGCAAAGGTCCCGTGCATCTTCAGCGAATAGCGCAGGCTATCGCCGCGCCATGCAGCGATCATGATCGTCACGATGCCGGCCAGCAGGAAGCGCCAGACGATCGAGACATCGGGCGAGACGATGCCGACCTGGAAATGGATCGCGATCCAGGCAAAGCCCCATGCCGCAACGACAGTGGCATAAAGCAGAAGATCGAAGGGTGTCAGGCGACCACGATTCAACATAGAGCCGCCGATGTGGCTCCGATTGCTTTCATCAGATCGGCGGGTGCAATTTCGATCTGCAATCCGCGCCGGCCGCCATTCACAAGAACGGTGATGTGCGTCAGCGCGTCCTGTTCAATGAAGGTCGCGGCGCGCTTGCGCTGACCAAGCGGCGAGATGCCGCCAACATGGTAGCCGGTGATCCGTTCCGCTTCGGCGGGCGGAAGCATGGCAGCATCTTTTGCGCCAGCCGCTGCCGCGAGACGTTTCAGGCTGACTTCCCTGTCCGACGGCACCAGCACACACACGACGGCGCTGCCGGCCTTCGCCATCAATGTCTTGAGCAACCGCGCGGGCGAAATTCCGAGCGCCTCCGCTGCTTGCATGCCAATGCGCGTGGCGTTCGGATCGTAATCGTATTCGTGCAGCGTGAAGGCGATACCGGCTTTCTCGAGTGCTGTTGTTGCTGGCGTGGATTTGGCCATCGATCAGTAAGCATACTCGTCAAAGGCCGGCTCGACCGACTCCGCCCACGGGCCGTAAAATTTTGCGAGCAGTTCTTCCGCCGGCGTCGTGCCGCGTGCCACCAGATCGTCCAGCGGTTCGAGATATTTCGTTTCGTCCTCACCGCAGGCGTTGAGCCGGCGGCGGCGCTTCAGGCCTTCGCGTGCAAGCTTCAGCGTCTCGCCCGCCAGTGACAGCATGGTGCGATTGCGGATCACGGCCGCGAAGCCTTGCTTCGGTACATCGTCGCGCAGCTTTTGCCGTTCTTCGGCTGTCCAGTCTTTGACGATGTCCCAGGCCGCGTCGAGCGTGACATCGTCATAAAGGATGCCGACCCAGAAGGCCGATAACGCCGGCAATCGCCGTCCCGGTCCACCATCGGCGCCGCGCATCTCAAGATAACGCTTCAGCCGGACTTCAGGAAAAATCGTCGAGATGTGGTTGCCCCAATCGGAGATCGTGGCCTGTTCGCCCGGCAATTGCTTCAGCTTGCCCGCAAACAGATCGCGGAACGACAACCCGGACACATCGATATAGTCGTCGCCGCGTTTGACGAAGAACATCGGCACGTCGAGCGCATAATCGACCCACCGCTCGAAGCCCATGCCATCCTCGAACGCCCAAGGCAGCATGCCGGAACGATCGGCATCGGTGTCGCGCCAGATCTCCGATCGGAACGAGAGAAAGCCGTTCGGCTTGCCGTCGGTGAACGGCGAATTGGCGAACAGGGCGGTGGCGACCGGTTGCAGCGCCAGCGACACCCGCAGCTTTTTGACCATGTCGGCTTCGGACGAGAAGTCGAGATTGGTCTGTACAGTGCAGGTCCGGTACATCATGTCGAGGCCGAGCTTGCCGACCTTCGGCATGTATTGCGTCATGATGCGATAACGCCCCTTGGGCATCATCGGGATCTGGGACCTGGTCCATTTCGGCGTCATGCCGAGGCCGAGGAAGCCGACGCCGAGCGGCCGGGCCACTTCCCGAACCTGCGCCAGATGCGCCATCAGCTCAGTGCAGGTCTGGTGGACTGTCTCAAGCGGCGCGCCGGACAATTCGAACTGACCGCCCGGTTCGAGTGAGATCGCTCCGCCGCCGGTCACGTCATAAAGCCCGATGATGTTCTCGTGCTCCATGATCGGTTCCCAGCCGAGCAGGTGCTGCATGCCGTTCAGCAAAGCCTGGATGCCGCGCGGACCCTCATAGGGCACCGGATCGTGCCCCTTCACGGTGAAGGGGAATTTTTCGTGTTCGGTGCCGATGCGCCACTGCGCTTTCGGTTTGCAGCCCGATTCGAGCCAGGCGACGAGTTCGTCGCGCCGCTCGATTGGCGTCATATCGATTTGGTCACGGGCCATGATAAATCCGGCAAAAGGGCCGCGACCATACACGCGGGTCCGAGGGGAGGGCAATCAGCGCGCGATTAGCAAAAGTGGTTACTGCCTTTACGTCCAAGCGCGTACTAACTCGTTGATGCTGGCGCATAATCCCTCTGAGGGAGGATGCCAAGTCTCTGAATCATGCGCCCGCGTTGCCGGCATATATGGGATGCTTCGGGAGCCTTGATAGGTCTGTCGGAATGGACATAACGGGTGCCCATGCCGCTTCCCTCCCGCCAGACCCTGCTCCGCCTCTGTGAAACACTCGTTATCGGGAGCATCGGCGGGGCATTCTTTGAATATATTGGCGTCCCGGCGGGCTGGCTCTCGGGCGCGATGCTGTTTGTGGCCATCGCGGCCTTGGCGGGACGGCCGATGCATATGCCCGCGCCACTCGCGCGGGTGGTATTCGTCCTCATCGGCATATCTCTCGGCGGGGCGGTGACGCCCGAAACGCTCAAGGGTATCGCGACCTGGCCCTTCAGCGTGGTGCTGCTGTGTGTGGGGATGACCTGCGCGACCTTCGGCAGCGCCTGGTATCTGCGAAAGGTGCATGGTTGGGACATGCTCTCGGCGCTGTTCGGCTCGGCCCCCGGCGCGCTGTCGCAGGTGATCGCCAATGCCACGCAGTGCCATTCGGATCTGCGCGGGATTGCGATCGTTCAGAGCATTCGGGTGGTGATTCTCACTGCGCTCCTGCCGGTCGGTTTGGCGCTGTTCGGGTTGATCCCGCCGGCGCCGACCCGCAGCTTTGCGATTACCGATTCGATTCCCGAACTCGTTGTCCTGGTGGTGGTGGCGAGCGCCTCGGCCGTCATCGCGCACAAGGTCAGATTTCCGGGCGGTCTCATTTTCGGGGCGATGCTGGCCTCGGCGGTGTTGCACGGTACGGGCTTGATCCATGCGACGATGCCGTGGTGGGTCGTCAGTGCGGTGATGGTGGCGCTTGGCGCGCTCACCGGCTCGCGCTTTGCCAATACGCAAATCCGCGCATTGCTGAACTATGGCCTTGCGGCGGTAGGTTCGTTCTCGGTCGCGATCCTGATCGTGTCCGCATTCGCGGCGACCGCGACCTGGTTGTTCAAACTGCAGCTATCGGATGTGATCGTGTCCTATTCGCCTGGCGCACTGGACGCGATGATGATTCTGGCGCTGGCGCTGCATCTCGACCCGATCTTTGTCGGCGCGCATCACGTTGCGCGCTTCATGCTGATCTCATTGTCGCTGCCGCTTTTCATGAAATGGTACGGGCAAAAGCCCTCAGTTCCGGCGCAAACGCCGAAGAAACGCCCGGTGCAGGAAGACTGAGCGGGTGGGGCTGAGTCGCGTTACTCCGCCGCGATCGTTCGATTGAGCGGCATCCCAAGACGGTCCCATACCTCGGCCAGAGCCGCGGCAAGCGCATCGATCATCTGGTCGTCGTGATACGGCGAGGGCGTCACGCGCAGCCGCTCGGTGCCCTTGGGCACGGTCGGATAATTGATCGGCTGGATATAGATGCCGTGGTCGGTCAGCAGCATGTCGCTCGCCGCCTTGCACTTCTCCGGATCGCCCACAAAGATCGGCACGATATGCGTGTCGCTGGGCATGACGGGCAAACCGGAAGCCGTGAGCACGGCCTTGGTGCGGGCGACACGCTCCTGATGCTTGTCGCGTTCCCATTGCGATGACTTCAAATGCCGGATCGACGCCGCGGCTGCCGCGCAGACGGCCGGCGGAAGCGCGGTGGTGAAGATGAAGCCCGGCGCGTAGGAGCGGATCGCATCGCAGACGGAGCGGCTCGCCGCGATATAGCCGCCGAAGCAGCCAAAGGCCTTGCCCAGTGTGCCTTCGATCACGTCGAGACGATGCATTACTCCATCGCGCTCGCACACCCCGGCGCCGCGGCTGCCATACATGCCGACCGCGTGGACTTCGTCGATGTAGGTCATCGCGCCGTATTTCTCGGCGAGATCGCAGATCGCCGAGATCGGAGCGATGTCGGCGTCCATCGAATAGATGCTTTCAAACAGGATCAGCTTCGGCCGGTCGCCGGCTTCCTGCAGGAGCTGTTCGAGGTGGGCCAGATCGTTGTGGCGGAAGACCTTCTTCTCGCAGCCGGACTGGCGCACGCCCTCGATCATCGAATTGTGGTTGTAGGCATCCGACAGGATCAGGACGTTCGGGATCAGCTTGGCGAGAGTCGAGATGCCGGTCTGATTCGAGACATAACCGGAGGTGAAGATCAGCGCCGCGTCCTTGCCGTGCAGGTCGGCGAGTTCCGCCTCAAGCTCGACCAGCGGATGGTTGGTGCCGGAAATGTTGCGGGTGCCGCCAGCGCCGGTGCCCATTTTGGTCGCGGTCTCGACCATGGCGCCGACCACCTTCGGATGCTGTCCCATGCCGAGATAGTCATTGGAACACCAGACGATGATCTCGCGGGGACCCTCCGGGGAATGCCAGATCGTCTGCGGGAACCGGCCGGCGATACGCTCCAGATCTGCGAAAACGCGATAGCGCCGCTCCTCGTGCAGGCGGTCTAAGGCGTTATCGAAGAAGGCCTTGTAGTTCATGTCGGACAGTCCCAGACGAAACTTGCGGTTTGGTCGCCAGCGACGGCGTGGGCGTTCAATCGGCCCTGCAAGCTGGTTTTAGAAGCGTTCAACGGTGTTTGTCGAGGCATGGGAGGCCCCAAAACAACGCAGGTCGGTCCGAAAACCGATCAAATCGTCCAGAATCCGAAAATTCCCTTGATTCGGCTCCGCTTTTTGCCCGGAACCAGCCTGTCGATGCCGCGTTCACAAGGCGACGAGGGGCAACATGGGAGCTGAACATGGGACGCGGACTTCTGCTTTGGCTGATCGGTATTCCTCTTCCGATCATTCTGGTGGTCTGGCTGCTGGGCGGCCTGAACTAGGATCCAGATTTCCTGGCGGGGGCGCGGCGGCCCCCC
>JAFAFP010000159.1 GCA_023423415.1 Pseudomonadota bacterium | reverse complement strand
GACCGGCTAGCGCCGTTTGCGGGTCTGCGGCTGATCGTTGGCAGGCAGGGTGCGGAGGCTCGCCTTCAACGCCGCTTGCAGACCGACCGGACGATGATGCTTCTTCAGCAGGTCGGCGAACGCCTTGGGTAAATTAATCACGACACAGAAGAATTTCATCGATAATTCTGCAACTGTTCCACGGTTTCCGATGACCCTCGTCATCCCTGATCCGTTCCGGCGTTGGTCTGCGTGCCAGTTCACGCATTCAGTCGTCGTTTCATCAACGTGCGGTGCCAGTGGCCGCGCGGCGGGCATTCTTGACCGCTATGCGCTCGCGGCGCCGAGCAATGCTTCTCGCGAGGTTCCGGCGAGCCTTTCTGAACACCGAAACACAGGCCATTGGATAGCCGACTGTCCAACGCTTGAGATAGAGACGCCAGGGTGGATCGTTGAGCAAGCTTTGCAGGGAAAGGCCGACAGCACGCCCCCAGTCATTGTCAAAGACTATGGGCTGGAAGGTCCGCAAGCTGCCGAAACGCGACCGCCCGTTGCTTGGACTGATCTCGTACGCTTCCTCGTAGTCGATGATCTTGACGCGGTTCTTACCCTCGACAATCAGGTTGTGCGGTCGAAAATCGCGCAGCTCGAAGCCGTGCTCGAAAAAAGTTTGTGCAGCTAGGAACGCCTTGCGTAGTGCCATAACCGGAATTGGCAGCTCTACTCCGGCGATGCGTCTTCGCACGTCCTTATAATAGGGTATTACGATATAGTTCTGGCCTCGCTCCAGGATGTCCGGAACAACATCCGGGCAGATCGCCCGAAGGGTCGAGAGCGCGTGTAGTTCACGCTTGAAGAAATTCTCCTTTCCTGGACGAAAGCGCTTGCAAACGGCAATGCTGCCGTCATCGCGGCGGATGATCTCGACGATGGCGTTGCGTCCACTTCTATTGAGGCGGCGGACGACTTCGCCCGGCGCGCAAACGACCTCTGATAACTGGGCGGCGGCATCACATATCGCATCATGGTTTTCTGGAAACAGCATCCTGAGATGAGCTGCGGCCTCGCCTGCATTGTCCGACGAGTGAACGATATTGGTCCTCTGATGCGGAGGCAGGCTCCGGTTTGCTCGGTCGCGGATACGGTCCTTGGATGCGAACACGCGCGCGTTATCTGCGCGTGGATGATGCTTCCGAAGGCGCTTGTCCGGCGCGATCGGGAACACGTCCAAAGCCGCGATCGCAACAGCTGGACGGCCACCAGCAACGAGCCACGGCCCCGTGCCCCAGTTGCCGCCACGGATCTCGCGCTCGGCAACGTTGCGCAATTCGGCCGGGAGATGACTGACGGCGAGAATATTGAAGCCGTCTTTATCGAGGAGCTCCGTGATTTCTTCGACGATACTTGGATGATCGAGCGCCCGCTCGCGCACGATAAACACGGCAAGCCCGTTCACGGTGCGCTCGGTGCTGCGCTTTGCGGCTACTTGCGAAAGCACCCATGCGTCATCCGGCAGAACCCGCTCCATGAAGTCAATGGGTGGCCTCCAGCCCGCGCGCGCAAGTTCATTGTCGAGCGCATTCATCTCAATCCGTACGGGAATTGCGAGTTGATCGGCGAGCTGCTGTAGCGTCTGGCAGTAGTCATGTTCAGGATTGGAGTTCGGGGAGATGGCCGGGTCAGCGACCGGCAAACCCGAACGGACACCCTTTTGATAGAGCGCATGGAAAGCGAGACTGTAGAAATAGTCCCGCGTCGAAGGCACCATGGCGCCGGAAGGGTGATGTTCCGCGCGCTCAAGAATGCCTTGAGCCAGATGGGGTGGGTAGTAGGCAACACCCTTATAGGCGCTCCCGGCCAGACCCGAGACGCTATAGACATCGCACCGGACCAAGTTCTTGCGTCTCGAAAGACGGGCGAGCATGGGCCTCGGAGTGAGTAGCGCACGGACTTTATCGACATCCTCATCGTGCACGAGAATGTCGATATCCTCACCTGGATCGAGATGCGGTAGGGAGTTGAACCAGCGTAACACCACGTAGCGGCAGCCGACGGCATTAAGCGCCTCAAAGAATTTCGCAGGCGATGTCTCTCTCGGGAGAAACCGTCGAGATGACCGTTTTGCTGATTTCCCCATCGTTTCCTCTGCCGATGACGAACGGAGCGCATGGGTTATCACAAAACGGTCATATGACAGTATTGTAAAGACAGACCATATTAAAAAATATGTGCTAATCGGCGCCACATGAGGTTGCGCATACCCTGAGGGGTTTGTGGAGGGCCTCGTAGTCTGATGGTGCCAAAGCCAGTAGCTCAAACTCGTACGGTCAGTGCGTCGGAACTGTGGATACAGACCGCTGATCTGGCCGGTTCATCGGAACTGTCAGCGCTCAGATCGCAGCCGCGGGCCAAGCCGGTCGCACCGATCGGGAACGCTGCATTTTAATACTCTACTCGATGGAGCACGTTCAAAACGTAGCCGTTCATTCAACTTCTTGGTGTGCCTTCCGACGGCGGCAAAAGGCGCCCAAACCGAGGGATGCCACGCTGGCGTCCAGTTGGTGGGACGAGAGGTGTTGCTCATTGTAGCGAGCATGGCACGACGTAGCGCCTCGGCACGGCCGACACCCTCGGTCTTCGACATGGCCTGGACCGCTGCTGTCACCAGCTTGTCGGCTGCGTCGCTGTCCACTTCCCAGTGCGAGAGGAGCAGGGCATCCTGATCAACCGCGCGCTGCGTGACGAAGGGACGAGCTATCATTACCTGCCTGGGTATAGGGACTATGCGACTGCCGACCCGGCACTCCTCTCGACCATCGTGTCCGCCTTTGCGCAATCAGGCACCCCGGTCGAGTAAGGTGCGTCCTGGGCCACCGACGCGCCCTACAGAGAAATGCCCGAAGCCATCGCAGCAGCGCGGGGCGGGAGGGCTTCTTGCGGTGGAAATGGAGGCTGCCGCTCTTTACGCCTTCACAGAAGCACGCGGCAAACCGGCGCTTTGTTTTGCCCATGTGACGAACCAGATGGGGCAGATCGGGGACTTCGAGAAAGGCGAGCCTAACGGCGCAACCGCGTCGATCGGATCGGTTCATGCCGTTGCCGATTGCTGGCTCCGGGGCATCGAATGAGGATTGATAATCCAGCCCAATGAAGATGGGTAAAGGCATGGGTAAACATAGATTTGCACAAAAAATCTAGGACTATCAATGCATGTTGGCGGATTACCCTTCCGCCAAACCCAAGTTTCCCGACATCCATCCAAGTCCATCTGCGACGGACTTCACATATCCGAAGGTGATCGGCTGGGGCTGGTTCGATCCTCGATGATTCTCACGCTACATCATCGCCTGGATGCTGCCCTCGACCATGAAGGCCGAAGACGTCACCGACCACGCAGCAGCTGGCGCTGGCAGCGTCAGGCTGCGATAGCGCGCACGTCGCTGACAAACCGTGTCTGCGGATGGTTTGGCACGCCGCGCACGTGATCCATGTGCCAGTCACCGCAGCAATTCGGCACCAAAGCGATAGGCGGGTTCATCCCCACCCTGCCATTGCGGCATGCTCAGCGACGAGGTTAAATCGTGTCACTTCGATAATCCTTTGGGAACGCGAGGTGTCCAAACAAAGCGAATGAGTACTTCGTCGCCATCTCTCACACCCAGCACGCGCTGCCCGAACGCATCAAGAGGAATTGTTCCTTGCGACCTTTTTCCTATCCGAACCCAAGCCCGCAAGGGCGCGGGATTGTTGCCAAATATCTCCACCATATCATCGGTCTTGACGCCCAACGTCTTGGCGTCGACATCGGCGAGATCGATAACGCGATGGCGGCCCTTGTCGCCTTCATACGGGTCCAGCTTCTCATCGGCGACGACAGTTGCTCGGAAGCGCCCGGCGGCGAGCAGGTCTCGCTGGCGCCGCGTGGCGTCGGCATCGACCGAACCGTCAGCCCTTAAAACCACACCGTACTGATCGCGCGCAGCTTCCACGGATACGTAGCCATAGGCCACGTCATCCGCGACCCGCTGAGGATCGCGCTCCAGCGCATCTCCGTATCCTCCGCCGCCGGAAGAACGGATGATGACGACATCATCCCTGAAGACCGGATAGCCGGTGACCTTACCCGGCGTATCGAATTCGATCCGCTCTCCCTTCCGGTCGATTGAAAGATGGTAAGGCTTGGCGGCACCAGCGCCGGATATCCCCCAAGGTGGGATGACGCCGCGGTCGCACAGCACGGAATATTGGCCTTCCTTATCGAGCAGTCGGACGTTGCGCACCAGGCCAACACCGCCGCGGAACCTGCCCGGACCGCCGCCATCGACACGGATCGAACAGCTATCGATCAGCAACGGCATTTCATTCTCGATCGACTCGACATTATGGATCGACGGCAAGTTGCCGAAGTCGATGTTGACGAATGCGCTCGGCCCATCGGCGTCACTTAACCCACCATTTCCGCCGGCTGGGGATTCGTAATAAACGTACTGCCGGTTGCGCTTCGGGTTCCAGCCGCCGATGGCATTCGGGAAGGATGCGCCGCACAGATCACCCGAAACTTTGTCCGGAATGATCTGCGAGAGAGCGCCGAGGCTGACCGAGACGGCGCGCTTGCGAACTTCGCCGTGGGCACCGGCTGGTGCATCGAGCGCGACATTGAAAATCGAGGCCGGCGGAGCTTTCAGCGTGATAGGACGGAATGCACCTTCGTTGACGGCGCCGCCCGGATCGAGCGTCGACTTCACGGCGACAAACACGCCGGCACCCGCAACCGCGAGCGAGTTATTGACCACGCCCGGAACCTGAGGATTGGTTCCTTCGAAGTCGGCAGTGATGTGGTCGCCTTTGACCGTCAGCTTGATCCGCGCGAGCACCGGATCGAGCTTCCCGGCGTTGAAGAACTCCAAGTAGTCCTCGTAATAATAATCGCCGTCCGGTAACTCGGCGATCTTCTCGCGCAGTCGCCGCTCCGTGCGATCGAGGTTGAGGCTCACCGCATCCCAAACGGTGTTCCAACTATATTTGTCGATCAGCTTGCGGATGCGTGTCTCAGCAACCTTGCAGGCGCCGAGCGAAGCATTGAGATCGCCTTCGCGCTCTTCGGGAACGCGCATGTTGGCCATCAGCAGCGAAATCGCCGAGCGATTGACTTTGCCGCGCTCGTAAATTTTGATTGGCGGGATGCGTACGCCTTCCTGATAGATATTCGTGGAAAGCCCCGAATAGCTTCCCGGCACCATGCCGCCGACATCCACCCAGTGGGCACGGACGGCGGGAAAGATGATGAGCTTTCCGCTCTCATCGAAGACCGGGAACAGCAGCGTCACGTCGTTGAGATGCGTGCCGCCACGGTAGGGGTCATTCAGGAGAATGGCATCGCCGGGGTGGAGATCATCCTTGAAGTCTTCGAAGGCACAGCGCACGCCCCACGGCAAGGGCAGGACGTGGCCGGGATGATCCCACGACTGAGCGACCATCTGGCCATCGGGTCCGAACAGCGCGCAGGAAAAATCATCGAACTCGTAGATGACCGAGGAATAGGAGGCGCGGATGATGTTTGCGCGCATTTCCCTCACGATCGCGATGAGGCCTTCGCACACAACTTCCAAAGTGATGGGATCGATAGACGGGGCGGGGGATTTGGTCACAATGATAGCCCTTGAGTGTCTGGCTTGAGAGTTTGGTGTTTGTCAGAGCTTGGACAGCATCAGCTCACCGTGATCGAGAACCGTTGCACGCCAGCCCGGCGGCAGGACAGTCGTTGATCCGCTTTCCTCGATCACGGCCGGCCCTTCCACGGCCTGGGCAAGCGCAAGGCGCTCCCGCAGATAGACAGGCGTTTCGCGATAGGCGCCGTCGAAATAGACCTCTCGCTGACCGACGCGGGCATCGGTTTTGGCACGCCCTGCAGGCAGCTTGTGCAGGCCCGGTTTGCTGACCCGCCCGATCCCGCCGACCCGGAATGTCACGATTTCGGCGGTGCCACCGCTGCGATGACCAAACCGGCGATCATGCACATCGGCGAAGGCAGCAGTCAGATCGCCGATGGATTGCACGCTCGGTGGCAGATCGACGTTCAGCTCCCAGGATTGCCCCAGGAAGCGCATTCCTGCTGACCTGACCAAAACAATGTCGTTTTCGGGTACGCCCTCGGACAGAAGATTTTCCTTGGCCTGGGCTTCCAGCTCGGCGAAGCCTGCCTCGATTGCTGGCCAGGAATTCTCATCGAGCTGCATCGTGCGGGTCTTCACGTAATCCCGGCGGATGTCGGAGATCAGCGAGCCGAAGGCGGCAAAGTTGCCCGGCCCCAGCGGCACCAGCACACGCGACATCTCCAATTCTTCGGCGATAGCGACGGCATGCATCGGGCCAGCGCCGCCATAAGGCAGCAGCACGAAATCGCGTGGATCGTGGCCGTTCGCGATCGAGATCTGCTTGATGGCCGAGACCATGCGCGCAACCGCAATGCGGATGATGCCGTCGGCAAGCTTCACTTCATCCAATCCGATTCGGGCTCCAAGCTTGCGCGCAGCTTCGAGTGAAAGCTCGCGGTTGAGCCGGATCTGGCCGCCGGCAAGCGGCGAATCTCCCGAGAGGCGGTTGAGAATGAGGTTTGCATCCGAGACCGTAGGTTCTGTTCCGCCGCGGCCGTAACAGGCGGGTCCCGGGTAGGCCCCGGCGCTCTGCGGTCCAACCATGAGAATGTCGCCTGCATCCAGCCATCCGATCGAGCCGCCGCCGGCACCCACCGCGTTGATTTCGATTTGTGGTGTGCGATTGGCGTAGTTCGAAATCTTCTGCTCGTTCGTGAGTGGGATCTTCAAGCCCTCGACCAGGCAGACGTCGGTCGACGTTCCACCCATGTCGCAGGTGATGATGTTCTCGATGTTGAGGGCCGCGCCCAGATGCACGGCGGCCGCCACACCGCCGGCAGGCCCGGAGAGCACAGTTGTGATTGGAAGCTGCTTGGCGCGCTCTGCGGTGGAAACGCCACCGTTCGATGTCATGATGTAGAGATCGCGACGGAAGCCGCGTTCGCGCAGCTTGTCTTTCAGGCGCGTCAGATAGCGGCCCATCAGCGGACCGATGTATGTATTGAGTGCGGTCGTATTGAAGCGCTCATATTCGCGGAACTGCGGCAGCACGTCCGCGGAGGAGCAGACGAATTGCTCGGGCCGCTCGGCGGTTACAACGGCCTTGGCTGCATTCTCGTGATCTTCATTGGCATAGCTGTGCAGGAAGCAGATGGCGATGGCGACATTCTCGCCGTCCGGGATCTGCTTGATGGCCGCCTTGATATCCGATGCGTCGAGCGGCTTACGGACGCTGCCGTCGTACATCAGCCGCTCATCGATCTCGATGGAGCGGGTGCGTGGAATGAGCGGCTTCTGCTTTTGTGATCGGATATTGTAAAGCACCGGCCGATTGGTGCGGCCGATCTCGAGCACATCCTTGAAGCCCTTGGTAACGAGCATCCAGCACTCGGCGCCCTTGCCTTCGAGGACAGCGTTGGTGCCGATGGTGACGCCGTGCACGAAGCGCTCGACCCGCTTCATGTCGAGCTTGAGAAGCTCCAGAACATCGAGCACGCCCTTGGTCGGATCGGCTGGTGTCGATGGCGCCTTCGCATAGGTAAAGGCGTTGTTTTCCGCGTCATAGGCGACGGCGTCCGTGAATGTGCCGCCTACGTCGATTCCGATCCAAAGCATTTCAGCCTCGTTCCTTCGTTCAAATTTCAGCCGTCATCGTGGCTGCCTTAGCGTCCCAGGTAGCTGCGGATCACCTGCGGATCCGTGGCGAGCGCGGCACCGGTCGTCGTGAAAGACACCTCGCCGTTGGCGAGCACATAGGCTGTTTCGGCGAGAGCTCCCGCCACGCCGACGTTCTGTTCGACGAGCAGGATGGCCAGTCCACGACGATTGAGCTCGCGGATGGCATCGATCATTTCCTCGACCACCCGCGGGGCTAGGCCGGCGGACGGCTCGTCCATCATCATCAGGCGGGGCTTGGCCATCATCGCGCGACCGATGGCGACCATCTGCTGCTCACCGCCGGAAAGCTGCCCCGCCTTGTTATCGCGCTTGCGCGCGAGGCTCGGAAACAAGGTGTACGCTTCATCGATGCCGGCCCGGATTTCCGCCTTGTCGCGTCGCGTGACGGCGCCAAGTTCGAGATTTTCCTCAACAGTCATGCCCGGCCAAACGAAGCGGCCCTGCGGTACCTGCACCAGTCCGGCGATAACGACATCGTGGGGATGGCGTCCCGCTACCTCAGCGCCGCGGAACGTGATGCTGCCGCCGCGAGGCTTGATAAGACCGCTGACGGTTTTCAGGATGGTCGACTTGCCCGCGCCGTTGCCACCCATGAGTGCAATCACGCGCCCTTCGGGCACCTCGAAGGTGACGTCGCGCACCACCTCCGTGATGCCGTACCAGACGTTAAGATTTCTGACCGACAGCATCGACAGCGCGTCCCAAATAGGCCTCGATCACGTCCTTGTCGGACGCTACCGCGTCAGCGGTTCCTTCTGCGATCTTGCGACCCGATGCCAGCACCGTGACGCGATCGCAAACGTTCATGACGACGCGGATGACATGCTCGATGAGCACGATCGTTACACCGCGTTCGCTTTGTATCTTGCGGAGAAGCTCTTCCAGTTCGATCACGCGGTTGAGGCTGAGGCCGACGGCAGGCTCATCGAGAAGCAGAACTTGCGGCTCGCTGACGAGCGCGCGTGCGATCTCGACGATGCGCTGCTGACCGAACGACAGTTCGCCGCCGTCACGCTCGGCGAATTGGCGCATTCCGACGAAATCGAGCATCGCGAGAGAGCGGTCGGCCGCCTCACGCTCCTCGCGCCACAGTCTCGACAGCCCGAACGCCGCATCGAAGATCGATGTCTCGAGCTTGGCGTGCAGACCCGTCATGACGTTCTCGAGCACCGTCATACCCTTGAAGAGCTGGCTCGTCTGGAAGGTGCGGCGTAATCCGCGTGCCGCGATCTCGTTGCCCTTCAATCCGAGGATCGACTGGCCATCGAGGCGGATTTCGCCAGCAGTTGGACGGCTGACTCCCGTAATGGCGTTGAGTAGGGTGGTCTTGCCTGCGCCGTTCGGGCCGATGATGCCCCGGATCTCGCCTGCACCGATGACGAGGTCCACTTTGTCGAGTGCGGTGAGGCCGCCGAACGCGACACTGAGCTGATGTGTTTCGAGTTTTGATGGCCGCTCCATCAGGGACACCTCCGGCGCAGCGGCTCTTTCCAACTCGGCAGCAGATTGCGGATGAGCTGCACGATACCGCCGGGCAGGAACAGGACGGTGAGAAGGATCATTCCACCGAAGGCAATTTCCTGTAATTCCTTGAAAGCCCTCAACGCCTCCTGCAACCAGATCAGCGCGACGGCTCCGATCACCGATCCGGCCAGCGAACCCAGGCCGCCGACGATGACCATCGCAAACTGCACGATAACCTGGAACAGGTCGTAGCTTTCCGGCACGACAAGCGACAGCATCGGTCCGAACAGACCGCCTGCCAGCCCGGCCAGAAAGGCGCTCAGGCCGTAAGCGATCGTCTTCACCCGTGTGATGTCAATCGCGAGGGATTCAGCGGCGACTTCGCTCTCGCGTACGGCGACGAAGCTCCTGCCGATACGTGAGCGGAGGAGATTGGCCGTCAGCCAGATGACCGCGCAGGCAATGGCAAGGCTGACATAATAGTGGGCCACGTCCCATTCGACAGGGAGGAGATAGTCTACCGGTGCAACGCGGACGCCAGACGGGCCGCCCGTGACCGAGTCCCAATGACTGAAAACCCAGAATGCGAATTGTGCGAATGCGATCGTCGCAAGGGCCAGATAGAGGCCGGAAAGACGCAGGGCGGGGAGGGCGACGAGAACGCCGATGACAAGCGCGACAACCGCGCCGGCCGGCAGAGCAACAGCGTACGGGACGCCGTAGTGTGTCCGTAAGATCGCCATCCCATACGCGCCGACACCGAACAAGGCTGCATTCACGAAGGCGAGGAGGCCGGTGTAGCCGAGCAGCACGTTCAGGCCGGTGGCGAGGATGATGTAGACGAAGGCGAGATTGGCGGCGAACACCACATATTTGTTCGCGTACAGCGGCAGCACGAGCGCGAACAGTACGGCAACTGCAAGTGCCGTGAGCGGTGTAATGATGCGGGAGAGTATGCTGGTCATGCGCGGCGCTGCCCATAGACGCCGAACAGACCGGACGGCATGAAGACGAGAACCACCATGATGACGACAAAGGCCGCGATCTCCTGCAGCGATGTGTCGATGTAACCCGATGCCAGCGACTCGATTAGGCCCACAAGGAAACCTCCCACGACCGCACCGGGCATGCTTCCGAGCCCGCCTAGGAT
>JAFAFP010000073.1 GCA_023423415.1 Pseudomonadota bacterium | reverse complement strand
ACCCCACCCCGCTGCTCGCTTCACTCACAGCGACCCTCCCCCGCAAGGGGAGGGTGAAGGTCATGTCTCCCGCGTCGGGCCGATCATCTGCTGCACCAGCACTTCCTTGCGGCGCGACAGCGCCTGGCGCGAGCGATACGCATTGATGACAACGCGGCGCGATTGCGCGAGCGGCCGCATCGCCAGCAGGCCGAGCTTCACTTCGGTATCGCCCGCACCCGCCGGGATCACGGCGATGCCGGCGCCGGTCTGCACCATCACCTTGATGGTCTCGACATTGTCCACCACCGCGCGGATGCGCGGGCGGATGCCGAGATCGTTGAACATGGTGGAGACGATCTGCCCGTAGCCGATCGACAGTTCGTTCATGATGATCGGCTCTTCGATCAGCAGCGTGATGTCGACCGGGCTCTCGCCGGCGGCGAGCGTGTGATGCGGCGGCACGATCAGCACCATGTCGATGTCGAACAGCGCCACGCCGATCAGACCGGACGGCACGCGGTCCGGCGCGACTTCGGTGACGATGCCGAGATCCAGCCGCTCGTCATGCAGATCGTCGAAGATCACGCGGGTCGGCGCGGTCTTGATTTCGAGATGCAGATTGGCCGGAAAGCTGCTGTCGGGAAACATGCGCGGCAGCAGGATCGGCGCAAGGCCGGAGCCGATGCCGATGTTCAGCGACTCGACGCCGACGCCGGAGAGCCGCCGCGCCACATCGGAGAGATTCATCAGGTCGGTGGCGACGCGTTCGGCTTCATAGAGGAACATGCGGCCGCGCTCGGTCGGCTCGATGCCGCGGCCGGTGCGGCGAAACAGCGAGAAGCCGATGCGCTCTTCCAGGAGCTTCACCTGCTCGGAGACGGCGGACTGGGAGATGCTCATCCGGGTCGCCGCCTTGGTGAAGCTGCGCTCCTTGGCCACCGCCAGTGCGTATCGGATTTGCCGAAATTCCATGCAAAGACGCCCTCCCAGGCGGGTATTGCGGTGCAAAATTCCTTGTAAAACGCTTCTGTCGCGCCGCCGGGACATCATGCCATCGGTTTAGCCGATATCTCCATCACAAAATGATGTTGGACTCAGGGAGGGGTGTGGAGAGACGCTGAGGGCAGACATTGATGGAGCCCTCCATGGCGCAAGCGGCCAATCTCCGCATCGGGATCGATACCGGCGGCACCTTCACCGACATCGTCTGCGTCGATCGCGCGACGGGGTCCGTTTCCGTGACCAAGGTCCCGAGCACGCCGGCCAATCCGGCGCTCGGTCTGGTCAACGGCGTGAACAAGATTCTGGGCGAAGTCGGCGCCACGGAAGACAACCTGCTCGGCCTCGCGCACGGCACCACGGTCGCCACCAACGCGCTGCTGCAGGGCGAGATCACCGCGCTCGGCCTGATCGTCACCGGCGGCTTCCGGCATGTGCTGGAGATCGCCCGCCAGGCGGTGCCGGACGGCTACGGCAATTCGTATTTCTGGGTGAAGCCGGAGCGCCCGGTCCCGCTGGAACTGATCCGCGAAGTCGGCGGCCGGCTGAATTTCAAGGGCGAGGAATTGCGCCCGCTGAACGAGGACGACGTGCGCGAGGCGGCGCGCTTCTTCAAGGCGAAGAACATCCGCGCGGTCGGCGTGTGCCTCATCCACGCCTATGCCAACGATGCGCATGAAAAGCGCGTGCTGGAGATTTTGCAGGAGGAGTATCCGGACTGCACGGTGTCGATCTCCTCGCAGGTGCTGCCCGAATATCGCGAATATGAGCGCACCATCACCACGCTGGTCGATGCGTTCGTGAAGCCGCATATGGATCGCTATCTGAAGCGCGTGAAGGATGCGCTGGGCGACCGGTTGAGCGGCAAGCCGTTCCTGGTCATGCAGTCGAATGGCGGCGTGATGAGCGCCGGCCAGGTGGTGAACAAGCCGATCACCACGGCGTTGTCGGGTCCGGCAGCCGGCGTGCTCGGCAGCGCGGTGATTTCGAAACTCGCGGGCTTCGAGAATGTCGTCACGCTGGATGCCGGCGGCACCTCGACCGATCTCAGCCTGATCGAAGGGGGCATCGCGCAGCTCACCAATTCCGGTTCGGTCGGCCCCTTCCCGGTGCGTATCCCGATGATCGACATCGAGACCATCGGCACCGGCGGCGGCTCGATCGCCTGGATCTCGCGCGAAGGGCATCTGAAGGTCGGACCGAAGAGCGCCGGCGCCGATCCCGGGCCGATGTGTTATCCGAACGGCGGTGACCAGCCGACTATCACCGACGCCAACCTGGTGCTGGGCCGTCTCCCCGCCGCACTGATCGGCGGCGGCATCGCGCTCGATGTCGATCGCGCCACCAAGGGCATGGCCGACCTTGCCCAGCGGCTCGGCTCGAAGATGACCGCGCAGGAAATCGCCGCCGGCATCATCGAGATCGCCAACTGGAATCAGGCCAACCGCATCCGGCAGATGACGATCCAGCGCGGTATCGATCCGCGTGACTTCGCGCTGCTGTCGTTCGGCGGCGCTGGCCCGGTGCAGTCCGCCGCCGTGGTGCAACTGATCGGCATGCAGGCCTGCATCATCCCGCCCAGCCCCGGCAATCTCGCCGCCTTCGGTCTCTTGGCGGTGGACTGGCGCAACGACCAGATGGTCACCCGCGTGATGCCGGAAGAGAAGATCGACCTTGCCGCGATCGCGGAGATCTATGCCGGTCTGGAAAGCGGCGCGATCACCCGACTGGAAGAAGACGGCATCGCCAAGGATCGCATCCGGCTCGTGCGCGAGGCGGACCTGCGTTACGCCGGCCAGTCGATGGAAGTGCGGGTGACAGCGCCGGGCGGCGCGATCGACCGCGCCTTCGTCGATACGCTGATCGACGCTTTCCACGCCGCCCATCGCCGCACCTTCGGTTACGACTACAAGGGCGAGCAGCGGATCGAACTGGTGAATTTCTGCGTGTCGGGCTTTGGCATGATCGAACGACCGAGCCTGCCGAAGCTCGCAAAGTCGTCCGCCGCCAAGTCTGAGCCGAAATCCGGCCGCCCGGTCTATTTCGACGGCGGTGCGCGCGAGACGCCGGTGTTCGATCGCGCCAAGCTCGCACCCGGCGCGACGATTGCTGGCCCCGCCATCGTCGAGGAATTCGGCTCGACCACGGTCGTATTCCCCGGACAAACGCTGACCGTGGACGACCACGGCATCATGATCATCCGCCAAAGCAAAACGAACTGAGGACGACGCCGATGAACATCCAGACCCGTCCTTCACTGGCCACCAAGTCGGCCCACCCCTGGCCGACCGCCCCCGCCCGCCCGGCCGCGGCCGACGTCGATCCGATCATCCTGCAGATCGTCGAAGGCACATTGAATTCGATCGAAGCCGAGATCGAATATGCGATCGAACGCACCGCGCGCTCGCCGATGATCCGCGAAGCGCATGACTATCGCGTCGGCCTGTTCGACAAGTATTCGCGCAAGCTCACCGGCCGCTCCTATTCGGCGATGCCGCAGGCGGTGATCCGCGACTATCCGCCGGAAACGATGAAGCCGGGCGACGTCTTCATCATGAACGACACCTATCTGACGGAGGGCTGCATCGGCCACTTGCCCGATCTGTGCTCCACCGTTCCAGTGTTTCATGACGGCGAAGTGGTCGCCTACATCCAGGCTTTCGGCCATCACGATGACATCGGCGGACGTGTGCCGGGCTCGATGCCGGGAACGGCGCAATCGGTGTTCGAGGAAGGCCTCGCGGTGCCACCGATCCGCGTCTATTCGGAAGGCGTGCGTAACGACGAAGCCTTCAAGATCATCCGGCGCAACACCCGTCTGCCAGAGATCCTGTCCGCCGATCTCGACAGCGAAATCCAGGCCTGCATCATGGGCGCCAAGCGGATGGAGGAATTGTTCCAGCGTTTCGGCACCGAAACCGTCGAGGCCTGCTTCCAGGCGATCATCGAAAAGTGCCGCAACATCTTTCGCGACGAATTGATGCCGAAGATCGCCGACGGCGATTACGTCTGGCACGACTACGTGGAGCGCGAGATCGACGGCCGCGTGAAGCTTCACAAGATCGCGCTGAAGATGACGAAGACACGCGACAAGATCGTGCTGGACTTCACCGGCACCGACCCGCAATCCGACGGGCCGCTCAACTGGCCGGCCGATTACGCGGATGGCGCGTTCCTGGTCAAATGGATCGCACCGATCCTGCGCAACCTCGCCGATACGCCGGAGCGTGCGGCCGAGATCAACGTCAATGAAGGCGTGTGCGACATTTTCGATGTGGTGTTTCCGGACAAGGGCACGCTGATCACGCCGATCTGGCCGGCGCCAACCAATGCGCGCTCCTTCGTGCTGCTGCGTTGTCTGTCATTGCTAGCAGGCGTCGTGGCGCAGGCCGTGGACGGGCGCATGCCGGCGGATCAGGAAACGATCCGCTATACCGGCTTTTACGGTACCGACCTTGAAGGCAAGCCGTTCCTCTCGCGCGAAGTGCTGGGCGGCGGATCGGGCGGGCGTTATTACGCCGATGGCAACGATGCGATCCATATCGTACCAGACTCGCGCAATCAGCCGGCGGAGTTCACTGAGACGAAATTTCCGTTCGTGGTCGAGAAGCTTGCGCTGCGCACGGATTCAGGTGGTGCCGGACAACGGCGTGGCGGTCTCGGTTACGAAAAGCATTACCGCGCGCTGGTGGATTGCCATACGATTGTCACCGCAGATCGCGTTTTGCTCGGCTGCTACGGCGTGAATGGCGGACAGGCGGGCAAGCCGTTCGTGGTCACGGTCGACCCTGATGGTCCGAACCAACGCAAGCTCGGCGGCCTGGTCGATGGCGAACCGGTCAGGAAGGGCGAAGTCGTCCGCGTGGAGACAACTGGCGGTGGCGGGTGGGGCGATCCTTTGGACCGCGAGCCTGAACTCGTCCTCCTCGATGTCATTCAGGGCAAGATATCGATGCAGGCGGCGCAGGAGGATTATGGTGTGCTGCTTGAAAAAGGAGCTAACGGCGAACTTTTCGCACATGCGAAGAATACGGCCGATGCGCGGGACCGGATACGCATTGGCCGGAGCCGGAAGTTACCTGTGATCGATCGCGGCATCGACGAGCAGAACCTTTAGCAGGTATCGGAATTTCCGATGGCCGCATCGATAATTGGTGTTGGACGAAGGACGCCGCGGCTCGGAAACTAAGGTCGGAATATCAGGGAGGGATCGCAAAAAACAATGGCGATTGACGTTGTTAAAGTCGAAATCAAGAGCGTCATGGATGCGTCCGGCCTTGAGGAGCATGTCGCTTCCGGACGTTTCAAAGCCGATGAGGTGATTGCCGTTATCGGAAAGACCGAAGGCAATGGCGGCGTGAACGATTTCACCCGTATTCTGTCCGATCAGGCTTTCCGCGGCGTCCTGAGGAAGCATGGCACGCGCTCCGAAGCTGACATCAAGCAGATCCCGATGGTGTGGTCGGGCGGTTGTGACGGCGTGATTACGCCGCATGCCACTGTTTTCGCACGCAATAACAAGGCCGGATCGGGCGGCAAGCCACGCCTTGCGATGGGCACGGCGCTCAGCCCTGTCATTCTGCCTGAAGATATCGGCCGCATCGCAATGGTCGTAAAAGTCGCCGAGGGCGTGCGTCTAGCAATGAAGAACGCCGGTATTTCCGATCCTCGCGACGTGCACTACGTCCAGACCAAGACGCCGCTGCTGACGATCGAAACCATTCACGATGCTCATTCGCGCGGCAAGGATGTGGCCTGCGAAGTGCACGACTCGATGGGCATCTCGAACGGCACTACGGGCCTCGGCATCGCCGTTGCGCTCGGCGAGATTTCGATGCCGAAAGCAGAAGACATTTGCCGCAACCTCGATCTTTATTCATCGGTCGCATCATGCTCGTCCGGTGTGGAACTCGATCAGGCGCAGATTGTGCTGCTCGGCAACAAAGCCGATGCCGGTGGTCGCTACCGGATCGGCCACAGCGTCATGAAGGACGCGCTCGATATCGACGGGATCTATGACGCGATCCGCAATGCAGGCCTCGCGTTGCCCGACCGGCCTCGCGCGAGCGATCTCAACGGCAAGCTCGTCAATTGCTTCATGAAATGCGAAGCTGATCGCACAGGCCGTTTGCGCGGTCGCCGCCAGATCATGCTGGACGATTCCGACGTGCATCACCATCGCCATTCCAAGGGCGCGGTCGGCGGCGTCGCCGCAGCGGCGATCGGCGATCCGGCCGTGTTCGTTTCGGTCGATGCCATGCATCAGGGGCCACAAGGCGGTGGCCCGGTCATTGCTATAGTGGATGTCGGCGAGTAGCTGACATCAACTCCGGTCGAGTCGATGTCGGTGAGGAGCCGACACTGAAATAAGAAACATTGGCGCCGGAGACTGCCGGCAAACTCAAGCTTGGTTGAGAAGATTGACGCCGGCGGGCCGCGGATGCGTCAATCGACGTCACAACGATAAGAAAAGTGCCGGCCTTTCAGGGAGCAGGAGTCTGGTCATGTCGATACTATCGCGTTTCCTTCAGAGTTCTGCGGCGGCGTTGGCGCTGTCGCTTGTAGCCACAGCAACCGTTCAGGCGCAGGACAAGGTCCGCGTCGGCGTTTTCCCGGTGTCATCGACACTGCCGCTGTTCGTCGCGCTCGAACGCGGCTTCTTCAAGGAAAACAATATCGATATCGAGATGACGCGACTGATCGGCGGGCCGCCGAATGTCGCTGCACTGATCGGCAACCAGATCGACGCTTCGGCGGTGCTCGTCACCATCGAAGGTATGAACGCCAATCTGAAGAAACCTGGCGTTGCGATGTATATTTCGCTGAACAGCCAGAACGCGAAATATCAGATGGAGCAGATCGTCGTCCGCAAGGGCCTCGAAATCAAATCGCTCGCCGATCTGAAGGGCAAGAAGATCATGTCGGCGCCCGGACCGGCCAATGTGACGATGGCGCGCGCCGCGCTTGCGGCCGCTGGTCTGAAGGAAGGCGACTACCAGCTCGATCAACTCGACATGGGCCAGCACGTGAACGCGATGACGGCCGGCACGTTCGATGCGGGTTATACGCTTGAGCCAAACGCGAGCGTGATGAAAAAGAACGGCGTTGCCTCAACCTTCGAAGCCGGCGTCATCGCCAAGTACGTGCTGGGCGATCCGCAGGCGAATGCATGGGTCGGCGGCTGCGCCCTCTCCAGCGATTTCATCAAGGCAAAACCCGATGTGGCCAAGCGCTTCACCGCGGCCTGGGGAAAAGCCGTGAAGTTCATCAATGAAAACCCGACTGAGGCACGAAAGCATCTTGTGAAGAACACCTTCACGCCCGACGATATCGTGGATACCGTTCCGCTGGTGAAGTTCGAAATGGTCAGCAACATGAAGCCGAGCGACATCAATGATTTCCAGCGCTTCATGGACTATTCTGTGAAGACCGGCACGCTGCCTGAGAAGGTCGACGTGTCGAAATATCTGGCAAAGTTTTGATCCGGTGGCGGACCTGCGTGGGGACTGATGGCATGACTGCAGTGGCGTCCGTAATTAGTCCCTACCGCACCGCGTTTGGCCCCGATGGCGAGCCGCCCGCGCATATCACCGTGCGCGGTCTGTCGAAGACATTCCACAGCGCTGTCATCTACGAAGATTTCAATCTCGATCTGCCGCGCGGTAAATTTACTTCAATCTTCGGGCCGAACGGCTGCGGCAAGTCCACGCTGATCAATATGATCGCCGGACTTATTCCAGTGGATCGCGGCACCATTCTGTTCGGCGGCAAGACGCTGGCGGAAACCCGTATCGGCTATGTGTTTCAGAATTACCGCGAGGCGTTGTTTCCGTGGATGACAGCCTTCGCTAATATCCATTACGCGCTGAAGCTGCGCAAAGTCCCCGAACCGGAAGCGACCGATCGCGTCAACGCACTGGTCGCCCGGCTCGGCGTGAAGATCGATCTCAAGCGCTATCCCTATGAGATGTCCGGTGGACAACAGCAGCTTGTCTCGATCATGCGGGCACTGGTGGTCGATCCCGAGGTTCTGTTCCTGGATGAGCCATTCTCGGCACTTGACTATGAGATGACGCTGTTCATGCGCGAGCAGTTGCAGCGGCTCTTCGAAGAAACCGGTACGACCATGGTGCTGGTGTCGCACGATCTCGAAGAAGCCGTGTATCTCGCGGACTATGTCCTTCTGCTGTCGCGGCGACCGGCGCGCATCGCCGACTTCCCGCATGTGCCGATGGCACGACCGCGGCTCGACCGCACCTTGTCGCAGCCTGATTTCGTAAGCCTGAAGGGGCATTGCCTCAACATCTTCCAGCGGGAGGTGCGCCGATGACTGCGGTGCGCGTCGATAGAGCTTTGCCGCTGGTCGGCGTCCTCGGGCTCGTCATTGTCTGGTATCTGGCGTATTGGGCGCGGATCGTGGATCCGGTTCTTCTGCCGTCGCCCGATGCGACCTTCGTCGCTCTCTGGAAGGGCATGGCCGGCGGGCGGCTTCTGTATGACTTCATACAGACGGTGATCCGTACATTCATCGCCATCGCGGTGGCCGGCGTGATCGCCATTCCGCTCGGCATCGTGCTCGGCTCCAGCGAGCGGCTCTATCGTTCGGTCGAATTCGTCATCGACTTCTTCCGGTCGACGCCTGCCTCTGCGATGTTCCCGCTGTTCCTGGTTATTTTCGGTGTCGGCAATGCAACCAAGATCTATGTCGCCTCGTTCGGCGCGGCATTGGTGATCCTGTTCAATGTCGCCTACGGCGTGATGAACGCGCGCAAGACCCGCATTCTCGCGGCACGGGTGATGGGCGCCTCGCGCTGGCAAGTGATGAAGGATGTGGTGCTGATGGAGTCATTGCCGCAAACCTTTGTTGGACTACGCAATGGCGTGTCGCTCGCCCTCGTTATCGTGGTGGTCGCGGAAATGTTCATCGGCTCGGTGGACGGACTTGGCTTCCGTG
Organism: Pseudomonadota bacterium; assembly: GCA_023423415.1. Taxonomy (GTDB): domain Bacteria; phylum Pseudomonadota; class Alphaproteobacteria; order Rhizobiales; family Xanthobacteraceae; genus Pseudorhodoplanes. The sequence continues at coordinate 48,407 of JAFAFP010000073.1, read as the reverse complement.
TGTTCGAGGCACAACAGCTTTTTGACATGCCGGAAATGTATGCTGCCATCTTCGCGGCAGGTGCACTCGGCTATGGGCTCAACATCCTGTTCCTTCTCATCGAGAAGAGTTTCGTTCACTGGTCCGGGAAATAACGTCTGTGCAAGATGATCTATCGCGGCTCTCAGCCGTAGAATTGCGCGAGCTAGTCCGGACGCGGAAGGCATCGCCCGTCGAAATCCTCGATGCGCATCTCAAGGCCATCGCGCGCTTCAATCCGGCGCTCAACGCTATTGTCACGCTGGTCGAGGACCAGGCCCGTGCAGTGGCCAAGGCAGCGGAAACGACGGATGGCGGCAACTTGCCGCTGCACGGTCTGCCGATCGTCATTAAGGATGTAACCCTCACAAAGGGCATCCGCACTACGTTCGGCTCGCCGCTCTATAAGGATTTCGTGCCGGACGAGGATGCGGCCGCGGTCGAGCGATTGCGCAAGGCCGGCGCGATCATTCTCGGCAAGACCAACACGCCGGAATTTGCAACTGGCGCGAACACGGTCAATGAGCTGTTCGGCGCAACCCGCAACCCGTGGAATCCGGCTCTCAGTCCCGCCGGCTCCTCCGGTGGCTCTGCCGTCGCGGTTGCGACCGGCATGGTGCCGCTCGCGCAGGGCACGGATTTCGGCTGTTCAATCCGCATTCCGGCATCGTTCTGCGGGATCGTCGGCGTGCGCACGACCGGCGGCCTCGTTCCCAATCGGGGCATGCGGCTGCCGTGGGACGGCGGGCAAGTTCACGGTCCGCTAGCGCGTAGCGCAGAGGACGCTGCGCTGATGCTGGATGGCATGATCGGCCTTGACCCGCTCTGGCCGATCTCGGCTGCGCCGCCCTGGGCGAGCGCGCTCGATATCGTGCAGCGGACCGACAATGCGAAAGGTCTGCGTATCGCCTATGCGCCCGACATCGCCGGCTTCGGTGTCGACCGAGAAATCGACGATATCTGCCGCGCTGCCGTTCGCCGGCTCGAAGCGGATGGGGCGATTGTCGATGTCATCGACTTCAGCGCCGCCGACGGCTTCGACGCCTACAAAGTGCTACGCGGCGAATGGATGGTGGGCCAGCAACTCGAGCGGATGGCGATGCTCGATCAATTCGGACCGAACCTTCAAGGCAATGTGCGGGACGGCCTGAAGCTCACGGTGCGCGACACGGCTACGGCGGAGAATCTGCGCGAGACGGTCTGGAAACGGTTCTGCGAGTTGTTTGGCCAATACGATTTCCTGATCACGCCGGCCGCGCCGGTGCCGCCCTATCCGGTCGACAAGAACTACCCGGATGAAGTCGGCGGCCACAAGCTCGACAATTACATCGACTGGATCGCGCCGGCTTTTCTTGTCACCCTAGTCGGATTTCCGGCCGGCTCGGTGCCTGGCGGAAAAACGACCACCAATCTTCCGGTGGGTTTGCAGATCGTTGGACCACGTTTCTCGGAGCCGCAAATTCTCGGGCTTGCGAAGCTTGTCCAACGCTCCAATCCGATCGGGTGGCCGACGATCGTGAACGAGAGTTAGTCGGCTTTCAGCCGATGCAGCAACGGCGATTCAGGCTGCCCCTCCAGTACGCTGTCGATACCCGTGCCTTCTCCGTCCTGGAAACTGCGCACCAGCGACGCCTTGATGCTCGCGACATGCTCACGCATCAATGTTTCCGCCCGCCATGGCTGTCGGGCGAGGATCGCTTCATAGATGCGATGATGATCGTCGTGTCGGCGGCGCACATCGTGATAATGAAAGGCCACGATATTGCGGCTCGATGAGATCGGCACGTGATGGCAGATCCGGATCATCTCAGCCAGCATGCGGTTGCGCGCAGCGCTGAGAACGGTGTCATGGAAATTGCCATTGATGATCCGGTACACTGAGAGATCACCAGCCTTGAATGAGCCGCGCTTTAGCAGCTTGTCCCCGTCGGCAAGGCTTTTCTCGATCACCTTCTTCTCGGCTGCGCTGAGACCGCGTTCGGCGGTAAAGCGCGCGGCGACACCTTCCAGTGTCGCGCGGATATCATAAGCATCGACAATCTCGGAAAGCTGGAAGGCCCGCACGGTGAAGCCCCGGTTGGGGGCATAGTCGAGCAACCCCTCGCCGGCCAATGCCTGCAACGCGGCGCGCACCGGGGTGCGCGACACATTCATCGCCTGACTGATATGAACCTCGTTCAGCCGCTGTCCCGCTTCGTGGACACCGCTGAGGATCGCTTCGCGCAGCCGATCCATTATCGACAAAGATCGCGTCCCGCTGCGCGAACCCGTAGGCTCGGGCTCATTCATGCTGTCGCCAAGTTTTGCTTCGTCATCTCACGCGAGATCGGGCCGCAATGGCCAAATCCTAAAGTGGGTACACTTCTTCCGTCAATCCAGAAATGGACCAATAAATTTGCATGGTTGCCCAATAAGCACCCATCAAGTGTATACATCTCGCTTGACTCTGCCTTCCACTCGTCGAACGATAGGGTACCTTCAGTTGATACGAGTTGCAGACACGATGTCGGATAACGAGTTGGCTGACGACACCATCGACCAGATTACAGCGGACCGCGGTCCGCATTATGAGCCGTTCGGCTGGCATCATTGGCCTGAGCATCCCTGGCTCTCCTATCAATTCCGCAGAGGCTTGGGCGAAACACAGGAAGGTGGCGGCTCGGTCAGCGAAGTGCTGATGGCGGGATCACGGATGATCCCTGGTGACCTCGAAAGCTGGCACACCGAATGGACGCGCATCGCCGATCGCAACTGGCAGCGCGGTCTGGATGAAGAAAAGGCCGGCCATATCCGCACGGCGATGAACTGCTTCCTGCGCGCAGCGGATTATTACAGGCAGGCTGAATTCCATTTGGAGCCAACCGATCTGCGCCGGCTGCCAACCTTCGAAAAGATGGAGGCCTGCTCGAAGAAATTCATCTCCTATCTCAATCCGCCTGGCGAGGTGGTCGACATTCCCTACGAGCCCGGCAAGCCGATCTGCGGCTATTTCGTGCGCGCGCCCTTCCCCGGCAAGCGCCTGCCGGTGCTGATCTGCATGGGCGGCCTCGATTCGATCAAGGACGAGATGTGGTTCATGCAAGCCCATGGCTGCCTGCAGCGTGGCATCTCGGTGCTGATGATCGATGGACCAGGGCAAGGCGGCACGCTCCGCCGTCACAAGGTTCACAGCCGACCCGACAGTGAGGTGCCAATCGGTAAATGCATTGACTGGCTGGTCCAGCGCGATGATGTGGATCCCGCCCGCATCGCCGTCTGCGGCTCGAGCATGGGCGGCTATTACGCCGCGCGCGCCGGCTGCCACGAGCACCGTCTCGCCGCCGCTATTTCGCATGGCGCAATCTGGTCGGTGCATGACATGTGGGGCAACAAGGGCGACGATTTCGGTCTTGCCATGCATATCCGCTGGGTGCTTGGCGCCAAGACGATGAAAGAGGCCCATGAGATCATGAAGCCCTTCACCCTCGAAGGGCATCTCGAGCATATGAAATGCCCCTACCTCATCGTGCACGGCGGTCACGATGTGCTGACGGTTTCCGCAGCCCGCAAGACCTATGATTACGCCAGGAAGCATGGCATCGATGCGACGCTTCGCATCCTTAAACCAGACGAGACAGGCGCCGAACATTGCCAGCACGACAATCCGACTATCGGCCAGGAAATTCTGGCAGACTGGCTGGCGGACCAGTTCGGCATTGATCAGCGCAAGCTGCTGAAAACCTCTTTCAACCCCCTCATCTAAGGCGACCGAAGATGATCCAGGGCGTGAAGAACCCCAAGGCCGGCATTGTCGCCATCGACCTGCATCGCGGTCATCTCGATCCGGCCGTTGCGACCATGCCGCTGGAAGCCGACGCTGCCGCGCGCGTGGTGGCCGCCAATGAGCGCTTGTTCAAACAGGCACGTGCTGCTGGCATTCCGGTTTTCCATTGCGTTGCCACCTATCGCGATGCAGACGAGATCCGTCTCAATCCGGCTTGGCGACATCGCGGCGAAGATCCAAACAATCCGCGCAAGAATGTCCTGAAGCATAACATCATCGGCATGCCAGGCTGCGAAGTGATGCCAACGCTGCTGGACAAGCGCGATTTCATCATCGACGCCAAGAAGCGTTACGACTGTTTCACCGCCACCGATCTCGAACTATCGCTACGCGCCCACGGCATCAATACCGTCCTGATCACGGGCGTGAACACGAATTCCTGCGTCATGGCGACCTCGACCGCCGCCTGCTGCCGCGACTTCGCGGTCGTCGTCGTATCCGACTGCGTGGACACGATGGATGGGCCCGAATTGCACGACGCTGCGCTGAAGGTCATCGGCCGTGCCTTCGGGCAGGTGATGACGACCGACGAAGCACTCACTGCTGTCGGCGCTTCCTCAACGCCGATCCAGAAGAGTGCCTGAACCTTTCTCAAGACCTGCCGGGTGAAATGAACATGTCCGATCCGATGCTTCCAAATCAGCGCTCCGACTTTTCAGCGATCGTCGATCGTCCACCGCTGAAACTTCCCGGCGGCGCACGCATCGTCGTCTGGACTATTGTCAATTTCGAAGTATGGGATATCGCGCGGCCGATGGCGCGCCAGGTATTGCCGGCACCGACCGGCCAGCCGCTGCTGCCGGACGTTCCGAACTGGAGCTGGCATGAATACGGCATGCGCGTCGGCGCATGGCGCTTCTTCGATCTCTACAAGCGTCACAACATCCGTCCTACTCTCTCGATAAATGCGCGTGTCTGCGAGGACTATCCGCGCGTTGCGCAGGAGGCGAAGGATCTCGGCTGGGAATTCATGGGGCACGCCTACGATCAGGGACCAATCCACAAAGTCGACGATCAGCGCGGCATGATCTTCAAATCGATGGATATCATCGAGAAATTCACCGGCACACGCCCGGTCGGCTGGCTTGGGCCAGGTCTGACGCAGACACTCGATACCCCGGAAAACCTTGCCGAAGCCGGCGTGAAGTATATTGGCGATTGGATTTATGATGACGAGCCGACGGTCATTCGCACCAAGAAAGGCCCGCTCGTCACCCTGCCGTATACGGCCGAGTTGAACGACATCCCGATGATGATCGTACAGCATCACGAGAGCGATCATCTCTACAAGCGGTTCGTCGAGAGCTTCGACCGTCTTTATGAGGAGAGCGCAGAACGCGCGAAGTTCGTGTCGATCGCGATCCATCCCTACATCAGCGGCCAACCTTTCCGCATCAAGGCGCTGGAAGCGATTTACGACTACGTCGCCAAGTTCGATGGCGTGCTGCACTGGAACGGCGCCGAAATTCTCGACTGGTACACCAAAACGGCAAACGTGAAGTTCGGAGCAGGCGCATGAGCGCTGCAAAGCGTGTCGTTCCGGCGATCGACGAAACCGTCGTGCCCGTTCTGGGCGGCGGCACTTTTCCCGTTCGTCGTATCTATTGCGTCGGACGCAACTACATCGATCATATCCGCGAAATGAAAGAGGCTGACGAGCGCGACCCGCCGTTCTTCTTTCAGAAGCCGCGCGATTCCATCGTGCAGGACGGCGACACTGTCCCCTATCCACCATTGACCTCCGACTTCCAGTTTGAAGGTGAGCTCGTGCTCGCCATCGGCAAGCCAGGACGCGACATTCCGGTCGAGAAGGCACTGGATCATGTCTTCGGCTATGCGGCCGGCATCGACCTGACCCGGCGCGACCGTCAGCGCGATGCGCGCGAGATGCGGCTGCCATGGGAGATCGGCAAGAGCTTCGATGCGTCCGCGCCCTGCGGAATCATCACGCCGGTCGAAAGCGGCGGCCACCGATCGAGCGGCGTGCTCACGCTCTCGGTGAATGGCACGGAGCGTCAGCGCGGCGACCTCTCACAGATGATCTGGAATGTTCCGGAGATCATCGCGCAATTGTCGCGCCAGGTGACACTCAGCGTCGGCGACCTGATTTTCACCGGCACGCCCGCCGGCGTCGGCGCTGTCGTTCCGGGCGATGAAATCGTCGTTACAATCGAAGGCCTCGAGCCCCTCACCATTTCGATCGCGGCGCCGGAGAACTAAAGCATGTTGCCGACCGAACGTCTTTCTTATTCAGCGATCAGTCAACGTCCGCAATTGAAGTTGCCCAATGGCGCACGGATGGCGGTATGGGTCATCGTCAACGTCGAGGAATGGGATCCGAAACAGACGATGCCGCGCACGGTGCTGACACCGCCTGCAGGCGGCGCACCGATGCCCGACATTCCGAACTGGTGCTGGCATGAATATGGCAACCGCGTCGGCTTCTGGCGCATCCTGAAGGTGTTCGACGACTACAAGCTGCCGGCCGCACTCGCTATCAATGGCAGCGCCATCGCGGCTTATCCGGCAATTGTCGATGCCGCGATCGAGCGTAACTGGGAATTCATGGGGCATGGCTTCACCCAGCGCAACATGCAGAAGGTCGAGGACGAGCGCGACGACATCAAGAAGACCAATGCCGCCATCCTCAAAGTCACCGGCAAGCCGCCGCGCGGCTGGCTTGGGCCGGGCCTCACCGAAACCTGGGAAACGCCGGATATCCTGAAGGAAGAAGGCTACGATTATGTCGCCGACTGGGTGCTGGATGACCAGCCGGTGTGGCTGAAAACGCGCACCACACCGATCGTCAACATCCCCTATACACAGGAATGCAACGACGTCGCGATGATGCTGATCCAGCATCACAAAGGGTCGGAATATTACGAGCGTGCCATCGATCAATTCGAACAGATTTATGAAGACGCCGAAGACTCTGCTCGCGTCATGGCCATTGTACTGCATCCTTACATCATGGGCGCACCGCACCGCCTCAAATATTTCCGCAAGATCTTCGAGAAGATCCGAAGCAAGCCCGATGTCGCCTTCATGACCGGCGGCGAAATCTACGACTGGTTTATCGGCAACGGCCCCAAGGCGCCGTGATGAAAGCTTAGAGGATGAACACCTTTCAAATCCTCAACGGATTGACCTTCGCCGCACTGCTCTTCGTTGTGGCAAGCGGGTTCACGCTGATCTTCGGCCTGTTACGGATCGTCAATCTGGCTCACGGCGCGATGTATTTGATCGGCGGCTATATCGGCTACACGGTCGGCGTCAAAAGCGGAAGCTTCTTTCTCGGTGGCGTCTGCGCGATGGCGGGCGTCGCCTTCGTCGGATTCGTTCTTGATCAAGGTCTGTTGCGTTTCGTGCGCGGGAACGAATTGCGCCAGGTGCTGCTGACGCTTGGCTTTGCTTTCGTGCTGAACGACATGGCGCTTGTGATCTGGGGCGGCGATAGCTTCACCGTGCCAATCCCCGAAGCGCTCCGCGGCGCGATCAATTTCTTCGGCATTTTCTATCCGAAGTACCGCCTGTTCGTTCTCGTCGTCGGCATCCTGCTGTTCATTCTTCTCTGGCTCTTGCTGCAGAAGACGCGGCTCGGCGCATTGATCCGCGCCGGCGTCGATGATGCGGAGATGGTGGAGGCTTCCGGCGTCAATATCCGTCTGGTCTTCCTCGTCACCTTCCTTCTCGGTTCGGCGCTCGCGGGGCTCGGCGGGCTGATGGGCGGTGCGTTCCTATCGCTCTACCCGTCAGCGGATGCCGAAATCCTCGTGTTCAGCCTCGCGGTCGTGATCATTGGCGGCCGCGGCAGTCTGATCGGCGTCGCTGTCGGCAGCCTTCTGGTTGGCCTCTTGAACACCTTTGGTCAGGTCATGTTTCCTGAACTTGCATACTTCGTCATCTTCGGGCCGATGGCGGTTCTGCTCGCCTTCCGGCCACTCGGATTGTTCGGGAAAGCGACATGACACCGGCGACGCGAACACTTTCCATCGGCGCCGTCACCGTCGTCGTTGCGGCGCTCCTGCCGTTCGGCCTGTCGAACTATCAGGTCGGCCTTGCAACCGAAGTTCTGATCTTTGGTATCCTGGCGATGTCGATCGATATCCTGGCCGGATTTGCGGGCCGGACATCGCTCGGCCACGGCGCCATCTTTGGTGTCTCAACCTATGTGGTGATCTATCTCGTTTCACAGGGCACTTCGCCCATCCTGGCGCTCATGCTGGCGATCCTTGCCGCGGCATTGGTTGCGGCCGTGTTCGCACTGTTGGCTGTCAGAACGTCGGGCGTGTACTTCCTTCTTCTGACGCTTGCGCTCGGCATGATCGTGTGGGGCATCTGTCTGCGCTGGACGCAAGTGACCGGCGGCGAAAATGGTCTGCGTGGCGATATCCGCCCGGCGATGTTATACGATCATCGCTCGTTCTACTGGGTCGTGCTCGCGGCAACGGCAGTCCTCTCCTATGCGATCTGGCGCTTCGTGCGTTCACCATTCGGGCTGACGCTCCGCGGGATCCGCGACAGTGAGAGTCGCATGCGCAGCCTCGGCTATAACGTTCCGCTGCACCTTTTTATTGGCTTCACCGTGTCCGGCTTCTTCGCTGGCGTCGCGGGCGGCATCTATGCGTTCTTCAACAATTTCGTCAGTCCATCGACAGTCGCGCTCACGCAATCGGTCGAAGGTCTTTTGATGACCATCGTCGGTGGCGTCGGCACCCTGTTCGGTTCGTTCGTCGGCGCAGCCGCCATCATCACACTGGAGAATATCGTCTCGTCTCAAACCGAGCGCTGGCAGACGGTGCTCGGCGTCACCTTCATCCTGATCATGATTCTCGCGCCGGAGGGGCTGGTCGGGAAAGCGCGCCTCCTGCTGGGACGCGTGAAGCGCTCAAAATCATAAGCCTTAAGGAGGGATTTCACTATGGATAGACGTCAGTTTTTGAAAACGACCGGCTTCACACTCGCCTCGGCGGGCATCGGCGTCGGGCCATGGAATCAGGCACTCGCGCAGGAAGGTCCGATCAAGATCGGCCTCCTTGCGCCGCTCACCGGCGTCGTCGCATCGGGTGGCCGTGAGATGGTGGAAGGCACGCAGTTCTTCTTCGACTCGATCGGCAATCAGGTGGCGGGCCGCAAGATCGAACTCATCATCGAGGACGATGCTTCGAACCCCGATACGGCGCTGCAGAAGGCGCGTCGCCTGGTCGAGCAAAACAACGTGCACTGGCTGATCGGCAACCTGCTTGCCAATACCGGCCTTGCGGTCGCCAACTATGTGAAGGGCACCGGCACACCCTACTTCATTCCGATCATCGCCGCCGACGATCTGACACAGCGCGATCGCATCAAGAACGTCGTCCGCGTCGCGGGTTACTCGGCCAGCGCTTTCACCCATCCGCTCGGCGACTGGGCGCTGAAGCAAGGCTACAAGAAGATCGCCACTGTCAGCCAAGACTACACCTTTGGCCACGAGCAGTGCGGCGGCCTCGCCCAGGTCTTCACCGAAGGCGGTGGCGAAATCGTGCAACAGTTCTGGCACCCGCTGAATACTGCCGACTTCAGCCCCTATCTCGGCCAACTCGCCAACATGAAGGTCGATGCTGTGTTCGCGATGGAGACCGGAGCCGACGCCACACGTTTCATCCAGCAATATGCAAGCTTCGGATTGAAGGGGAAAATCCCGCTGCTTGGCGCGATGAATGCGACTGACCAGTCCGTCATCCGTACGCTGGGTGACGAATGCGAAGGCATCGTTTCTCCCGCGCATTTCGCCGAGGGCTCCGACAATCCAGTCACCAAGAAATTCGTTGAGGAGTACACCGCGAAGTACAAGAAGACACCGTCGCTCTACGGCTTCTCCATGTATTCCGGCGCGATGTGGGTGACGGAAGCAATGAAGAAGATGGGCGGCAAGATCGATGACCGCGGGGCATTTGTCGACACCGTGCTCAAGACCGACCTGACCGGCTCACCGCTCGGCAAGACCGTCAAGCTCGATGACTACGGCAACCCGATCTACGACGTTTACATCCGCAAGACGATGAAGCGTCCGGACGGCAAATACTGGAATGTACCGATCGAGACTTACAGCAATGTCTCGCAATTCTGGAAATACGATCCGGCCACCTATCTGAAGCAGCCGCCCTACTCCCGCAATTTCCAGGGAATCAAGAAAGGCTGAGCGTCGTTCACAAAGAGGCGCGGCAACTCTGCCGCGTCTCCTAACGCGCCTGGATGATTTGTGACTGAAACCATTCTTACTCTCACCGACGTCGTGGTTGCCTTCGATGCCCTTCGGGCAGTCGATGGCGTCAGCCTCACCGTGCCGCGCGGACAGCGGCGTGCCATCATCGGACCGAACGGCGCCGGCAAGACGACATTATTCAATGCGATCACCGGCGTAATCCCGCCGACCGCCGGAAACGTCGTTTTCGAAAGCAAAAACATTACCAAATTCCCGCCGCATCGGCGCGCAGCACTCGGCATTTCTCGCACCTTCCAGATCACAAACCTGTTTCCGACCTTGTCGGTGCAGGAGAACATGGTGCTGGCCGTTCGCGGACTGTCTCCGCGCAAATTTTCTCTCTTCGGTTCGCCGGATACGAACGAGTCCGAGGACGCACGCATCGCCAAGGCACTCAACGCCGCGCAAATGCACCACCGCAGCGACGTCGCGGTGAACGATTTATCCTATGGCGAACAGCGTCAGCTCGAAATCGCGCTGGCCCTCGTCACCAACCCGCGAACTTTGCTGCTCGACGAACCCGCCGCCGGTCTGTCGCCTGCGGAACGCACCATTGTGGCGGACATTATCAAATCATTGCCGCGCGACCTGACGCTGATTCTGATCGAACACGACATGGCGCTTGCCCTTGGTCTCGCGGATTTCGTCACCTGTCTGCATGAAGGCCGTGTACTGGTCGAAGAGTCGCCGGAAGCGATCCGCAAGAACCAGACGGTGCAGGAAGTCTATCTCGGAAAGCCGCGTCATGCTTGAGGTCCGTGATCTGCACAGTTACTACGGGGAAGCGCATGTCATTCACGGCGTTTCGCTCAATGTCGCGGCCGGCGAAATCGTGGCGTTGCTTGGCCGCAATGGCATGGGCAAGACCACCATCATCCGTTCGATCATGGGCCTGACGCCGCCGAATGTACGCAGCGGCAGTGTGCGCTGGAAGGACCAGGAACTGATCGGACTTCGTCCGCACGATATCGCGGCTCGAAAGATTGCAATTGTGCCTCAAGGCCGTCGCCTATTCCCTTCGCTCACTGTGACCGAGCATCTGACGATGCTGAAAAGCGCCCGAGCGACGGATGGTTGGACGATGGAACGGGTCTTCGGTCTGTTTCCTCGCCTCGCTGAACGCCGCAATCATCGCGGCGGGCAACTCTCGGGTGGCGAACGCGGAATGCTGGCTGTCGGCCGCGCACTGATGATCGATCCGGAACTGATCCTGATGGACGAGCCGTCCGAAGGGCTGGCGCCGGTGATGGTGCAGCATCTCGAGGAGATCATTCTCAGCCTCAAGAAAGAGGGATTGTCGATCCTGCTGGTGGAGCAAAATCTCTACAGCGCTCTTGCGGTGGCTGATCGCGTTTACGTGCTCGATACTGGCAAAATCGTCAGTGAAGGCGTCGGCAACGAGATCGCGAAAAATCCGGAGCAGTTGCTGGAGCATCTTGGCGTGCACTAACGCTCCCGCGTTGCATGCACTTGACGGACGGCGCAGGAATGAATAGGTCCCTGTGCATGATCACGAACCGCACCATTTTCTTCAGCTATTACGTGCCGTCCCCATAGGGCGGCGCGCGTTCGGTTGTGACCTGACGTTCAAAATGCCGCCGCATCCGGCGTCATTTTTTGTTTCAGAAGTGACCTCCGGCCTGTGGCTTCACTCAGCCCGGAGACCCCAATGCCTCAATCCTTGTTCCTGAACGCACTGTCCGAACGCGGCTTCGTTCATCAGTGCACAAATCCTGCTGCGCTCGACAAAGCGCTGCTGGCTGGCCCTGTGGCCGCCTATATCGGCTTTGATGCGACGGCCGACAGCCTGCATACAGGTCATCTGTTGCCTATCATGGCGCTGCGCTGGCTGCAGCGCTGCGGCCACAAGCCGATCGTCTTGATTGGCGGCGGCACGAGTCTGATTGGCGACCCGAGCTTTCGGGATGCAAGCCGCCCCCTTCTCACCACCGATGAGATTGCCGCAAACATCGACGGGCTGCAGCGGGTGTTCTCGCGCTACTTCAGATTCGGCGACGGACCGAGCGATGCGGTGATGGTGAACAACGCTGACTGGCTCGACCCGCTGCGTTACCTGCCATTCCTGCGTGATTTCGGCACGCACTTCAATGTGAATCGCATGCTGACGTTTGATAGCGTGCGGCAGCGCCTTGCACGCGAACAACCGCTCACGCTCCTCGAATTCAACTACATGGTGCTGCAGGCGTTCGACTTTCTCGAACTGTCTCGCCGCCACGGCTGCCTGTTGCAGATGGGCGGATCGGATCAGTGGGGTAACATCGTCAGCGGCGTCGAAGTCGGACGCCGCGTCGATGGACGGCAGCTCTTTGGGCTGACCACTCCACTGCTAACCACCTCATCGGGCGCGAAGATGGGCAAAACAGGAAGCGGCGCCGTCTGGCTGAACGCGAACCGATTGAGCCCATACGAGTTCTGGCAGTTCTGGCGCAGTACCCAGGATGACGATGTCGCACGTTTTCTGCGGCTCTTCACCGAATTGTCGCTCGACGAAGTGGAGCGTCTCGACCGCTTGCGAGGCTCGGAACTCAACGAGGCCAAGCAGATTCTGGCGACCGAAGTCACGCGTCTTGCGCATGGAGATGAAGCTGCAACGGCTGCCGCACGGACGGCGCACCGCACTTTCGTTGAAGGGCAATCTGCTGCTGAAGGCCTGCCACGGACTATTGTCGAAATGACAGATCTTGATGTCGGCATGTCCCTCGCTGCCCTGCTTCACCAGACCGGCCTCACCGCCTCGCGCAGCGAAGGACGACGACTGATCAAGGGCGGAGGCGCAAGACTGAATGGCGCGACGATCACAGACGAAGGTGCGGTCGTCACGCCGGCAGACTTAATCAATGGATCGCTCAAGCTAGCCGCTGGTCGCAAGAGGCACGCCATCGTCGACACGACGTCGAGGGGCGATACGACACCACCATCATGAACGTACCCGCGAAAACACGCCCTATGACCATACCCGAGCAATAACGAGAGAGCCGAGGCGGAGTGTTTCACCGCCTTGGCGCAATCCGTCACGCGCTTTGCCGGGAACCGCACCGATGGTTAGAACAAGTCGAGCGAACCGATAACCGCGCCTTTGCGATCGAAGACCGGACTGGCAATCGACTGCGCACCCTCGATAATATCTCCTTTGCTGAGCGCGAAGCCGTCAATGCGTCAAGGAGAATGATGTTGGAAACCGAGGTAGCGGAGAGTGCCCTCACGGCACCGTCACACGACAGGAAACGCGCGCTGGGATGGCACGACCTGCGCGAATGGATCGCGCAAGTGGAGCAATACGGCGAATTGAAGCGGATTGCCGCACCGGTGGACACCGACGAGGAACTCGGCGCCATCACGTTTCTGGCGACGCGGCAGGATCAATCACCAGCACTGCTGTTCGAGACCATGACCGGCGACACCACGGATTCGCGCATCCTCACCAACATGCTGGGGGCAAGCAAGGAGCGCTATGCACTCGCGGTTGGGCTCGATCCGTCGCTCAGCACATCAGAAATGATCCAGGCAACGCGATCGCTCATGAACGAGCCGATCAAGCCAGCGATGATCGCGAAAGATAAAGCGCCGGTGAATGAAGTGGTGCTCACCGGCAAAGACATCGACCTTACAAAATTCCCGGTGCCGCGCTTCTGGCCGGGTGACGGCGGCCAGTTCATCGGCACGGGCGACATCACATTCACCAAGTCGCCGGACACCGGTCGCATCAATGTCGGTTGCTATCGGCAGATGCTGCAAGGCCCGGACAAGATCGGGCTTTATTGTTCGCCTGGAAAGCATGGGCTGCTTGATCGTGAAGCCTGGTGGGCGCAAGGCAAGCCGTGCGAAGTCGTTGCCGCTTACGGCATCGATCCGGTGCTGTTCATGCTGGCGGCGCAAAGCTTCGGCATGGATCAATCAGAGCTCGATATTGCCGGCGGCATCATGGGCCGGCCGATAGAGCTGACGAAAACCGAGTTCGTCGATCTGCCGATTCCTGCACATGCGGAATTCGTCGTCGAGGGCGTATTGCATCAGGGCAACGTGATGCCGGAAGGGCCGCTTGGCGAATTCACCGGTTACTACGGACGCGAGCGCTCGCCGCAGCCGGTGATGGAGATCAAGGCGATCCATCACCGCAAGTCGCCGATCTTCACGCATGCGCTGATGGCGCGCTATCCCTCATGCGAAGTTGGCGCTTATTATGCGATCATGCGTTCGGCACGCATTCTCGACGATCTCGAACGGATCGGCGTGCCGGGCGTCGTCTCGGCCTACTCGCATCCCGCCGCCGCATCCGGCTGGGGCATGGTGGTCGTGTCGATGCAGCAAAAATATGCAGGCCATTCGGCGCAGGTGCTGGCGCTGGCCGCGCAATGTCCGGCCGCGGCGTATTACACCAAATGGGTGATCGTGGTGGACGAGGATGTCGATCCGACCGATTTCAACGACGTGATGTGGGCGCTCTCCACGCGCTGCCATCCATCCGAGGACATCGACATTCTGCGCAACACCTGGTCGACCGGACTTGATCCCAGCCGCTTCCCGCCGGAAGCCCGGCCCTACGGCTCAAAGGTGCTGATCAATGCCTGCAAGCCACATCAGCATCTGAAACAGTTTCCGCAATCCACCGCCTTGCGAAAATCCACGCATGACCGGGTGCGGGCGCGCTGGGAAGAACTGGGCTTCACGGGCGCAGCACCGAAGATGACGGCGTTTCATCCGGAAACACCCTCGGAATAAGGGTCACCGCGTTGACCAAGGCTGCATCCGGCCCGGCCCAATGGCCCGGCCGGCATTGCAGCGCCCGTGCGGTTACGGTAACGCCTAGCGCGTTATGATTACCGGCATTGCGGCCCTTTCCCTCATTATCTGGCTTTATCTCCTGCTGTTTCGTGGGGGCTATTGGTTATCCTCCGTGCGCGACGACGCAGTGCCGCCGGCGCCGCCAGCGAAGCCGCATGTCGTTGCTGTAATTCCGGCGCGGAACGAGGCCGACGGTATTGCCGAGAGCCTGGGCTCACTGCTGGCGCAGGATTACGAGGGGCGTTTCTCGATCATCCTGGTCGATGACAACAGCGAAGACGCAACTGCGGCAATCGCTGAAAAACTGGCGCAGGCCGCACCCAAAGTGCCACTAACCGTGTTGCGCGGCGCGCCGTTGCCTGACGGCTGGACCGGCAAGCTCTGGGCGGTGAAGCAGGGCATTGCGCAGGCCAGCAAGGAAAGCCCTGATTTCCTGCTGCTGACCGATGCGGACATCATTTACGAGCCAAATGTCGTGTCGTGGCTGGCCTCGCATGCTGTCAGCGGCCGCTATGTGCTGACATCGCTGATGGCAAAGCTGCGCTGCGAAACCTTGGCGGAACGTACCTTCATCCCCGCTTTCATCTACTTCTTCGAGATGCTGTATCCGTTCCGCTGGGTGAACACCCCACACAAAAAGCTCGCGGCCGCGGCGGGCGGCTGCATGCTGTTGAAAGCCGATGCTCTGGCACGCGCCGGCGGAATTGAGGCTATCCGGGACGCCCTGATCGACGACTGCACCCTCGGCAAGGTGATGAAAAAACAGGGCCCAATCTGGCTCGGCCTAACCAACCGGGTCCACAGCATCCGCCCCTCGGTCGGCGTGAGCGACATTCACGCTATGGTATCCCGCTCTGCCTACGCTCAACTCCGCTATTCGCCGCTCCTATTGGCCTCGACCATTCTGGGCATGGCCTTGACCTATTGGGTGGCGCCGTTCGCCGCCGTTTTCGGCGATGGAACCGTACGGCTGTTGGGGATCGGAACCTGGGCGCTGATAGCCGTCACCTTTTGGCCCACCTTACGATTTTATGGTCTTTCCGCGCTCTGGGGCCTCGCGCTGCCCGCCATTGCGACGGCCTATATGGCCTTCACACTGAGTTCCGCGCTACAGCATATGCTTGGGCGGGGCGGCCGCTGGAAAGGCCGCAACCAGGCCAGAGTGCACAACGCGGGAATGAAGCAGATATCATGAGCCAGTCGGCGGACTATCGGTCCGGAAAGGGTCACAGGGACGAGAATTTCCCCGTCGCCTCACATCTTGTGAGCGCGCGGCACCGCCCGATCATCATGGCCTACTACGACTTCGCACGCTCGGCCGACGATATTTCCGACCATGACAGTCTGACCCAAGCCGAAAAACTGGCGCAGCTCGACCGGCTTGAGGCCTCAGTTACAGGTGGAGATGCGGACGACCCGGTGGGTCTGCGGCTGCGGGCGATGCTCGTGGAGCGTGGCCTTTCGCCGCACCATGCGGTCGACCTGCTGAAGGCCTTCCGACAGGACGTGACGAAGAACCGCTACGCCAACTGGGACGAACTGATCGGGTACTGCAGTTATTCGGCGATGCCGGTCGGGCGCTTTGTCCTTGATGTGCACGGAGAGAACGTCGCGACCTGGGCCGCATCGGACGTACTCTGCACCGTGCTGCAGATCATCAACCACACGCAGGATTGCGGGAAGGATTACCGCAATCTCGATCGCGTCTATATCCCGCAGGACATGCTCACTGCTGCTGGCGCGGCCACCGAGATGCTGGGGGCGGCCTATGCGACACCGCAGTTGCTAAACTGCCTGCACAAGTTGACCGACCGTACACAAATCTATTTCGATGCTTCACCTTCGCTTGCCGGAAAGATCAGAGACACACGCCTCGCCTGCGAGGTTGCGACGATCGATGCGCTGGCGCGTAAGCTCCTGACGATCCTCAAACAAGGCGATCCACTCAAGGACAAGGTGCATCTCGGCAAGGGCGCGATGTTGGCGACGATGGTCGCGGCTGTCGCCGGAACGCTGCTCCGCAGGCTTGGACCGGGCGATAGAATACAACGTCGCTCGCAGAGTGCGCGACCGTGAGCATGTCAACGACAGTCGATGCCGCCGACGCCGAGCAGCACGCAAGCGGTTCTTCGTTCTATCTCGCGATGCGTATCCTGCCACGCGAAAAACGCGAGGCGATGTTCGAAATATACAAGTTCTGCCGCAAGGTCGATGACATCGCCGATACGGACGGCCCGCGCGATGCGCGGATCGCTGCACTCAATCAATATCGAGCCGATGTCGCGGCGCTATACGCGGGCCAACCGGCCGGCTTGATGAGTGGTTTTGTCGGCCCGCTGAAGCAATTCGGCATGCGCAAGGACGATTTCCTGGCCGTCATCGACGGTATGGAAATGGATGTCGTTGCCGACATTCGCGCCCCTGACCTCGCAACGCTCGATCTCTATTGCGATCGTGTCGCTAGCGCCGTCGGTAGGCTCTCGGTAAAGGTGTTTGGCCTGCCAGATGAAGATGGCATTCAACTCTCGTATCAGCTCGGCCGCGCCTTGCAGCTGACCAACATCCTGCGCGACATCGACGAAGACGCTGACATCGGCCGCCTTTACCTGCCGCGCGAGCACCTCATCGCCGCTGGCATCACGACCACCGATCCGAAGGCTGCGCTGGCAAACCCCGGCCTCGGGCAAGTCTGCGCGCCACTGATCAAGCGCGCCCGCGAGCATTTCAGGGAAGCCGCTTCGATCATGAGCCATCAGACGCGCGCCAGCGTGAAGGCGCCGCGCATCATGGCCGAAGCCTATGCGCCGATGCTCGATGCACTCGATAAGCGCGGCTTTGCGCCGCCGCGTCACCGCGTGCGCATGAACCGCGCGCATCTCATCTTCGCGATCCTGCGATACGCATTTATCTGAGCCATGCCACAACACGTCCACATCATCGGCGCCGGCTTGGCCGGCCTTTCCGCTGCGATCCGGCTCACGCAGGATGGCATTCCCGTCACCGTGCATGAAGCGACCAGACAAGCTGGCGGCCGCTGCCGCTCGTATGACGATGCCGCAACCGGCATGCATATCGATAACGGCACGCATCTTCTGTTGTCCGGCAATTATTCAGCGGTTGACTACCTGAATGCGATCGGCGTCAAACCGAACTTTGCACCCGCCAATTTCCGGTTCGTCGATGGTGCGAACGGCGAAAGCTGGATGCTCCGCCTTGGCGATGGGAGTCTTCCGCTCTGGATCTTCGACGCCAAGAACCGAGTGCCGCAAACCGGCATCCTCGATTATCTCAAGCTTGCGCCGCTGCTGCTCGGCACACAGGACAAGCCGCTGAAGGAAGTCATCGACCGCGACAGCGAGCTCTACCGTCGCCTGCTCAATCCTTTGATGGTCGCCGCTTTGAATATCGACACACCCAACGGTTCATCGAAGCTGGCTGCCCAGATCGCGCGCGAGACGCTCCTCCGCGGCGGCCAAGCCTGCCGGCCGCTGGTGTTCGAACGTGGCCTAAGCACCGCTTTCGTCGATCCTGCACTCGCCCTGCTGAAGGAACGCGGCGTCGATGTTCGGTTCGAACATGAGCTGGAATCCTTGAAGCTGGCCGACGGGCGTGCTGCCGTTCTGTCTTTCAAGGACGGTGATGTCACGCTCGGTCACAACGACGCCGTAATCCTGGCGATCCCTGCCCATGCCGCAACCGGTCTCATCCCAAGCCTGACGGCGCCCGATCAATTCCGCGCCATCATCAATATTCATTACGATCTTGCACCGCCCCCCGGCTCACCGTTCATGACCGGCGTCATTCACCAAACGGCGGAGTGGATTTTTGCCTTTAAAAATCGCATTTCCATCACCATCAGCCATGCCGACAGGCTGCTGTCGTTGCCGCGTCAGGAGATTGCGGAGACAGTGTGGCACGAGGTTACGACGATCCTCGGCATGGACGCGCCGCTCCCGAAGTGGCAATTGATCCGCGAACGGCGAGCGACTTTTGCCGCAACTCCGGACCAGAACGCCCGACGGCCAACCCCGCGCACGCAGTGGCGCAATCTTATTTTGGCCGGAGACTGGACCGATACAGGCCTGCCCGCCACCATCGAAGGCGCGATCAGATCCGGCGCGCACGCAGCACAGTTTGTCCGTAACGCATGAACCAGATGACGACCATAGCTACCCCCGTGGCCCGAGAAGCGCTGACGCATTCCGTCGACAAGGCGTCCGATGCGCTGTTGAAGCTCCAGCAGCCGGACGGGCATTGGGTGTTCGAGCTCGAAGCCGATGCAACGATCCCAGCGGAATATGTGCTGCTGCGCCATCATCTCGGCGAGCCGGTCGATGCTGAGCTGGAGCGTAAGATTGCCGTCTATCTACACCGCATCCAGGGCAAGCATCACGGTTGGCCACTCGTTCACGATGGCGACTTCGATATGAGCGCCAGCGTGAAGGCTTACTTCGCACTGAAGATGATCGGCGATTCTCCCGATGACGATCACATGCGCCGCGCGCGCGAAGCGATCCTTGCGCGCGGCGGCGCAGAACGAAGCAACGTGTTCACGCGCATTCTGTTGTCGCTCTATGGCGTCACCACATGGCGCAGCGCGCCGGTGATGCCGGTGGAAATCATGCTGCTGCCACGCTGGTTTCCGTTCCATATGTCGAAGATTTCCTATTGGGCGCGCACCGTCATAGCACCGCTTCTGGTGCTTGGCGCATTGAAGCCGAAAGCGCGCAATCCGAAGGGCGTCACAATTGACGAACTGTTCTTGCAGCCGCCGAAAACGGTTGGCGGCGTGAAGAAGGCCCCCCATCAGAAATGGTCATGGTTCCTGTTTTTCCGCGGCGTCGATATCGCGCTGCGCGCAACCGAACCGCTCTTTCCGAAAGCCACGCGCAAGCGCGCGATTGAAGCGGCCGTTGCATTCGTGAAGGAGCGGTTGAACGGCGAGGACGGCCTTGGCGCCATTTATCCGGCGATGGCCAACAGCGTCATGATGTACGATGTGCTCGGTTACCCGGAGGATCATCCGGATCGCGCCATTGCACGGCTCTCGATTGAGAAGCTCCTGGTCGTCAAGGATGACGAGGCCTATTGCCAGCCGTGCGTCTCGCCTGTGTGGGACACTGCACTCACAGCGCACACGATGCTTGAAGCCGGCAGCGATCGTGCAAAGACGGCAGCGGAAGCTGGCCTCAACTGGCTGATTCCGCGCCAGGTGCTGGACGTCAAAGGCGACTGGGCCGAAGAACGCCCCGACGTTCGCCCAGGCGGATGGGCGTTCCAATACAACAACGCACATTACCCCGATGTCGATGACACTGCTGTCGTCGCGATGGCGATGGATCGCGCACAGACCAACAGCAGCAAGCATAATTTCGACAAGTCACTCACCCGTGCACGCGAATGGATTCTTGGTCTGCAAAGCAAGAATGGCGGCTGGGGCGCGTTCGACGCCGACAACAACTACAGCTACCTGAACAACATTCCATTCTCGGACCACGGCGCCCTGCTCGATCCGCCGACAGAGGACGTCACCGCGCGCTGCATTTCGATGCTGGCGCAAATGCCACGTGACGCCGAAGGCGACCGCGCCATCGAGGCTGGGATCGAATATCTGCGCAAAACGCAATTGCCGGACGGCTCATGGTATGGGCGCTGGGGCCTGAATTACATCTACGGCACCTGGTCCTCGCTCTGCGCGCTGAATGCTGTAGGTCTCGATGACAAGTCGGACATGGTGCGGAAAGCGGCCGACTGGCTTCTCAAGGTCCAGAATGCGGATGGCGGCTGGGGCGAAGACGCCACCAGCTACAAGCTTGAATACCAGGGCTATGAGCCTGCCCCGAGCACGGCATCACAGACGGCCTGGGCACTTCTGGGCCTCATGGCAGCCGGACAGGTCGATCATCCGCAGGTCCAGCGCGGCATTCGCTATCTGATGGACAACCAGAGCAGCGATGGCCTGTGGGAGGAAGACCGCTTCACCGCGACAGGCTTCCCGCGCGTGTTCTATCTTCGCTATCACGGCTACCGGAAATTCTTCCCGCTTTGGGCGCTGGCGCGTTACCGGAACCTGTCATCCGCCAACGACCGGCGCGTCGCCTTCGGCATGTAGGGGCTCCATCGCCGATATGAGTTGCACTCCTCCAAGCCTGCTCGTCGTCACCGGTCTGCAGCGCGAAGCGCAGATCGCGGCTGGCGACGACGTCATGACAGTATGCAGCGGCGGCAGCCGCAGCGTGCTGTCGCAATGGCTTGCAGGAATAGAGCCGCCGCGCGGTGGCGTATTGAGCTTCGGACTTGCCGGCGGCCTCGCACCGGATCTGCGTTCGGGCGATATCGTGCTGGCGTCGCATGTGTTCGAACAGAGCAAGCGCCATGACGTTCACACCGCTTGGCACTCCAGCATGCTGTCAACAGCGGCAAAGATGCCGCGTGTCCGGCATGGAAGCATCACCGGCCATGACGCCGTGGTTGCGAAGTCCACCGACAAAGCGGCCCTCCATGCCAGCAGCGGCGCGCTCGCGGTCGATATGGAATCGCATATCGCAGCGCTCTACGCGCACAAGCATGGGCTGCCTTTCGCGATCGTTCGGGTGATCAGCGATCCGGTGACACGCAGCCTCCCGGCCATCGCATCAAACGCCTTGAAGCCCGACGGCAATATCGATCTGCCGAAAGTCTTGGGTGGATTGATGCGAAACCCCGGTCAGTTGCCGGCCATGATCGCGGCCGGCCTCGACTCGGAACGAGCTTTCAAATCGTTACGCCGCGTCCGCAGTCTTCTTGGTCCGCTCTTCGGCCTCCGCCTTCCGCATCTCTGACAGCGTCATCTGAACCTGCGACGAGAACACGTACTGGGCCGGACGCTGCCTATCCATCGCGATTTCCGGCGCCATCGGACCGGACGTACGGATGCCCCGCACCGACAACCACAGAGCCTTGAGCGGATTGTTGAATGCCGCATCCGCAGCCGTCGGCTCATAGCCGCAATGCGCCATGCAGTTCGCGCACTTTTCGTACTTGCCGGTGCCGTATGAATCCCAATCCGTGGTTTCCATCAGTTCCTTGAAGGTCTTGGTGTAGCCCTCGCCGATCAGATAACAGGGTTTCTGCCAGCCGAAGATGTTGCGCGCGGGCATACCCCACGGCGTGCAGCCAAATTCCTGATTGCCGGCGAGGAAGTCGAGGAAGGTGCTGGAATGCAGGAATTTCCAGCGCTTGCCCTTGCCAAGCTCGAAGACCTTGCGGAACAGCTCCTTGGTCTTTTTGCGGTTGAGAAAATGCTCCTGATCCGGCGCACGCTCATAGGCATAGCCGGGCGAAATCGAGACGCCGACACCCATTTCCGTCGCGTAGTCGAGGAACGCGGCAATATCTTCGGCGGAGTGACCATCGAAGATGGTGGCGTTGACGTTGACGGCAAAGCCGGCATCCTGCGCCGCCTTGATCGCCTTCACCGCCTTGTCGAACACGCCCTTCTGCGACACCGCCTTGTCGTGGTGATCGCGCAGACCGTCCAGATGGACGGAGAAAAACAGATACGGCGACGGCTTGAACAGATGCAGTTTCTTTTCCAGAAGCAGCGCATTCGTGCACAGCGAAACGAACTTCTTGCGAGCCACCAGGCCGGCAACGATATCGCCAATCTCCTTGTGGATCAGCGGCTCGCCGCCCGGAATCGCGACCATCGGCGCGCCGCATTCTTCCGCGGCGTCCCAGCACTCCTGCGCGGTCATGCGACGATTGAGGATCGCATCGGGGTAGTCGATCTTGCCGCAACCCACGCAGGCCAGATTGCACCGGAACAGCGGCTCCAGCATCAGCACCAGCGGATAGCGTTTCCGGCCGAGCAGCTTCTGCTTGAGCAAGTAAGCGCCAATACGGATTTCCTTGTGAAACGGAATAGCCATGCGATGAGTCTGTCCGATTGATCTGTGAGGCTTTACACCGATGCGAGTTCGGCAGGGAGCCGGAATTCGATATTTTCTTCGCGGCCGGGCAACGTCGAAACCTCGACCCGCCGCAACGTCTTTAGAGCGGTTATAACATCATCGACCAATACCTCCGGCGCCGATGCGCCAGCAGTAATGCCAACAGTCTCGACCCCTTCCAACCAAACCGGATCGAGCTCCGATCCGTTGGCGATCAGATAGCTCGGGATGCCAAGCTCCGCTCCAATCTCACGAAGACGGTTTGAATTCGACGAATTGGTGGCGCCGACGACTAAAAGGAGATCAGCAACCTGACACAGATCGCGCACCGCGCTCTGACGATTCTGCGTGGCGTAACAGATATCGCGTGTATCGGGGCCCTGGATGTCGGTGAAGCGACGGCTCAGCGCGGCGATGATTTCCTTGGTGTCATCGACGCTGAGGGTGGTCTGCGTCACATAGGCAACTGGCGTATCGGTCGGAATCGTCAACTTGTCGACGTCGGCAACGGTCTGAACTAGCACCACTGGCGCCGGAATCTGGCCCATCGTGCCTTCGACTTCCGGATGGCCTGCATGGCCGATCAGGATTACAGTACGGCCCTGCTTGACGTATCGCTTGCCCTGATTGTGCACCTTGGTGACCAGCGGACAGGTCGCGTCGATCACCGGCAAATTGCGGACTTCGGCTTCGCTTTCCACCGCTTTCGACACGCCGTGCGCGCTGAAAATCGCAACGGCGCTGTCCGGAATTTCCGACACACTTTCGACAAAGCGGGCGCCCTTGGCCTTGAGCGTCTCGACCACATATTTGTTATGAACGATCTCGTGGCGCACATAGACCGGCGGACCATATTTCTTCAGCGCACGCTCGACGATGTCGATCGCCCTGACGACGCCGGCACAGAAGCCCCTTGGCTGTGCTAGAACGACCCTCAACGTCATATTTCGTAGATCCTGTTCATTCCTTCAACACACGCATGCAGGTCCAACCGATCGCGGCGACCTCGTCGCGAACGATCGGGTGTCCACTATGCGAGCTGCATTGATTCAAGCTTGATGTCCTTGCCGAGCGCCTCGAAGGCCTTGGCGATGATGCCATTCGCATCGAGGCCGGCGCGGGCGTACATCGCGGCAGGGGCATCCTGATCGATAAAGACATCCGGCAGAACCATCGTGCGCACTTTCAGACCGCTGTCGAGCGCACCATGTTCGGCGAGCGCCTGAAGCACATAAGCGCCAAAGCCACCCATCGAACCTTCTTCGACGGTAATCAGCACTTCGTGGTTCTTGGCGAGACGCGACAGCAAATCGACGTCGAGCGGCTTGGCAAAACGGGCGTCCGCCACTGTCGTCGTCAGACCGTGTGCGGCGAGCGACTCCGCCGCCTTCATGCATTCGGCCAATCGGGTGCCGTAGGAGAACAGCGCAACCGAATTGCCCTCGCGCAGTACGCGACCTTTGCCGATCTCGAGCGGCTTGCCGATTTCGGGCAGATCCACGCCCACGCCATCGCCACGCGGATAACGCAGCGCCGACGGGCGGTCATCGATAGCCGCGGCCGTCGCAACCATGTGCATGAGGTCCGCCTCGTCGGCGGCCGCCATCAGCACGAAGTCTGGAAGACAGCCGAGATAGGCGATATCGAACGAACCCGCATGTGTCGGACCATCGGCGCCGACAAGACCCGCACGATCGAGCGCAAATCGCACCGGCAACCGCTGAATCGCAACGTCATGCACGATCTGGTCATAAGCGCGCTGCAGGAAGGTCGAATAAATCGCAACGAACGGCTTGTAACCATCGGTTGCAAGACCCGCCGCAAAGGTCACGGCATGCTGCTCGGCGATGCCGACATCGAAAGTGCGCTTCGGGAATGTCTTCGAAAAGATGTCGATGCCGGTACCAGAGGGCATCGCCGCGGTAATAGCGACAATGCGATCATCCTTCTCCGCTTCCTTCACAAGGCTTTCACCGAACACCTTGGTATAGGATGGCGCGTTCGCCTTTGCCTTGGATTGCCGACCCGTGACAACGTCGAACTTGACGACGCCGTGATATTTGTCGTCTGACGCTTCGGCCGGCGCGTATCCCTTGCCCTTCTGCGTCACGACATGAACCAGGATAGGCCCCATGTCGGCGTCGCGGACATTGCGCAACACCGGCAAGAGGTGATCGAGATTATGCCCGTCGATAGGACCGACGTAATAGAAGCCAAGTTCCTCGAACAACGTGCCGCCGGTTACCATACCGCGCGCATACTCTTCCGCGCGCGCCGCCTGGGTCTTCACGAATTTCGGCAGACGATTGCCGATCTGCTTGCCTATCTCACGCAGCGAAAGGTATGTGCGGCCGGAAATCAGACGCGCCAGATAGGCCGACATCGCTCCGACGGGGGGCGCGATCGACATCTCGTTGTCGTTCAGGATCACAATCAGCCGCGAGTCCATCGCACCGGCATTGTTCATGGCTTCATAGGCCATGCCGGCGGACATCGCCCCATCGCCGATAATGGCGACGACGTTGTTCTTGGCGCCGGACAGGTCGCGCGCTACCGCCATGCCCAGACCGGCCGAGATCGAGGTCGAAGAATGTGCCGCGCCGAAGGGATCGTATTCGCTCTCAGCGCGCTTGGTAAAACCAGACAGCCCGCCACCTTGCCGCAGAGTGCGAATACGGTCACGCCGGCCAGTCAAAATTTTGTGCGGGTACGCCTGGTGTCCGACATCCCAGATCAACCGATCTTCCGGAGTGTTGAAGACCGCATGCAGAGCAACCGTGAGTTCGACAACGCCCAGGCCAGCACCCAGATGCCCCCCGGTGACGGCCACCGCGCTGATCGTCTCCTGCCGCAACTCATCAGCGACCTGGCGAAGTTGAGGATCGCGAAGTTTCCGAAGGTCAGCGGGGGTCTGGAGGGTGTCAAGCAGGGGGGTAGAAACAGTCATTATCAAAACACCTTTTGCTCCGGAGTTGTTAAACTTATGGCGCAATTGCCGGATTTGGCTCCTTGGAACGCAAATTACATGCCCCGGCAAGCCTAATTAAGCCAGCTACAGCTTCGCTTTCGACTAATAAGGGTTACGGATACGGAAATTCATGATGGACTTTCAGAAGGCCTCGAATTCGACGGACACTCAGAAGGCCTCGGCTTTATCAGAGGTTATTGGCAAAATAGTTCAGGCAAGCATTCGGTTCCCGTGGCTCACGATCCTGGTCTTTGGCCTGATTTCCACCGGTTCCGGATACTATGCGGCCCGCAACCTCGCCATAAATACCGATATCAGCAACCTCATTTCACCGGAACTTGATTGGCGAAAGCGAGAAATCGCCTTCGAAAAGGCCTTTCCGAGCCGTTCCGAGACGATTTTGGCCGTAGTGGATGCCCCCACCCCTGAACTAGCGGGTCTGGCGGCCGACGCCCTGACCCAGAAACTCAAGGGGCAATCGGGGATCTTCAAAGCTGTCCAGCGGCCCGACGGAGGTGAATTTTTCGAGAAAAACGGCCTCCTGTTTCTGCCAACCGAGAAAGTTGGCGAAACGCTCGGCATGTTGCAGCAGGGCGGGATCGGCCTCGGCGTCCTCGGCCAGAACCCAAACTGGGTGGGCCTGGCGCGTATGACCCAAATGGCCCTGATCGGCATCCGCGGTGGCCGCCTGACGCTCGATTCCGCGGCACCGACCATGGACAGGTTCTCCGAGACCTTCGAGCAGGTCTTGGCCGACAAGCCAGCGAGCTTCTCCTGGCAGGAACTGATGAACAACGCCAATGCGCAGGCCGACGAGACCCGGCGCTTCATCGAAATCTGGCCCAAGCTGGACTTTTCGGCTCTTGAGCCCGGTCGCCAAGCCACAGACGCCATCCGACAGGCCGCGGCCGACCTCGACATCGCTTCCAACTATCAAGCCCGGCTCCGGCTGACCGGACCGGTTCCCATCGCCGATGAGGAATTCGCCACAGTAAAGGAAGGGGCAGTGGTCAATGGCATTGGCACCGTTGTCATCGTCCTCATCATCCTGTGGTTCGCACTCAAATCAGGGCGGATCATTGGTTCAGTGTTCGTGGCCCTAACGGCGGGCTTGGCGATTACCGCTGCCCTCGGCTTCGCGCTGGTCGGATCGCTAAATCTCATATCCGTCGCATTCTTCGTCCTGTTCGTTGGTTTGGGCGTGGATTTCAGTATTCAATACTGCGTGCGCTATCGCGATGAACGGTATCACGGCGAAGGGCTGAAGGACGCGCTGGTGGATGCCGGCCGAAGCCTTGGTGGCCCACTGACGCTGGCGGCCGCGGCAACCGCCGCAGGCTTCCTCGCCTTCCTGCCAACCAACTATCAAGGAGTGTCCGAGCTCGGCCTCATCGCCGGGACCGGCATGATTGTAGCCTACATCGTCACAATCACACTGCTTCCGGCACTGCTGGCGATCGTCAACCCGCCCGGCGAAAAAGAGCCCTTAGGCTACGCCTTTCTTGCGCCGGTTGATCGTTTCGTTGAGCGCTATCGCGTCGCCGTCGTCGGCGGCACGCTGGGAATCGCCATTCTGGGCGCTCCCCTGCTCTACTATCTGCACTTCGATTTCAACCCGCTCAACCTTCGCAGTTCGTCAGTTGAATCGATCTCGACCTACCTTGAGCTGCGCAAGGATCCGAACACAGGGGCAAGTTCGATTAACGTTCTCGCACCCAATGCCAAGGAAGCAGAGGCGGTCGCCAAGAAGCTGGGCGCGCTGCCCGAGGTCGCGCGGGTGATGACGCTGGAGAGCTTCGTTCCGGAGGATCAGGAAGCCAAGCTCGGCCTCATCAAGCAAGCAAGTGAAGCTCTGCGTCTGTACCTCGACGCGAAGCCCGGTCCAGCGCCTAGTGATGCGGAGAGCGTCGCAGCTATCAAGCAAACTGCAGAAGCCTTGAAAGGGATTGCTGAAGAAAACAGCGGTCCGGGCGCAGTGGCCGCGAAGCGGCTCGCTGAACAGCTCGATGCACTGGCATCCGGGCCCAGCACCAAGCGCGCGGAAGCGGAAAAAGCCGTTATCATGCCGTTAACCTACAAGCTGGCGGAGTTGCGCAATCTGCTTCAGGCGCAGCCGGTCACCGTCGCCAATTTGCCGGAGGAGTTGAAACGGGCCTGGACAACATCTGACGGAAAGAGCCGCGTGGAAGTATTTCCGAGCGGCGACCCGAACGACAATGACACATTGCGAATCTTTGCGGAGAAAGTCTTGTCGGTTGCACCGGACGCCATTGGCGGACCGATTTCGATCCTGAAATCGGGCGACACGATCATCGTCGCCTTCATTCAGGCCGGCGCACTCGCACTTATCTCGATCAGCATCCTGCTCTGGATCACCCTGCGCCGATTTGGCGACGTGTTACTCACCGTAGTGCCGCTGCTGCTCGCTGGTGTGATCACGATGGAGCTCTGCGTGCTGCTCGACATGCCCTTGAATTTCGCGAACATCATTGCGCTACCGTTGCTGCTCGGCATCGGAGTCGCGTTCAAGATCTACTACATCATGGCGTGGCGTGCGGGTCAGACAGGCTTGCTGCAATCGAGCCTGACGCGGGCTGTATTCTTCAGCTCACTGACCACGGCCACAGCGTTCGGCAGTCTGTGGCTGTCGAGCCACCCCGGGACATCGAGCATGGGTAAGCTGCTGGCGCTCTCGCTGGTCACCACACTCTGTGCCGCTGTACTGTTCCAGCCGGCCCTAATGGGTCGGCCGAGGAACGGGAATGGAGCTCAGACGGGAGCAGACGCTAGCGGCTAGAGCCTGAGTAGACTGAGCGGCGCCGGTCGTTGCGGCCGCGCCCTTTGTTGTTGGGGTGGGACTTGGCGTGGGTGCCGCAGCGACCTTCGTCCAGGTCTCGCCGCCGCAGAAGACGCCGAGGACGCAACCCTGCACCTTGAGAGAGGTGGGTGAGACGAGGGTCACGTTGGAATCGTACATCTTGCCGTTCCTGGCGTTGTAGATCTTGCCAACCCACCTGTTGCCCTCTTTCTTCTTCGCGTCGGGCTTCATGTTGACAAGGATCGGCATCCCGAGGGTCGGGCGGTTCCGCAAGGCGGGATCCGGATTTTCCGAATCCATCCCGCCGGGGGTTTGCTCCCAGCCGATCACTCCCCAGAGGTTGCCTTCGCAGATAGCAACCCTGATATGGGCGGTACCCTCTTCAACCCGCCAGTCGCCCGTAGGATCCGGCGCGCCAGCAGGGACGACAGGCATCTGGGCCGGAGCCTGCGCGACAGCATGTCCCGGATTCAGAGCCAAAAACACAGTGAGCACCAGCAACTTTTTCATGCTACCCAACTTTCTGAAGCGCCTGCCCGTAGCAATTTGCCATTGCAGCTCAAAGCCTCAGGCAAGGGGCACTCGGGTACCCTAACAGAACCAACACCATGCTTGAACGCCAAAACTACGACATTGCGGCCCTTTTTGAAGCACGCGAGAGCGAGCGTTTCGACATTCATACCCGTTACCTTAACGAGCAGATGGTCCGGGTGCTGCGGACCATCGGTTATGACGTGGGATTTCGTCGGGGCGTCGGTCAATACCTTTACGACCGGAACGACGCGCGCTATCTCGACCTCTTGAGCGGCTTCGGCGTCTTTGGAGTCGGCCGAAACCACCCAGCCTTGCGCGTGGCGCTGGAGAGCGTGCTCGACGCGGAGCTGCCCAATCTCGTACAGATGGACGTGCCTGCCCTCGCAGGCGTACTGGCTGAACGGCTGCTCGCGAAAGCGCCCTATCTCGACAAGGTGTTCTTCGCCAATTCCGGCACCGAATCGGTGGAAGCAGCGATCAAGTTCGCGCGCGCCGCAACGGGCCGGTCCCGCATCCTCTCCTGTGATCATGCGTTCCATGGATTGACTTTCGGCTCCCTCTCGCTGATCGGTGACGACATCTTCAAGAAAGGCTTTGAGCCGTTGCTTGGCGACTGCGCCGCAATCCCCTTCAACGATCTCAATGCACTCGAAGATAAATTGCGCACGCGCGAAGTCGCTGCCTTTATCGTCGAGCCGATCCAGGGCAAGGGCGTTCATCTGCCTGATCCCGACTATCTGAAGAATGCGGCAGAGCTTTGCCGCCGGTATGGCAGCCTGTTCGTCGCTGACGAGATCCAGTGCGGCCTCGGACGGACCGGCAAATTCTTTGCCGTCGACCATTTCAATGTGCAACCGGACATGATTCTCGTCGCGAAGGCTTTGTCTGGCGGGCATGTGCCAGTGGGGGCCGTACTGACGCGCAAGGACATCTACGACAAACTGTTCAACCGCATGGATCGCGCCGTGGTTCACGGATCGACCTTCGCCAAGAACGATCTCGCGATGGCCGCCGGCATTGCGACGCTGGAGGTGCTTGAGTCCGAAAAACTTGTCGAAAATGCAGCACGTACCGGTGAGCGCTTGCTAAGTTCGTTCAAGGATATGGCGCGGCGCCATGAATTGCTGTGCGACGTGCGTGGCATGGGACTGATGATTGGCATCGAGTTCGGCGCGCCGAAATCGCTGAAGCTGCGGGCGTCATGGACGATGATCGAAACAGCCAGTAAGGGACTGTTCTGCCAACTCATCACCATTCCGCTGTTCAAGGAACACAAGATCCTCACGCAGGTGGCTGGGCACGGCAGCCATACCATCAAGCTGTTGCCCCCCTATCTCATCACCGATGACGACTGCTCCTGGATCGAAAAGGCGTTCGATACCGTGATTGCCGAAAGCCACCGCGTGCCCGGCGCGATCTGGTCACTCGGCAGGACCCTGATCGAGAACGCAACCGCCGCACGGCGCGCTCAAGCCTCTTGACCCCCTCAGCGACGGGACTCAAGCCCAGATGGGCATTATTCTATTTGCGGGCACGGAACAAAATGCGGTCGCCGGACCTTCCGTTGCGTGGTAACGTGCGCGCCCCGGCGAGGGCGCCGAATTGGAGACCGACACGTGGCTAAAGGTACGGTAAAGTGGTTCAATAGCACGAAGGGGTACGGTTTTATTCAGCCTGATACAGGCGGAAAGGACGTATTCGTGCACATCTCGGCGGTTGAGAAGGCTGGCCTGAGAAGCCTGAACGAAGGCCAGAAGATCGAATACGAGATCGTGGCTAATCGCGGCAAGGAAGCTGCGGAAAACCTAAAAGTCTGAAATTTAAGCCCGGCAAGGAGCCGGGCTTTTTATTTCCGCGATAGCGTGGGCCTCCTGAGCAACGTCGTCCCGGCTGCGATCCGATGAGGTCGTCGTCTGATGACGCAGTACGGTGCTCCGGGCGGGCTGCGTGCGCCCTACTGCAACTCGAACTGCAGACGCTGTTCCAGCACCACCTGGCCATCTTGTTCGACGAGATAGGTTGCCGTGTAGACCCCACGCGCCCAACCACCCGTGGGCTGCTTTCTGCCGGCAAACACCATGTTTTGAGCCATGCTTTTCTGAAGCGGCTTGGCGCGGTTTTCCGCGATGACCTGTCCAGCCGGATTTCTGACCGCTAAAGATTGAACGTCCCCAGCCTTCAGACCGATAGCACGCACAAAAGCAACGATAGCCGGTGTAGCCTGGGCGCGTGGTGCCGGCGCATTCTCACCGGACTCGATCCATTCCATAGTTACCGGATGGGTGGTGAAACCGGCGTTTAGCACTGCCCGCTGCTTGTAGGTGAGCTGCTCATGAAGGGCTGGCTCCCACAGCGATCGCCCTCCTCCACATGAACCAAGCGACGCATCAAACGCGAAAGGGTCTGCGATCTTTCCTTGGTGCCGAACGGTGAAATGCAAATGAGGGTATTCGGTCAATCCGGAGAGGCCGACACGTCCGAGCTTTTGTCCGGCTTTGATGGACTGGCCAGACCTCACGGAGAGGCTACCTTGCGCCATGTGACAGTATTGCGTCTCCCAGTCGTTCGAATGTGCAATCACAACACCATTGCCACATTCCCGATCACGAACAGTATCCGCCCCTCTGTCCCGCACAGAGACGTCGGGGCTACCATCGCGCACGCGAAGCACACGGCCATCGGCTGCAGCGATCACATTAACGCCGGCTCGCTGCGCCGCCAAAGAGTCGAGGCGGAAGTCCGTTCCATTGTGCTTGTCATAGGTGAGCGTTCCACATCTGTAGTCTTTCGCATCGGCCGACGCATCAACATCGACATAGCTTTGAATGAAGCATGATTTGCCGACCTCGCAATCGATCGGCATCTTCAAGCGGAAGTCTTCAGCGCTTGCGGTCGCCGCAAAAAGCAGCCCATGCATGATGACGCAGCACAAAAAGGGGCTATGTCGCAGGCCGGCCGTCACATGCCACCATCAATTGCTTGGAGAGATACAGACTCGCCCGCCAAGACGAGAGAATGTCGATGCGCTCGCCAAAGCCCGCTCGGGGCGGCCAGCCCCGAATGGGGAAAGCGTCAAGATATACAGCAGGAACAACTCTGATTGTCGGTTTATCCCGAGCTTGAGCATAATGCGCTTCGTATAGGTTCGGACAGTGGCCTCCGTCAGTCCCAGATCTGCGCCGATACCGCGCGGACCATCACCGTGCAGGATGCGCGCGATGATCTTCTCCTCAATACAATTAAGGCCGAACGCTGCCGCTATCCTTCCAGCGCCCATCGCTTCATCAACCCGCGGAACGATGACGAGAACCTGTCTGGCGTCACGCCGTGTCGGAACAATCCCGACCCAGGCAAATGCAAATTGCTGATGTTCTGTCGACAGAACGATCGTGGTATTCATCCATCGCTGATCCGACGTCAACGCATTGCAAACAGCTTCTCGCAGACTTCTCGTTATGGAATCATTGACGCCTGCAAGCAACCCACCGTCGGATCTGAGAAATTTGCCCATCAAAAGGAGTTTTCGTCCATCGTGATTCACCTCGTGAAGACGCAAATTTTCATCGACGACAAATGCTGGTGAGACAAGCTCCTCCAGCAAGTCCTGAATATCGGAATGTTCACGACGCGAATACGTAACGCGAGTAGCCGTTGCCCAGATGATGCGAGCTGCGCGAGAGAGCGCGGCAATATCGGCTGAAGCTACCGGAGATGCGCGCCATCCGGCAATGAACAATAGATTTTCGTCATCTCCTGAACTGATCCGTCCAACAATAGAATGACCCGACGGCATATTCTGCAATCCTATGATACTGCGTGCGAGCGATGCATCCGACTTGGCCATCGACAGAATGTCGTTCCCCGGCGCCAACCGGCACGCCACCTGCGCAATGGTCGCTTCGGATATTCGACCGGCGGGGGCGTGCCCGACCCGAACTTGCTCCGCAATAGCTCCTTCGCCAGAAATGGTCGCGACGAAGCAGCGGCTACACTCGAACAGCTCCGTGATCGCGTGACCGAAGCTCTCCATAGCGTGGCGCTTGGAATGACCTCCCGGCGCGGAAAGAAAGACAGGGCGACGGCTCGTCGAATGCATGCGCGCGTCGTGCACGGGCGACACACGATCCGTGACGACAAAACGGTTGTGACTCTGGTCGAATGCCGCTGGTCTGCTACTCTCACGCACGGGTCGCCTCCGTAATACGCATACACCGCCGCTTCACACGGCCCGTCTAACTTTCCCTGAACGCGCGATTGACATGCAAGATGACCGGCTGCAGCAGGTATTCGACAAACGTCCTCTGGCCCGTCTGGATGAACGCCTCGACCGGCATTCCCGGCTGCATGGATGAGAGATAGAACGCCATATCGTCCTTTGTTTCGAGCTCAATCTCCGTCAAATAATATGACAGGTTGGTCTTCGGATCGATCAACGCGTCGGCAGATACAGTCGTCACAGCACCAACCAGTATCGGAGTGCGCCTAATATTGAAGGCGAGAATCCGAACCCGCGCCGACTGGCCTGAATAGACCTCATTGCGATCCGACGGTTTCAACACAGCCTCTATGACGAGCCGATCTTGCTTCGGTACGATTTCGAGCAGAGTTTCCCGTGGTCCAATGACCGCATTAATGTTTCTGGTATTCAGTCCAACGACAATGCCGCTCTCCGGCGCCCGCAAATCGGCGCGGACCAGCTTGTCTTTCAAACCCGCAATGCGGTGCCTGAGATCGGCAATTTCCTCACTCGTGACTTGGCGTTGTTTGGCGATATCCTGACTGCGATTGTAGTCAAGCTGCCGACGCTTATCTTCCAGCTCAGCAATCTTTCCCTGCGATTCCGATACTGTAGCGGCACCACGCGCGATCTCGGCTTCGGCTTCCGCCTCCGCTCTCTTAAGTGCAAGAACGCGGGGCTTTCTCGCGAGACCCTTGTTCAGCAGGTAGTTCCCGTCACTGATCTCTTCCTGAAGTGCGACTAGCTGGATTTCGAGTCCTTTCGTCTTGCTTTTCACACCGCGAATTGTGTGTTCCAGCTGAAGGATCTGCTGATCGATCATCTTCCGCTCGCCATCGAGTGACACCGATCTCGCAGCAAACTCAGCCTGCTGGCTTTGCATGGCCAGCTCCGCCTCTTGACGTGAGGCCCTGAGCAATTCATCAGGAAAAGAAATTGTGTTTGATTTATTTTGTTCCGCGGAAAGTCGCGCTTCAATCGCAAGATCCGCAAATAACTTCGTTTCTAAAACACCGAGGCTCGCCTCGATTTGAGTGGTATCAAGTTGCGCAAGAATTTGACCGCGTTCCACCTCCTGACTTTCGCGCACAAAAATTGCTCTTACGATCCCACCATCCAAGTGTTGTACCGCCTTTCGCTTTGAAAGAACTTTAACAACGCCTGGCGCCACGACCGCACTGTGAAGTGGTACAGTGCCAGCCCATACGCCAAATACCCCAAGATGCAGAATGAGAAGCACACCTCCCCACAGGATAAGGCGCTTCGTATCGGACCTCGGTTGCTCCGCCATCTCATAAGATTGCGAACCGGCGAATGGCCACCACACTTGGCTCTTACGACCCAGGTCCTGACGCATCAAACCTTCCTATCGTCGATAAATTTCCGAGTATCCGATGACATTCCGGCTGCGGGTCGAGGGCGCTGCATCGGCGTCGACCCTGCGATCGTTTGCGGCAGCACCCCGGACGGTGGGCCGTATGCAACCTGAACGCCATCGCGAAGAAACAGAACAGAATCAGCGATGGTCAGGAGCCGCGGGCGATGCGTGACAATGACGAACGTTGCGCCCCGCGTTTGGGCCCCACGAACAGCGACGCACAGCGCCTCCTCACCCTCAGGATCGAGATTGGAGTTTGGTTCGTCCAAGAGGATCAACCTGCGATGGCCATAAAAGGCGCGCGCAAGGCCGATACGCTGACGCTGTCCGCCTGAAAGCTTGTCGCCGTCTCGGCCAATCTCCGTCTCATATCCTTGCGGCAGAGCCAGGATCATCTCGTGCGCATTGGCGAGCACGGCAGCAGCAATGATATCTTCGTCCGATGCATGATCGTCGAAGCCCGCAATCGCCTCCGCAACCGTTCCTCCCAGCAGCGCAACCTCCTGCGGGAGATATCCGACGAATTGTCCCAGCTGGTCCTGGTCCCAGCAATCGATCGAAGCATTGTCCAATTGTATCGTGCCGCTGGTCGGTCGCTCCAACGCCGCGATCAGGCGCAGCAATGTCGATTTCCCAGCGCCTGTCGGTCCGATGACGACAACGATCTCGCCCGGCCGGCAGGAGAAGTTCACGCCTGCCAGGATTGGCCGGCGCCCGGTCGGGATTCGGTACGAGACACGATTGAGTTCCAATGCTCCCTTCGGCGGCGGCAGAAGCGTGCGCCGGGTGCGAACCAGTGCGGAGGTGGCCGCGACCTTCACGTGCTCCCATGCATCGTGAACCGATGTAAGCGCACGCCAAGCACTCAACAGGCTTTCGGCTGGTTGGAGCGTACGGCTGATGATGATCGACCCGGCCACCATGCTGCCGGCGAGAAGTTGGTTCTGAACCACAAGCCAGGCTCCGCCTCCCAAAGCAGCAATCTGCATGATGAGGCGCACGGCACGTGCGGCTGATGCAACGGCCGCCATGCGTTCCGAGCCTCTCACGACCGGCGCAAGAGCCCTATCATTGACCCGCATAAACTCGCGAATGGCGCCACGTGTCCATCCCATCGCCCGAACCAGGCTGGCGTGCTTGATGATACTATCGAGAAGCGATTGCGTGCGGCTTACAGCGCCGGATGCTTGGGAGACTTCGGCGCGCGAGACCTTTCCGCTGATGAAAGCCAGCACCAGAAGAATCAGCGTCCCGACTAAGGCAATGAAACCGAACCACGGATGAATAAGAAAAAGTATGATCAGGAAGGCTGGCAGGAAGGGTGCGTCAATCAAGGTCGACACCATTCCGCTTGACAGGAAGTTTCTCAGCTCGCGCACCTTGACGAGATCATGCGTACCCGCTTCGGGCTTCTTGTCCGAATCGGCGATGGACGCTTCAAGGACGAGCGGCGCGACATACCGCTCGAACTGAACGGCAAAGCGCGTCAACAGACGTCCCCGAATAATCTCGAACAGGGCGCTGAAGACGAGACCTATCACCGCGAAAGCCGTGAGCCCGACGAGCGTTTCAATGCTGCCGCTGGTAATCACGCGATCGAATATCTGGATTGAATAGAACGGCAGGACCAGAACGAGCGCATTGATCGACACACTCAGTGCCACAGCCCATGCCAAAGCAGATCGCCCGGGAATTCTCCCGTACAGCGATCTGTGCGCCGTCATCTGCTGACGCGTACTGAAACGCATGACCTGTGCCCTGGCCGGCTGCCTGGACAATGACCGTCCAGGCAGCGAGCAGGTTACCAATGGGGGAGCGGCAGCGATGCCGCCGCTCCGTTGCTATGTTCAGACCACTGCGATCGCGGTGTAGCCCGCCGCGGCATTAATGTCGTCGATCGAATCGAACGGCGTCATTGCACCACCAGTGATGCCGTCGAGCTGGATGGAACCGAAGCTGAAGTCCAGCGTGGTGTTGGCACCGTCGTCGTCGACAGTGACCGTGAACATGGCAGGTGCATCGACAACGACCTTGTCCCCGTCAGGGAAGCTCAGATCGGTAATTTCGTCATCACCGAAATCTGTGGCTGTGCCGTCACCGAAATAATGAGTGTCTGTCCCGGCACCGCCGGTATACACGTCATTGCCGGTATCGCCCCAAAGCTCATCGGCGCCATTGCCGCCGCTAAGCTCATCGTCACCAGTTCCGCCATGGAGGTCGTCGTCCCCCGCGTCACCAGCAAGTGTGTCGGCACCGGCATCGCCCCACAGCACGTCGTTGCCGTTGTTACCGGTCAATTGATCGTCACCATTACCGCCGAACAACGTGTCGTTGCCGTTGCCGCCGGACAACTCGTCATCTCCGTCGTTGCCGTTCAGCGTGTCGTTTCCGTCGTCGCCGAAGAGACTGTCGGCCCCGTTGCCGCCATTGAGTGTGTCATTATCTGCACCGCCGGAGAGCACGTCGGCGCCGTCATTGCCATTGAGCACATCGTTGCCGGCACCGCCATTGAGTAGGTCGTTGCCGTTACCGCCACTCAGCGTGTCATTGCCATCATTGCCATTCAGAGTATCGTCCCCATTGCCGCCATTCAGCAGGTCGTTGCCGGCACCGCCGCTCAGCAGATCGTTGCCAGCATTGCCATTCAGCGTGTCGTTGCCGTCGCCGCCATTCAGCGTGTCGTTGCCGTCACCTCCATTCAGCGTGTCGATACCCGCCCCGCCGTTCAGCGTATCGTTACCAAGACCGCCGCTGAGCGTGTCATCGCCGGCGTCGCCATTCAGGGTGTCGTTGCCGGCACCGCCGCTCAGATTGTCATTTCCATTGCCGCCGCTCACGAGGTCATCGCCGGCACCACCATTCGCGGTGTCGTTGCCGTCGCCGCCTGTGATGGTGTCGTTGCCGGCATCACCGAACAGCTGGTCGTTGCCGGTCCCGCCATTGATATTGTCGTTGCCAGCGTTGCCATGAATGATGTCGTTGCCGGCATCGCCGTTGAGGGTATCTATTCCGGCCCCGCCGTTGATGATGTCGTTGCCGTCATTGCCGTTGACGGTGTCATCACCCGCACCGCCGTTGATGGTGTCGTTGCCAGTCCCACCAGTGATTGTGTCATTGTCCGCGCCGCCGTTGATGGTGTCATCTCCACCAAGCCCGTTCAGCGTATCGTTGCCTGGCAAGCCATCGATTTGATCAGCAGCCGCGGTACCGTTGATAAGATCGGGGCCGGGTGTTCCAATAAAAACCGCCATCGCGTTTCTCCGTGTTAAAGCCCCCGTTCCCTGTTACTGGCGCCTTCGGCGTTCTTGCCCTCCCCGTAAAAGCACTTGACTGGATTTTCCCCTTCAACCTCGGCAGGACCGGACTGAAGTGGATGACACAACGCTAGTCGTGGCTGCGGCTAATTCACAATCCCCATTTGGGGATAAAACTTGTGGGGCTGCTTCGGCCTTGAAGCGCAGGAAAGCCGCGACAAACGACAGGCATCGGATCACGCGCGGTGCGATATTGCCGTCATATCGGCACAAACAAAATATAGTGCATTTAAGTCAATTGCTCGTGACGATCGATCCCACAAGCATGGGCATCAAGCTGCATAAGGAAACTGCACTGGCATGCAATGTCGCGCAGAATATTTTATCTTAACGTGCTTGCGCATCCGAGTTTTCGTCAAAGACCGGCGATGTACGAGCGCGCACGACTTTCCAACGACCGCAGCGAAATCAAAATTGGATTGAAGTTCGACTCTGACTCGCCTGCATCAAATTTCCAACGGTCGTGGGTCACGCCGTCGGCGGACGAAATGTTGGGCGCACCATTCAACGAAGATGGAAAACGCAGATCGAAACTTATGCGCTTGGGTCCCGATCCCGCATTAGGCAAACGACATCAAGATCGGTTACAGTGGGGATTGCTCCTCACGTGAGCGGAGCAACGTGACTGCGCACGCGACGCATCAAACGCAATCTCAATCTCACACCGTCATTAGAGCAACCGCCATGCGCTCGATCAAGGCGTCACGATTTTTCCACGGGACGCACCGAAGTAAGGGATCTCACTCAAGGGCGGCGCGTATTCCGCAGCCTTGGCTTTTCTGAGCGCCTCGATGCCCTCTTCGAAGGTCATAAGCGGCGTGATCTTGACCGCTCTGACCGCACCGCCCGCAGAAATCGCCATGGAGAGCGCGGTCGCCGTGACATTGTCGGGCATCTCGCAGATCATCAGGACATCATAGTCACCAAATGTCAGCCAGCCATTTACGACACTGCCACCCAGCCGTTGAACGACGGGTTTGACCGCGTCCATCCGGTTCTGCGGATCGTTGATCAGCGCCGCCCAGCCAAGCGGCGTATAAGCTGTCTGCAAGGCATAAAACGTCATAGGGGCCTCCCTGATCATCCCCATCGCCCATCGGTGCAATTGGCCAGTCGTTACGACGTGGCGGATGAGCATCCGCCCCGACAACGGGCTCCACAACATCCATTGCCGGCGTCGGCAGTATATCACGGTGTGGTCGGCAACGCGTCGAAGAAGCCCTGCTGGGCCATTCAACGATCGCACCATTCAACCAGGAAAAGGAAATGGCACCCAAGGGCGGGCTGGACGCTCGCCGAGCATAATCAAGATAAATCAGCTACTTACGCGGCCATCCGATAGGCTTTTTGTATCACCTGGGCGTGCGCACCCGCCTCCGGCGGGGGCGGCGGTCAGATATCTCGCAGCGTCGGGAGGCAAGACGTGACCAAAGGTTCTCTCTTCACCATCGACATCTTAACAGCGGGAGTTCTATGCATGCTCTACGCCCAGCCGGTCTCCGCCCAGGAAAGCGCTGCATCGACTTCACTCGGGGCGTCGCCCAATACACTTCGTCAGGTCTCAATTGCAGATAGTGTTCCGTTGGAGGATCGACCTCAGCAAAGCCAATCGTGCGTTTGAATAGAAGCCGGCGGAATGATGTTCGGCCACAAGCTGATCGCAAGCCCGCTATATCCGAGGAACAGCAGCGTCAGTGCGAGCAAGGAATGGCGCAGCATGCGTTGGGCCCTTCAGCACTTTCAGAAGAAGCCACGTCGTGGCCAATACCGGCACGGGGACCGGGGAGAAAACGAGCAAGTTTGGCAACGTAAACCACCGCTCCGCGACATGCGAATGGTCGAGTGGAGTCCACAGGCTGACGATGCCGATTACCCCAAGCAGAACGAGCGTGATGGGCCGTGCCAGCGCGATCATACGTTGCTGAAGGTCGCCTTCGGTCTTCATGATCAACCATGTGCTGCCCAGAAGCGCATAGGCGACGACGAGCCCGAAACCGGTGAAGGCGCTGAACGGCGCGAGCCAGTCCAGCGGGCCACCCGCATAGGCGCCGTCACGCACCGTGAACCCGTTGATGAAGGCGCCCAGGGACACGCCCTGGAGATAGGTAGCGAAATAGGATCCCCACATGAAGGCGTGATCCCAGAACGGCTTGTGCGCGTCGTCCGCCTTGAAGCGGAATTCGAAGGCAACGCCGCGCGGCACCAGCCGCGCTCGCGTGCGTCGCTTATCTGTCTTTGACGCCATCTGACGGAGCGGACCGATTTGCGCTGATCCTATTCGGATACGGCTGCTTCCTTGCGCTCGTGATAGTCCGCCTCGTGCCCTGGCTTCGCAACAACCCTTTGGTCCGGGA
Organism: Pseudomonadota bacterium; assembly: GCA_023423415.1. Lineage (GTDB taxonomy): Bacteria > Pseudomonadota > Alphaproteobacteria > Rhizobiales > Xanthobacteraceae > Pseudorhodoplanes. The sequence continues at coordinate 7,985 of JAFAFP010000073.1, read as the reverse complement.
GCCTGGCGACACACATTCGGCGTGTCGGCCTTGCCGCCCTGCTGCTTGTTGAACAAGGCCCTCCGTGCCGTTGGCGCAACTTGCCCCCGTCTTGTTCGTCGCAGCCAATCTGATCATTGGCTGGATTGCAGCCCGAACTCTGGTGCTGCTCGGGCGCAGCTTGTCGAGAGTGAAGCGTACGGCGAGGTCAACATAGCGGAAGTGCGCCAGTCGCCGGACGAACCGTCCTCGGCGATCTCATATGGGCGTGACGCCGCGAAACGACATGAAGATCAGGTTATCGCCGCTTCCGAACCCAATGACATCGTAACGGTCAGGTGCTTGGCCGGGGACTTCCATCCCAGGCGAACCAAGTGGCATCCCGTGAACCGCCAGCCCACGCAACGAAGAGCGGCTCGACAAAAGCGTGTCAACGGCCGCTGCCGGCACATGGCCCTCAATGACATAGCCGGCGATCTCCGCCGTGTGGCACGAGGCAAGCTGAGGGGAAACCCCGTAACGCGCCTTGACGGCAGGGAGATCGCTGACATCGATGGCCGTCACGTTGTAACCGGCCTTGACCATGTGTTCGACCCCAGCCACCACAGCAGCCGCAGGATGCATCCTTGTAGACGGTCATCGCCGGTTTGGACTCGGCGGCAGCCAAGCCTTGCCGGGGCCGAAAATGACCGTCGCGGCGGTGAGCGAAACTCCCGCCGCGAACGCGTGTCTGCGCGTTACATCCATGCGGCTTCTCCCGTCAAAATGCGGTGGTGTCGTAACCGGCAGCCTTGATCGCCGCCGCGATCTTGCCGGCATCGATTGCAGAGTCGATGTCCACCCGTTTGGTGCCGATATCGATTGCGACCTTTGCGGTCTGATCCACCGATTTAACCGCCTTCTCGATGCTCGCGGCACATCCGCCGCAACTCATCTTCGGAACTTTCAAGCTCAGCATGGTCATCTCCAGGAGTAATGATGACCCGATGTAGGGTTTCCCACAGTTGGAAGGTCAAGGCCGCCAAGCGCCGATTTTCGAACCGGTTGGGCCTTGACCTTCCAATATTGGGAAGGTGCATCTGTCTCGGGACAATCCGGACAAATGGGAATTCGAAATGATCGGATCGACCGAAATCAAGCACCTGGGGCCGAAACCCGCTGCCGATGGGCACGGCACCATTCAGATTGCGATTGAGGATATGACATGCGCGTCATGTGTGACGCGCGTTGAGAATGCAATCAAAGCTGTCCCCGGCGTGACTGCGGCTTCGGTCAACCTCGCCACCGAGCGCGCCGACATCCGGTTTTCGGGTAAACCCAACGTCCCGGCGGTGATCGACGCCATTGAAAATGCCGGTTACGGAGCCCGCGTTCGTGACGCTGAGTTTGCGCTCGAGGGCATGACGTGCGCCTCATGCGTGTTGCGTGTGGAGAATGCGATCAAGGCGGTGCCGGGGGTAACAGATGTCGCCGTGAATCTGGCGACCGAGCGCGCGCGGGTCAGCTATGTCGATGGCTCTGCGGTGATCGACTCGGTTCTGCGCGCGGTCAAGAAGGCCGGCTACGGCGCAGAACCGATCGTAGAAGGCGACAGCAGCGATCGCGAGCGGGACGCGCGTGCGGCCGAAATCGCTGTCCTGCGTCGCGACACGATCATCGCTGCGGCACTCACACTCCCGGTCTTCGTCGTCGAAATGGGAGCGCACATCATCCCGGCGTTCCACCACTGGATCGCCGGCACGCTCGGCATCTGGAGTTGGTACGGACAATTTATCCTGACAACGCTGGTCCTGTTCGGACCGGGCCGGCGCTTCTTTACCAAGGGCTTTCCGGCATTGCTGCGCGGCGCGCCCGATATGAATGCGCTGGTCGCCATCGGCGCGGGAGCGGCCTGGGCCTATTCGATTGTCGCGACCTTCATGCCCGACGTACTGCCGGCCGATACCGCTTATGTCTATTACGAAGCCGCTGCTGTCATCGTGACGCTGATCCTGCTCGGCCGCTATCTGGAAGCGCGCGCCAAGGGACGCACCAGCGAAGCGATCCGCAAACTTGTCGGCTTGCAGCCGCACTCCGCGCGCGTGCTGCGTGATGGCGAAGCCGGGGATATTCCGATCAGCCAGGTGCAGCCCGGTGACATTGTCATCGTGCGTCCAGGTGAAAAGGTCGCGGTCGATGGCGAGGTGATCGACGGCAATTCCTATGTCGATGAATCCATGATCACCGGCGAACCGATCCCCGTCGCCAAGACTGAGGGCGCACTGGTTGTGGGAGGCACCGTCAACAAGGCGGGAAGCTTTACCTTCCGTGCGACCAACGTGGGCTCGCAGACGCTGCTGGCGCAGATCATCCGCATGGTCGAATCCGCGCAAGGCGCGAAGCTGCCGATCCAGGCGCTTGTCGACAAGATCACCGCCTACTTCGTGCCGGTGGTCATCACCGTTGCGCTGCTGACATTCGGTGCCTGGCTGACCTTCGGTCCGAGTCCAGCCCTGACATTCGCTCTGGTCAATGCGGTCGCCGTGCTGATCATCGCTTGCCCCTGCGCGATGGGACTTGCAACACCCACATCGATCATGGTCGGGACCGGCCGCGCGGCCGAACTCGGCGTGCTGTTCCGCAAAGGCGAGGCGCTGCAAAGCCTGCAGGATGTGTCCGTCATCGCGGTGGACAAGACCGGTACTCTGACCGAGGGCAAGCCGGCGTTGACCGATCTGGTGACAGCGCCGGGCTTTGCGGAGAACGAAACCCTCGCCCTGATCGCGGCGGTCGAGTCGCGCTCTGAGCATCCGACCGCACAGGCCATTGTCGAAGCGGCGAAGCATCGCGTTCTCCAGATTCCGTCTGCGGCCGAGTTCGAGGCCGTGCCGGGCTTTGGCGTTGCGGGCCTCGTCAACGGCAGACGCGTCGCCGTTGGCGCAGATCGCTACATGATGCGTGAAGGAGCCGATCCGGCTGTCGTTGCGGAGCAGGCGATCCGTCTCGGCGAAGAGGGCAAGTCTCCGGTGTATGTGGCGATCGACGGCAAGCTGGCGGCTGTCATTGCCGTCGCCGACCCGATCAAGCCGACGACGCCTGCGGCCATCGCGGCGCTGCACGAACTCGGCGTGAAGGTCGCAATGGTGAGTGGTGACAACGGCCGCACCGCCGCTGCGATCGCACGACGACTGGGGATCGATGAGGTCGAGGCTGAAGTGTTGCCCGACGGCAAAGTGGAAGTGGTGAACCGTCTGTCGCAAGGGGGCGCACGCGTCGCCTTTGTCGGGGACGGCATCAATGACGCGCCGGCGCTGGCGGCGGCGGATATCGGCATCGCGGTCGGCAACGGCACGGATATCGCCATCGAAAGCGCTGACGTCGTGTTGATGTCCGGCGATCTTCGCGGCGTGGTCAACGCCATTGCTGTATCAAAGGCAACAATGCGCAATATCCGGCAGAACCTGTTCTGGGCCTTTGCCTACAATGCGGCGCTGATTCCGGTGGCTGCTGGCCTACTGTACCCTGTGAGCGGAACATTGCTTTCGCCCATGCTGGCCGCCGGCGCCATGGCCTTGTCGAGCGTATTCGTCCTCACCAATGCATTGAGACTGAAGCGCTTCCGTGGTCCGCTTGACACCGGTCCTCGTAATCGGGGATCGGCGACGTCACGGCAATCATTGGATGGTTTCCCGGATCAGGCAGAGGAGGCTCGCGCATGAATATCGGACAGGTCGCGAATGCGTCCGGCATTTCGGCGAAGATGATCCGCTACTACGAGTCGGTCGGCCTCATTCCATCCGCCGACCGCTCGACATCGGGGTATCGGATGTATTCACAAGAAGACGTCTATACCTTACGCTTCATTCGCCGTGCGCGCGATCTTGGTTTTTCGGTCGAGCAGATCGCCGCGCTGCTTGCCCTCTGGCAAGATCGCTCGCGTGCCAGCGCGGATGTCAAGAAGCTGGCGCTCGGTCATGTTGAGAAGCTCGAGGCGAAACGACGCGAGATCGACGACATGATCGGAACGCTCCGGCATCTCGCCTCGCATTGTCAGGGCAACAACCGGCCGGGTTGTCCCATCATCGATGAGCTTTCCGCAGGAAAAGAGATCGCGGCACCAAGCTCGCGCCGTGATCGAAAGACCAATTGATCGCAGCGCGCTCACCATCACGAGGGACTGCGTGTAACGCGACAGCGTCTCGGGCGTCTATACGTTTATCCGGCTGATGCGCAAGCAACTTGTTTCGGGCGACGTCGCGGTCCGAAAAGCTTACCTCGCGAGTATCGTCGATGCGGTGATTGTTTCGGAGAACAAGATTCGAATCGTTGGCTCGAACGATAACATCCGGTCAACGTTCGGTCCCAAAGGCCAACCCACACCCATAGTTCGTAAATCTGTTCAGGAATGGTGCCCAGGGGCGGGATCGAACCACCGACACTGCGATTTTCAATCGCATGCTCTACCAACTGAGCTACCTGGGCGCCGAGAGCCCCGGATGGGGCCTGCAATCATATCACGGTGAAAACCGGATACGCGGTTCGTTGGAAGAACCGATAGCGCGGGGCGTTATAGAGGGGCAGTCCCGCCCTGTCCACCGCCATTCGCGCATCATCCGTATTGTCGAAAATCGTCAGTCCGCCTCGCTGTCGGGCGAGCGGGGACGTTCTGGATCGTCATCGTTTTCCGTGACCGGAATGGCATAGACCCCGGTCAGCCAGCGGTTGAGATCGATATCGCCACAACGACGCGAACAGAACGGCCGGAACTTCTCCAGCGAAGGTTTGCCACAAATCGGACACGGCTTGTCGGGGGCGAGCGGCGGGCTGGTTGTCATGATGCGAAGATAGGACACGCCGCGGCCGATTGAAGTCGCATTGGCGATCAGGTGTTCAGCCAGCCGAAATGGATCGGAAAGCCCTCGCCGGAGAGTAGCGTCAAGGTCTCGTACAGGGGCAGCCCGACCACGTTGGTGTAGGACCCCACCAGCTTGACGACGAACGCGCCAGCCAGCCCCTGGATGGCATAACCGCCGGCCTTGCTCCGCCATTCACCGGAGGCGAGATAGGCCTCGATATCCTCTCTGGACAGCCGCTTGAACCGCACACGGGTCTCGACCATGCGCTGACGGAAGCTGCCGTTCGGCGTGACGAGGCAGACAGAGGTATGAACGCGGTGATTGCGGCCGGAGAGCAGCCGCAGGCACTGCCCAGCCTCGTCCAGCGATTCCGCCTTGGGCAGGATGCGGCGGCCGACCGCGACGATGGTATCCGCAGCAATGATGTAGGCGCCGCGCAGATCCTCGTTTCGCTGCACGGCCTCGAGCGCGACCTCAGCCTTGGCGCGGGCGAGCCGCGTCGCGCAAGCTCTCGGCAATTCGCCCTTGAGAGGGATTTCATCGACATCCGCAGGCTGCAGCGCATCAGGCTCGATGCCGGCCTGATTGACCAGGGTCAGCCTGCGGGGGGAGCCGGAAGCGAGGACAAGTTTGGGCCGGCCGATCATGGATATGCTTGTTCGATCATTGCAGACGCCGGCTGGCGCGCATCCGAGGGAGCGTCACAGGAGGCGCAAGACCTATCGGAATCGCTGCAATTTCACAACCGGCAACGCGCACCGGCAAGAATTCAATACCGTCATCCACTTCCCCGCGGCGTATCGCTGAATCTGCCCCTGATGCGATCCATCAGCATGTCGCGTACTTCCCGGTAGGCGTCCAGCTTCTGCTCGCGGTTGCCATCGGCGCCGCTCGGGTCCGGGGTCGGCCAGTATTCCACATCGGCGGCCAGGGTCCGCGTCAGTTCCAACGCCTTGTGATGCGCCTCCGGCGAGAGCGTGATGATGAGGTCGAAATTCAGCCCTTCCCAGTCGTCCAACTGCTCGAAGGTATGTGGCTTGTGCCTGGCGATATCGAGCCCGATCTCCTCCATCGCCGCGATCGCAAAGGGATCTTGCTCTCCCTCCTTCACGCCAGCCGAGCCGACATAGATGCGCTTGCCGTACAGGTGACGCAGCAACGCCATCGCCATCGGCGAACGGATCGAGTTCTGGCCGCAGGCAAACAGCACCGATTGCGGTCGGGCGCCGGGCGGGTTCATTGCTGACCTCAGCCCTTCCAGTGCAGCACGCAGATCAGTGTGAACAACCGGCGTGCGGTCTGGAAGTCGACGATCACCTTACCATCGAGCCGCTCCATCAGGACGCGCGAACCTTCGTCATGCAGCCCGCGCCTGCCCATATCGATGGCCTCGATCCGGTCCGGCGTCGCCGTGCGGATCGCCGCATAGTAGCTATCGCAAATCAGGAAATAGTCCTTCACGATCCGCCGGAATGGCGTCAGCGAGAGCATGTGCGCCACCACCGGCGTTCCGTCGGTCTTGCGGATGTCGAACACAAGTCGCTTGTCGGCCATGCTGAGGTGCAGGGCGTATGGACCAACATCCTGATCGACCGGCTGGAACGAGTTTTCCTCGATCAAGTCATAGATGGCCACCGCACGCTCATGCTCGATGTCCGGCCCCGACCGCCCGATCGATTCTTCGTCCACCGTAACGGTGACGAGCTTCGATGCGGAGGGGCCCTTGTCGGTCATCTGCGATTCAACCTTATCGCCACCGAGCGCGCATGCGCATCCAGCCCTTCCGCCTCGCCGAGCGCAATGGCAGCCGGCCCCAGGGCCGCGAGCTGATCGGGTCCGCATTTGAGGATCGATGTGCGCTTGACGAAATCGAGCACGCCGAGCCCCGACGAGAAGCGCGCTGAGCGCGCCGTTGGCAGCACGTGGTTGGAACCGCCGACATAATCGCCGATCGCTTCCGGCGTATAACCACCAACGAAGATCGCACCGGCATTACGAATCTTTCCGATCAGGCTTTCCTGATCGGCGGCAATCAATTCCAGATGCTCCGGCGCCAGCGCATCGACCAGCGGCACCGCCTCGTCGAGACTGCGCACCAAGATCGTCGCGCCGTAATCACGCCAGGAGACGCTGGCGATCGTCGCGCGTGGCAATGTCTTGAGCTGCGAGGCGACTGCCGCCTCGACATCCCTGGCCAACCGCTCGTCATTCGTAATGAGGATCGATTGCGCAGCCTCGTCATGCTCGGCTTGCGCCAGGATGTCGGCGGCGATCCAGTCCGGATTGGCGGTCTCATCGGCCAGCACCAGCACCTCGGACGGCCCAGCGATCATGTCGATGCCGACCTTGCCGAAGACCTGCCGCTTGGCCGCGGCGACATAGGCATTGCCGGGCCCCACGATCTTCGACACCGGCTTGATGGTCTGCGTGCCATATGCGAGCGCCGCAACCGCCTGCGCCCCGCCGATGCGATAAACCTCATCGACACCGCCGAGCTTCGCCGCCGCCAGCACCAGCGGATTGATCGCGCCGTCCGGCGCCGGCACCACCATGACGATCCGGGGCACGCCGGCGACCTTAGCCGGCACCGCATTCATCAGCACCGAGGACGGATAGGCCGCCGTGCCCCCCGGCACATATAGACCGACAGCCTCGATCGCGGTCCAGCGATGGCCGAGCTCGACCCCGAGCGCGTCGGTGAAACGGTCATCCTTCGGCTTCTGGCGGACATGGAAAGCTTCGATCCGGTCGCGCGCGAGCTTCAGCGCATCCAGCGCCTTGGCATCACAAGCCACTTCCGCCGCGGCAATCTCCTGCGCGCTTACCCGTACCCCCAGCTTGCCGAGGTCAACACGGTCGAATTTCAGCGACAGTTCGATCAGTGCCGCATCGCCGCGCGCGGCGACATCGGCCACGATGGCGCGGACGGCATGGTCGACGTCCGCCGACACCTCGCGCTTGGTGGCGAGGAATTGCGCGAAGCGCGCGTGAAAATCGGCGGAGCGGCTATCGAGACGGATCGGCATGCCCCGTGATGGCGCGCCGAAGGCGAGGCGTCAACTTTTCTCCCCTCCCCCGCGAGCATTGCAGGCAAGTTTACGCAGCCTGCCTGCGCGTGGTGAGGAGGGGTCGGGGGTGGGGGCGAAGCTTGGCGAAACTATTAAGCCCCCA
>JAFAFP010000056.1 GCA_023423415.1 Pseudomonadota bacterium | reverse complement strand
GGTGGGGGGGGCGCCGCCGCGGTCGCCCCGCCCGCTCCTGAGTGGTCATTAATTCCCGGCGAGCTGGCGGAGCTTTTTCCCGCTTTCAGGCGCCTTGGCAATGACCGATTGCCAGGCAACGTCGTATGCTTTCTTCAGGAAGGCTTGGGACGCCGCTGCGTCGAATTCGATCGGCTGAATGCCGGCCTTGGCCTGGCGCTCACGTTCCGCCTTCACCAGTTCAGCACTTTCAGTCGCATCGAGATTTTCGAGCCACAGCGCGGCATCCGTCAGCACCTTGCGCTGCGCGTCGTTCAGGCTCTTCCACGTGTCCTGATTGACCAGCACGTTGACCTCGACGCTGTAGAAGGCCGGCTCCATGCGGAACTTGGTCACCTTCTCCCAGCCGAGATCGAAGATGCCAAGGATCGGCCAGCCGTAACCATCGGCCACGCCGCGCTCGAGCGCCGTATAGACCTCACCCGGAGGGGTGGTGATGGGCGTGCCGCCGAGCGCCTGTACGATGTCACGATAGACCGGCGTGACGCGGATCTTCAGACCGGTGAAGTCCGGCTTGTCGATCTTCTTGTTCATATAGATGTGGAACGGCACCGACACGAATTGGCGCGCCAGATAGTACGAGTTGACCTTCTTGTTGTGCAGGTCGTTGATGTATTCCCAGGTGCCGTTCTTGCGCTGCTCAGCGGCAGGCGTGTTGATCAGCTTGAGGGCGTCCGCTTCCGGCATCAGGTTGGTGTAGAAGGCGCCGGTCACATTGGCGATATCCACGACCTTTGAGCGCACGGCGTTGCCGACCTCGAAGGGCGGGATCGCGCGCGGGCCGCCGATATAGTTGATCTGGATGACGCCCTTGCCGTCCTTGTTCACCTTCTCGACGAAGCGTTCGAAATTCTTGGAGAATTGCGTACCTTCCGCAAACGATGTGACCGCCCGCAAGGTCACCTCCTGCGCATTGGCCACCGTCATCGTGCCGGCGAGCACGAATGCAGAAACGAGAGACACCAGCTTGCGATCCATCATTTAACCTCCCAGATGGCACTTAAATTATATTCTTTCGAATATAGTCCCGGCGCATCCTTGGGAAGTCAATTTCCCTATTCACCGTAAAAACAGTCATTTGCTGCGATAAAAGGGCCCCCTCGCGAGCCCTGACCTGCATTGCGGGAAGGCTCCCGGACCGGCCCCAATCGGCCGGTCCGGCAATGATTTCGAGGCCTTACTCGCCGTTCAGTGCCCGCAATTTTTTCCCGAACTCTGGCGAGCGCGCAATAATGGCGTCCCAGGCGAGATTGTTCGCCTTTTTCACGAATTCCTGCGACGTGGCAGCCCCAAGATCGAGCGTCTGCACGCCGGCCTTGGTCTGACGCTCGCGCTCCGCTTTCACCATGTCTGCGTTTTCAGTGGCGTCGAGCCCTTCCAGCCAGAGCGCCGTATCGGTCAGCACTTTGCGCTGCGTGTCGTTCAGGCCTTTCCAGACATCGTTGTTGACCAGCACCCCGACGTCGACGCTGTAGAAGCCAGGGTCGAGGCGAAACTTGGTCACCTTTTCCCAGCCGAGATCGAAGATGCCGAGCACTGGCCAGCCATAGCCGTCGACCACGCTGCGCTCGAGTGCGGTGTAGACCTCGCCTGGAGGCGTGGTGATCGGCGTGCCGCCGAGGTTCTGAACCAGATCGCGATAAACCGGCGTAACGCGGACCTTGAGGCCGGCGAGGTCCAGTTTGTCGATCTTCTTGTTCAGGTAAAGATGATACGGCACCGAGACGAACTGACGCGCCAGATAATGGGAGTTGAGCTTCTGCCGATGCAGGTCGCTCAGCAGTTCCCATGTTCCATTCTTGCGTTGCTCGGCTGCCGGCTTGTTGAGCAGTTTGATCGCATCGGCCTCAGGCATCAGGTTGGTGTAGAATGCTGCGGCAACATTGGCGATATCGACCACTTTCGAGCGTACGGCGTTGCCGACCTCGAATGGCGGCATGGCGCGTGGGCCGCCGATATAGTTGATCTGGATGACGCCTTTACCGTCCTTGTTGACCTTCTCGACGAAACGCTCGAACGGGGCGGAAATCTGGCTCCCTTCGGAGAAGGATGACACAGCTCGCAACGTGACCTCTTGCGCCATCGCCGATGGTGCGCTGCACAAAACGAGAGCGGACAGTGCCAAAATTGAATTCACACGCATATCGTTATCCCTGTTGGCCGCAGCAGTTTCGAATTATATTCTTTTGAATATAATTACCCCGCTGTATCATGGGTTATGAAACCTCGGCCGGGGTTATGCAACATTCCGGCCAATCTGGAGAGCTCGATGGCTGAGCGGTCATTCAAAGAAGAAGTCAAGCAGCTCAAGCTTGGTGATGGCGAGGAATTCAAGGGCGAGGCCATCCTCGCGGTGACCAAGGCGTTGCTGCAATCCGGCGTGTCCTACGTGTCCGGCTATCAGGGTGCGCCGATCTCGCATCTGATCGATGTGCTGAATGACGCCAACGAGATGTTGCAGGAACTCGGGGTCCGTTTCGAATCGAGCGCAAATGAAGCCGCCGCCGCCGCCTCGCTTGCCGTGTCCGTGAGCTATCCGCTGCGTGGCGCCTGCACCTTCAAGGCGCCGGTCGGCACCAACGTTGCGTCCGATGCGCTCGCCAACCTGTCGTCCGGTGGTGTGAAGGGCGGCGCGCTGATCATCGTCGGCGAGGATTACGGCGAAGGCTCCTCCATCATGCAGGAGCGCAGCCACGCCTTTGCGATGAAGTCGCAGATGTGGCTGCTCGATCCGCGGCCGAACGTGCAGACCATCGTCGACATGGTGGAAAAGGGCTTCCAGCTTTCGGAAGCCAGCAACACCGCGGTGATGCTGCAGCTTCGCATTCGCGCCTGTCACGTCTATGGCAGCTTCATCGCCAAGGACAACAAGCGTCCCGAATTCACGCGGCTCGACGCGCTGCAGAATCCCGTCCGAGACGTCACGCGCTATGCGTTGCCGCCGTTCACCTATCAGCACGAACATGAAAAGGTCGAGCAGCGCTGGCCGGCGGCAGTGAAGTTCATCAAGGACAACAAGATCAACGAATTCTTCGATGGCGAGGTCAACGATATCGGCATCGTCATGCAGGGCGGCATGTATAACGGCGTGCTGCGCGCCATGGAGATCATGGGGCTTGCCGATGTGTACGGTAACAGCCACATCCCGCTCTATGTGCTGAACGCCACCTATCCGCTGGTCGACGACGAGTTCGTGCAATTCTGCGCCGGCAAGAAGGCGATCATGGTGGTCGAGGAAGGCCAGCCGGAATTCATCGAGCAGGCGATCAACACCATCCTGCGCCGCAAGGACATCCAGACCAGGGTGGAGGGCAAGTCGGTGCTGCCGATGGCCGGTGAATATACCGGCTCGGTGCTGAAAGCCGCTCTGCAGAAATTCTGCACCGCGCACCGGCCTGACATTCTCGCGCCGGATGAGCCACCGCAGACCAACAAGAGCCTGCCCGCTGCGCTCGAAACGCTCGGCACCAATGTGCAGGGTCGTCCGCCGTCATTCTGCACCGGTTGCCCGGAGCGCCCGATCTTCTCGGCGATGAAGCTGGTGCAGCAGGAGGTCGGCCCGCTGCATATCAGCGCCGATATCGGCTGCCACACATTCGCATCGCTGCAGCCGTTCAACCTCGGCCAGACCACGATGGGCTACGGCCTGGGCGGCGCCGGTGCGTCGCCATTGTCGGGGCAGGGCGGCAAGCGTCCGGTGGCCATCGTGGGTGATGGTGGCTTCTGGCATAACGGACTTGTCTCCAGCGTCGGCCATCAGGTGTTCAACAAGACCGACGGCGTGATGCTGATCGTCGATAACGGCTATGCGGCGGCGACCGGCGGGCAGGACATCCTGTCGTCCGCGGCCAATGTCGAGACCCGTTCGACCCAGCATCCGATCGAGAAGGCCGTGCGCGGCGTCGGTGTGGAATGGGTCAAGCACATCACCCGCACCTATGATGTCGCCAAGATGCGCGACACGTTGCGCGAGGCGCTGACGACCGAGACCAAGGGGCCGAAGGTCATCATCGCCTCGTCGGAATGCATGCTGAACAAGCAGCGCCGCGTGAAGCCGTTGCTGCGCGCCGCGGTCAAGCGCGGTGAGCGCGTGGTGCGGGAACGCTTCGGTGTCGATCCGGACACCTGTACGGGCGATCATTCCTGCATTCGGCTGTCGGGCTGTCCGTCGCTGACCATCGCGCCCAATCCCGATCCGCTGCGCCGCGATCCGGTGACCAAGGTCATCAATTCCTGCGTCGGCTGCGGCAATTGCGGTGAGGTCGCGCATGCCGCGATCCTGTGTCCGTCGTTCTTCCGCGCCTCGATCATCGACAACCCGACCGGATGGGATCGCTTCAGGCAGCGCATCCGCGATGCCGTGATCGGCTTCTTCCAGCGCCGCCTTGAGCGCAAGGCGGTGACGGCATGAACACGCCTCTCGTCGATACGCGCGGCGCATCGCGCGTCCGTCCGATCACCATCGCCATTCTTGCCATGGGCGGCGAGGGCGGCGGCGTGCTGGCCGACTGGATCATCGATCTGGCCGAGCATGGCGGCTATCTCGCGCAGAAGACCTCGGTGCCCGGCGTCGCGCAGCGCACTGGCGCCACGGTCTATTACGTCGAGCTGTTTCCGAAGGCGGCCGCGCGCGAGCAGAAGCCGGTGCTGGCGCTGATGCCGGTACCGGGCGATGTCGATATCGTGCTGGCGTCCGAATTCATGGAAGCCGGCCGTGCGATCACACGCGGCCTCGTCACGCCCGATCGCACCACGCTGATCACGTCGACGCATCGCGTCTACACGATGCAGGAACGCATCGCGCTCGCCGACGACCGCACCGACAGCAACGCCTTCCTGAAATCGAGCGAGGAGGCGTCCAAGCGTCTGCATGCGTTCGATATGGCGAGCATTGCCGATGCGACCGGAAGCCTTGTCAGCGCGGTGCTGTTCGGCGCGCTGGCCGGTTCAGGTACGCTGCCGTTCCAGCGCATGGCGTTCGAGGCGACGATCCGCCGTGGCGGCGTCGGCGTCGAGCCGAGCGTGCGCGCCTTCAATGCCGGCTTCGAAGCGGCGGCGACCGGCAACACGCCGCAGGTGAAGACGCAATTGCCGTTCGATCCGCAGGCGCGCGATGTCTCGGTGACGGCGCTGGTCAAACCGATCGACGATCAGTTGTCGATCGTCTCACGTCCGATCGTCAGCGCCGGCGTTGTTCGTCTGACCGACTATCAGAACGAAGACTATGCCAAGCTCTACATGAAGCGGCTCGAGCCGGTGCTTGCGATCGAGAAGGCGCGACCGGGCAAGCCGGACGAGCTTCTGACCGAAGTCGCGCGTCAGCTTGCGCTGGCGATGGCGTACGAGGATACGGTCCGTGTCGCCGAGCTGAAGATCCGCGCCTCGCGTTTCGAACGCGTGCGTGAAGAGGCGCAGGCAAAGAAGGACCAGATCGTCGAGATCGTCGAGTTCATGCATCCACGGACGCAGGAAATCGCCGAGACCATGCCGGCCGGACTCGGTCGTTGGCTGCTGCGCACCAAATGGGCGCGCGCGATCGTCGACAGCATGACCACCAAGGGCCGCAAGGTGAAAACCTCGTCGGTCCACGGCTTCCTGCTTCTCTACATCGTCGCAAGCTTCAAGCCGATGCGGCCACGCTCGCTGCGCTGGATCGACGAAAACAAGCGTCAGGAAGAGTGGCTTGCAAAAGTGCTCGAAATTGCCCCTCAGGACTACCCGCTGGCGGTCGAGGTCGCGCATTGCATCGGCCTCGTCAAAGGCTATGGCGATACGCACGAACGCGGCCGTCACAAATACGACGCGCTGATGGCGCTGCTGCCGAAGCTGCGGGAGCGCGGCAATGCCGCCAGGGAATTGGCAGGCTTGCGCAAGGCAGGGATGGCCGACGAAAGCGGTGAAGCGCTGAAGAAAGCGATCGCAGCGATCCAGTAACTGCAGTGAGCGTTTCTTCTTTTCCCTCCCACCGCTTAGCGGGGGGTGGGGGGGGAGGAGAGAGCGCCGCGTTCGCTGCTACGTTTATTGCCGCAAACTGAAATTCACCGGCACGGTGAAGCTTGTTCCCTGCCCGGACGGCGGTGCAGGGAATGGTGACGCGCGCCGCACCATGTCTTCCGTCTCTGCGTCGAGGCTCGGTACGCCGGACGATCGCGCCAGTTGTGCCGAGACGACGTTGCCCTGTCCGTCGATGGCAAACGTAACGGCAGCAATGCCGGTCCTGCCGGTTGCGCTTGCTTCCGGCGGGAAGCGCTTGTGACGCGCCAGATGCGCGGCCACCAGACCGAGATAGTTGCTGTCGGCGCTCGACCGGCCCTGTCCGATGCCGCTGGAGGCGGTCGAGGCGGGTGCGGTGGTGGCCGCTTGCTTCTTCGGCTGGGTCTTTTGCGGACGCGGCCTTTCCACAGGCTTGCTGCGCTTGATGGCCTCGGCCTCGATGGCGGGCTGCGGCGTGTCGGGCGTTTTTTCTGCAATCTCCGGTTCAGGCGGTGTCGGTTCGGACGTCGCTTCCGAGGCAGCGGTTTCGCTCTCGCTCGGTGCGGTGGCGAGGCCTGCGGCGGTCTGCGCGCCCAGAACGACCTCGACCGAAATGGATTCAAGACCGACGCTCGCCTGCGGCTTGGTGTGGCCCAGAAACGCAAAGACCACGGCAGAGTGCAGCAGCAGAACAATGCCGACCAGGGCCGACCAATAAAGCGCCCTGCGCAGGTGCGACGTTTCCTGCGTCAGCCGCTCGCCGCCAGGTGCGATATGCAGGCTATTGTCGTTATCCCCGACGCTGCGCCGTGGCGATAGCATGACGACATTACCGTCGTCGCAAGATGCCTCCACCACCGGACGCACGTGGCCGGCAGGCTGCGCATCCTGCGATTTCAGGAAAGGTCTGAGGCTGGTTCTCATCACGCGACGCTCACGGCCCCAACCTATGGGCTATGTCCTGTCTCAAGCAAGCGATGTGTCGCATTGAAATGAACATTGGAAACGGTTCAAACAAACCATGACCAAGTCGCTTCGCATCGCCCTGCTGTTGATTTCATTGCTGTTATTGCCATCCGCCGTGCAGGCCGCGCCCGCGCTCGACGGCGCCAAGATGTCGTGGCTGTGGGAACTGCCCTTTGTCGGAATGCTGTTGTCGATCGCGATGGGTCCGCTGCTGTTCCCGAAATTCTGGCACCATCATTACGGCAAGCTCGCCGTCTTCTGGGCGGCCGCGGTGTTGATCCCGCTTGCGCTGGTTTACGGGCTCTCGACGGCTGTCGCCGCATTCGTGCACGCTGCGCTTGCAGAATATATGAGCTTCATCGTGCTGCTCTTTGCGCTCTACACTGTCGCCGGCGGCATTCTCGTCACCGGCAACGTGCGCGGCACACCGCTCAATCTCACCATCCTTCTGGCGATCGGTGCGAGCATCGCCAGTTTTGTCGGCACCACCGGCGCGGCCATGATCCTGATCCGGCCGGTTTTGCGTGCGATCGCGGAGCGGCGCCACCGCGCGCATGTCATTGTGTTTTTCATCATCCTTGTCGCCAATATCGGTGGCGCGCTGACGCCGCTCGGCGATCCGCCGTTGTTCGTCGGCTTTCTGCGCGGCGTCGAGTTCTTCTGGACCATGCAGAATATCTGGCTGCAGACGCTGATCTTGGTGGCGCCGCTGCTGGTGATGTTCTTTTGCCTCGATACTTATCTCGCCCGCGGCGATGCGGCCCTTGCCCGCGACGATGCGGCCGCGCATGCTTTGCAACAGTCAGCTCGGCGTGTCGGCATTCGCGGCGGCGTCAATTTCATTCTGATCGGCGGCATCGTCGCCTGCATTCTGGCATCGGCGCTGTGGAAGCCGGGCATCTCGTTCGACATCTTCGGCACGCATGTCTCGCTGCAGAACCTGCTGCGCGATGTCGCACTCGTTGGCATCGCGTTGCTGTCGCTCTGGCTCACGCCCAACGAGCATCGCGAGTCGAACGGATTTAGCTGGGCGCCGATCCGCGAAGTGGCGATCCTGTTCCCGGGCATCTTCACGGCGATCATCCCGGTGCTGGCGATGCTGCAGGCTGGCCGGAACGGGCCTTTTGCCTTCCTGTTTCAGGTGGTCACGGGCCCCGGTGGCCTGCCGGACGAGTCGGCCTATTTCTGGCTGACGGGTCTGCTCTCAGCGTTTCTCGACAACGCGCCGACCTATCTCGTGTTCTTTGAACTGGCCGGCGGCGATGCTCAGCAACTGATGGGGCCTCTTGCGGGAATCCTGGCCTCGATCTCGATGGGCGCGGTGTTCATGGGCGCGCTGACCTACATTGGCAACGCGCCGAATTTCATGGTCTATGCGATCGCGCAGGAGCGCGGTGTGGCGATGCCGAGCTTCTTCGCCTACCTGTTCTGGGCGTCGCTGATCCTGATGCCCCTGTTCATTCTGCTGACCATCCTGCCGATCTGGCCCATGATCCCCGGTTGATCCCTGTGAGTGACTGCGGAGGGCGTTGATCCTTCCGCTTCAATGTTGCAGGTATTGAGTGCTGGTCGTCAGGCCGGCTGGGGGAGGGGCCGGACCACGATGACACTCAAGCATATCCTGCGCGCTAGTCTGCTTGCGGCCTGCTTCTGCTTCGCTCCCAGTATCTCTCAAGCAGCCGAGGGGCTCGACGGCGCGACGATGAGCCTTGTTTGGGCCATCCCGTTCGTCGGTATCCTGCTGTCGATCGCCACCGGCCCGCTGTTCTATCCGCATCTGTGGGAGCACCATTACGGAAAGTTCGCAGCGTTCTGGTCCGCCTGCATCATCATCCCCCTCCTGATTTCAGCCGGACCGCCCAGCGCGAGCCACGCGCTGCTGCACACCATCCTGCTCGAATATGTGCCGTTCATCCTTCTGCTGTTCGCGCTCTACACCATCGCGGGCGGCATCTATCTCGAAGGTAATCTGCGCGGTACTCCGGCCGCCAATACGTTGCTGCTTGCCATCGGCGCGTTTCTCGCCAGCTTCGTCGGCACCACCGGCGCCTCGATGATCATGATCCGGCCGCTGCTGCGCGCCAACGACGATCGTGTCTTCCGCGTGCATACGGTGGTGTTCTTCATTTTCCTCGTTTCCAATATCGGCGGCGCCTTGACCCCGCTCGGCGATCCGCCGCTGTTCGTCGGCTTCCTGAAAGGTGTCGACTTCTTCTGGACGACGACCAATCTGTGGCTGGAGACGCTGTTCGTCGCGGTGCTCTTGCTTGTGATGTTTTTTGTGCTCGACCTGATCCTGCACAAGCGTGAGGATCGCCTGCATCATCCGCTCGATCCGACGCCGGATTCGCCGTTGAGCCTGCACGGCAAGATCAACTTCATGCTGCTTGCGGTGGTGATCGCCGCTATCCTGATGAGCGCCTATTGGAAGCCCGGTATTTCGTTCTCGATTGCCGGTGTCGATGTGCAACTGCAGAATGTCGCGCGCGACGTGATCTTTGTCCTTGCAGCCCTGGCATCGCTGGCTGTCACGAAGGCGTCGTACCGTGTCGCGAACGGGTTCTCATGGGGGCCCATCATTGAAGTTGCGCTGCTGTTTGCTGGCATCTTCATCTGCATCGTGCCTGTGATCGCCATGCTGAGCGCCGGTTCGAACGGAGCCTTTGCATCGCTGGTGGCGCTGGTGACGCATGCCGACGGCTCGCCGAACAATCTGGCTTACTTCTGGCTCACCGGCATCCTGTCTTCGTTCCTCGACAATGCGCCGACTTATCTTGTGTTTTTCGAACTGGCCGGTGGCGATCCACAAGTGCTCATGACGAAGTTGGCGCCGACGCTGGCAGCCATCTCGTTGGGCGCCGTATTCATGGGCGCGAATACGTATATCGGCAATGCGCCCAATTTCATGGTCTATGCGATCGCACGGGGAGCCGGTGTGAAAATGCCGTCATTCTTCGGCTACATGGCCTGGTCCGGAGCGATTCTGCTGCCAACCTTCCTGTTGGTGACACTCATCTTTTTCCGCTGAACGGCTCTATTGGAGGTTGGCTTTCTTCATCTTCCGAAAAAATTCGGAACAATATTGCTTTCGGGACATTGGAAAGGACTTTAGCGTATCCCATCTACACCCCCTCAATCGGGGAGCCATCTCAGCCTATGCCGTCAAATGTATTGCGTGATCTGAGTGTGCCGTCCGACGCCGTAGGGCGGCAACACTGGCTGGAAGCATTTCGCACCGTCCGCGCCGAGACCGAGGCGCGCGCTGCGCCTTTGTCTCCGGAAGACCAGATCGTGCAATCGATGCCGGATGCGAGCCCGACCAAGTGGCACCGCGCGCATGTCACCTGGTTTTTTGAGACATTTCTGCTGGTGCCGCATCTGCCGGGCTATCGGATCTTCGATCAGCGATTCCCGTTCCTGTTCAATTCCTATTATGTCGCCGCCGGGCCGCGACATGCGCGGCCTCAGCGCGGTCTCATCACGCGCCCGAATGCCGCTGACGTTGCAGCTTATCGCGCGCATGTCGATCGCGCGGTGGAACAACTGATCGAAACCGCCGACGCGTCAAAAAGCCGTGAGATCTTCTCCATTCTCGAGATCGGGTTGCATCACGAGCAGCAGCATCAGGAACTGTTGCTCACCGATATCCTGCACGCCTTCGCGCAGAATCCGACACATCCCGCTTATGATCCATCATGGTCGTCGCCTCCTGCACACGATGGCGACAGCTATGTCGAAATTCCGCAGGGCATCCATCAGATCGGTCATGACGGCGAGGGCTTTCACTTCGACAACGAGCGGCCGCAGCACCGGACCTTGACGCAGCCGGTGCGGATTGCGCGCGGGCTGGTCACGAATGCGCAATGGCGTGAATTCATCGACGATGGCGGATACGGCAATGCGTCGCTGTGGCTGTCGGATGGTTGGGCGCAGCGTGAAGCCGAGGGTTGGCAGGCGCCCGGCTATTGGCATGATGTCGATGGCGACTGGCATGCGATGACGCTGGGCGGTCTGCGGCCGATCGAACCACACGCGTCGGTCATGCATGTCAGCTACTATGAGGCCGATGCATTCGCGCGCTGGGCCGGCAAGCATCTTCCCACCGAGATGGAGTGGGAGGTCGCCGCCCGTCACAATCTGATCGACGATGCATTCGGCATCGTCTGGCAATGGACCCGCAGCGCCTATCTTCCCTATCCGGGATATCGCGCGCCAGACGGCGCGATCGGCGAATACAACGGCAAGTTCATGATCAATCAGATGGTGTTGCGCGGCTCCTCGCTCGCAACGCCGGAGGGGCACGCGCGTCTCACGTATCGCAATTTCTTTCACCCGCCGGCACGCTGGCAATTCACGGGGCTACGGCTCACGGAGTATGCAGGATGACCTATCAGGCACGTGCCAACAAACCTGTCGCCAAATTTGAACCCACCGAAGATCGTGCGCAATTTGCGGCCGATGTTGTCGCCGGCCTGTCGGCATCGCCGAAGCATATCTCGCCGAAATATTTCTACGATACCGAAGGCTCGCGTCTGTTCGAGCAGATCACGCAACAGACCGAGTATTATCCGACACGCAGCGAGCATCAGGTTCTGCGCGAGCATGGCAAGGATATCGTGCAGCACTTTCCCACGGGTGCGGCGCTGGTGGAGTTCGGCAGCGGCGCCTGCATCAAGGTCCGGTTTCTGCTTAACGCCGCCGACAAGCTGAAGGCGTATGTGCCGGTCGACATCGCCGGAGAGTTTCTGACGCTCGAGGCGGCAGCGTTGCGCAAGGATTATCCGCGGCTGAAGATCCTCCCCGTGGCGGCCGACTTCATGAAGCCGTTTGCGTTGCCCGAGGCGGTGATGGATATGCCGCGGGTCGGGTTCTTTCCGGGCTCCACCATCGGCAATCTCGACCCGGACGAGGCGTCCGCCTTCCTGCGCCATGCCGGCGCTGTGCTTGGTCATGGTGCGGTGATGGTGGTCGGCGTCGATCTGGTGAAGGATGCCGGTATTCTGCACGCCGCCTATAACGACGCCGCCGGAGTCACGGCGAAGTTCAATCTCAATCTTCTACGGCGTCTGAACCGGGAGCTCGGTGGTAATTTCAAGCTTGATACGTTCGAGCATCGGGCCTTCTACGACGATGAAAAGAGCCGCATCGAGATGCATCTCGCCAGTAGCAAGCGGCAGAAGGTCACAGTCGCCGGCGCCTCATTCGATTTCGATGCGGGCGAAACGATCCACACTGAAAACAGCTGTAAATACACACCTGATACGTTCCGTAACCTCGCCCGCAGCTCCGGCTGGACCCCACTGGATATGTGGACCGACAAGGCCGGCCTGTTCTCGGTCCATGCCCTCGTCCTGAAATAGCGCTCCCGCAACGGCCGGGACACCGCTCGCATCCCGCGAGAATCTCCCCAATCAGCTTTGCGGAGGGCCGGTTTTAGGGCTAAACAGGCCCCGCCGGACGGCGTCTGCCGTCCTCCTCCATTCCCTCAAAAGTCATCGGGACAAGCTGCACATGAAGATCGTCGGTTTCGAGCAAAATCAACAATTGCGTCTGGGCGTCGTCGAGGGCGACCAGGTGATCGACCTGCAGGCGGTCGATCCGAAAATCCCGGCCGATCTCGGTGCAGTGCTGGCCCGCTCTGGCGGCGACCTGAAGCCGCTGGCTGACGCCGCCAAAGGCGCGCCGGCCTCCGCCCGCGTGCCGCTCGCCGGCATCAAATACGCGCTGCCGGTCGCCAATCCGGGCAAGATCGTCTGCCTCGGCCTCAACTATCTTGAGCACGCGAAGGAAGGCGGTCACCAGAAGCCGACCGCACCGTCCATCTTCATGCGCTGCACTACCTCGCTGGTGCCGCACCAGCAGGCGATCATCCGGCCGCTGGCTTCCGAAACGCTCGATTACGAGTGCGAACTGCTGATCGTCATCGGCAAGCAGGCCAAGCATCTGACGATGCAGAACGCCTATTCCTGCATTGCGGGTTATTCCTGCTTCAACGACGGCTCGATCCGTCAATTCCAGCGCCGCACTGCGCAGTGGGACATGGGCAAGAATTTCGACAAGACCGGCGGCTTCGGCCCGTGGTTTGTCAGCGCCGACGAACTGCCTGAAGGCGCGATCGGTCTCAAGATCGAGACCCGTCTGAACGGTCAGGTCCTGCAGTCGGACAACACCGCCAACATGATCTTCCCGGTCGCCGAGACGCTGGTCGATCTCACCCAGGCGATGACGCTGATGCCGGGCGACGTGGTCGTGATGGGCACCCCCTCTGGAGTGGGCCACGCACGCAAGCCGCAGCTTTGGATGAAGCACGGCGACACTTGCGAAATTGAAATCGAAGGCATCGGCATTCTGTCCAACCCGATCGAGGACGAAAAGAAGGCCTGATGCGGCGGCTTCGCTCCGCACTGATCGCACTTTCGGCCCCGGCGCGTGTGGCCGCGGGCG
>JAFAFP010000030.1 GCA_023423415.1 Pseudomonadota bacterium | reverse complement strand
GCACATCGTTGGTCATCTCGATCTGACGCGGCAGGGTTGTCGCCAATGCGATCAGCACCGCCATATCTCCGGCGTCGCGAAGAGCCACATACGCCATGGTCGTGAAAACGATTGTAAGGCCGATAATGGCGCCAGTCGCGCTGAGGCCCTCACGTGCGACGATCACCCGGATCTGCGCCTTCAGGCATTCCCGGGCGCGCCATTTAAAGCCAGCAAACCAGAGCCGGAGATTGTATCTGTTGCCGCTGAAGACGTTGTCCCAGGCCGTATAACCATGCGCCGTGACGCGGTTGTTCCAGCGCTGGTTGTCGAGATAGATTTCGGTCACGCGTTTGCGCACGGCATATTGCAGCGCCATCAGGATGGCAAAGACCGCGGCGTAAGCGACCGGCAACGACTGGTCGATCTCGACGCCGAGAACGATGGCATTGAAGACCAGCGCCAGGAGCAGCTTCAGCTGCGCCTCGACCTCGTACATGAGGCGATAGATGGTGTGGAAGGTTTCGCCGGTCAGAAATGGTTCGACCTGCTCGCGCGCCTGCCTGTCGCCGAGCAGGGTGGGATAGTGGCGGTTGTCGCGGGCGAATTGCGCCATGTAGAGGCCGAAGGCACGCATCCCGGCACGCTCGGCGAAGACCCAGCTGATGGCGCCGATCGCGTAGGAGGCTGACTGGACTCCCAAAATCCAAAGGAGGTCAATCACCAGGAAATCGCCGTTCGCGACATCCCGCCCGGCCTTGATCACGAGCCAGGTCGTGGCCGCTGACAGGAGCGCCTCGCAAACCAGCAATGTCAGGGTGACATAGAGCGGGCCGCACAGGAGAAACCGCAGAAACTGCAGTTTGGAAAAGGGTTCGCGTGTCATGGATCGGTGTCCGACGGACGAGGTATTCCAGTCTAGCGCGTTTTTGCCCGCCTTGCGGTTGCCGCCGACAATCCGTAAGTAGGACCGTTAAGTGCTTGATGCAGCTTCCCGTTTGGGGCACGCCCGTTGACAATCATCATTGACACCATTTCCCGGCCCAGACCACGGCACCCCGAAAAGGCAAACCGGCCGGATAGCCCGATTTTGCGCAAACCGGACTGGATCCGGGTCAAAGCGCCGGTATCGAAGGGCTACGCCGCGACCCAGTCGATCGTGCGGGAGAACAAGCTCGTCACCGTCTGTGAAGAAGCCGGCTGCCCGAATATCGGCGAGTGCTGGGAGAAGAAGCACGCCACCTTCATGATCATGGGCGACACCTGCACGCGCGCCTGTGCCTTCTGCAACGTGAAGACCGGTCTGCCCGGCGCGCTCGACGCAGCGGAGCCCGAACACGTCGCCAGCGCCGTTGCCAAGCTCGGTTTGTCGCATGTAGTGATCACCTCGGTCGATCGCGACGATCTTGCCGACGGCGGTGCGGACCATTTCGCCCGCACGATCCGCGCCATCCGCGCCCAATGCCCGACCACCACAATCGAGATCCTGACTCCCGACTTTCTGCGCAAGCCGGGCGCGCTGGAGCATGTGGTTGCAGCCAAGCCTGACGTGTTCAACCACAACCTGGAAACAGTCCCCTCTAAATATCTCACTGTACGGCCCGGTGCGCGCTACTTCCATTCGATCCGGCTGCTGCAGCAGGTGAAAGAACTCGATCCGACGATGTTCACCAAGTCCGGCATCATGGTGGGCCTTGGCGAGGAGCGGAACGAAGTCCTGCAGTTGATGGACGATCTGCGCACAGCCGAGGTCGATTTTCTCACCATCGGCCAATATCTGCAGCCGTCGCGCAAGCATCATCCAGTCGTGCGTTTCGTCACACCGGACGAATTCAAATCATATGAAGCCGTTGCCTATGCGAAAGGCTTCCTCATGGTCTCATCGTCACCGCTCACCCGTTCGTCGCATCACGCCGGGGACGATTTCGCTCGCATGAAAACTGCGCGCGATGCCAAGACGACTGCTGTCACGCCGAACGCGACCTCTGTTTGAGCGCCATCGCGCATGCCTCAATTCTCAACCACCCGGCGCGTGCGCCATAACGCATCCGACATGTTCGATCTGGTCGCGGATGTGGAGCGCTATCCTGAATTCGTGCCGCTATGCAGCGCGCTGAAGGTGCGCAGCCGGCAGGAAACGCCAGAAGGTGTGATCACCATCGTTGCTGATATGACGGTGGCGTACAAACTGATCCGCGAGACATTCCGCAGCCGCGTCACCCTTGACCGTTCGAATCTGCAGATCCTCGTCGAGTATCTCGACGGTCCGTTCAGTCGGATGGAGAACCGCTGGGAATTTCACCCGGTGCAGGACTGGCTCTGCGACGTGAAATTTTTCATCTCGTACGAATTCCGCAGCCGCATGCTCGGGATGCTCATGGGGTCGATGTTCGAGACCGCGTTCCGTCGTTTCTCCGCTGCGTTCGAAAAGCGCGCGGATGTCGTCTATGGCGCAAAACGGGCGAACGGTCAGACAGCGGTTTAGGGTCCCGGCGAACGCGGGCTTTCGCCGTCCGCCAGATCGTGCAGCATCCGGAATGCTTGCAGAACCGATTGTTTTCGGATCTCGGAACGACCGATTTCGCCGAACCGCTTCTCCGCATGCATGAGACGGCCGGAGCGCGTTGCCGCGGCAAAATGCACGAGGCCGACCGGCTTTTCGGCAGAACCACCGTCGGGACCGGCAACGCCGGTCACCGATACAGCCAGATCGACCGGCGCATGGGCGATAGCGCCACGCGCCATTTCTTCCGCCGTCTCGCGGCTGACCGCACCATGCTTTTCGAGCGTCGCTGCCGACACGCCAACCATGTCCTGCTTGGCCTGATTGGAATAGGTGATGAAGCCACGATCGAGCATGCTGGAAATGCCGGGGACTTCGGCCAAGGTTCCGGCAACAAGACCTGCGGTGCAGGACTCCGCCGTCGCGAGTGTCAGATTCTTGCGCCTGCAGATATCCAGCAGGCGCTTCGCGGCTTCAACGATGTCGTCATCGAGCATGGCGGCTTAACTCGCAGGCAGACGGATTGTTGCGACGGCATAGGCGACAATTCCTTCGCGGCGGCCGATGAATCCCATGCCTTCGTTGGTGGTTGCCTTCACACCGACACGGTCCGCTGTGATGCCAGCAATCTCGGCAATGCGCGCGCGGATCGCATCGCGATGCGGACCAATCTTCGGTGCTTCGCTGACAACCGTGATGTCGAGATTGGCAATGATGCCGCCACGCGCCTTGAGACGCTCAACTGCGAATTTCAGAAAGCGGTCCGAGGATGCGCCACGCCATTGCGGATCGCTCGGCGGAAAATGCGCGCCGATATCGCCGTCGGCCAGCGCGCCGAGGATCGCATCGACCAGCGCATGCAGCACGACATCGGCATCGGAATGTCCGGTGAGCCCTTGATCATGAGGTATGCGCAGGCCGCCGAGCGTCACATGATCGCCGGGACCGAAGGCGTGCACATCGAACCCCATACCGGTCCTAATATCTGTCAGGTCATCACGCAGCATAGTTTCCGCTCTCTTGAAATCGTCAGGGGTGGTGAGTTTGATGTTTGTCGGCTCGCCGGCGAATGTTGCAACGGTTAGGCCTGCCCATTCCGCCAGCGCCGCATCGTCGGAAAAGTCATTGCGTCCTTCGCGCTTTGCCCGTCGATGTGCCTCGAGTAACGGATCGAATGCGAACGCCTGAGGCGTCTGCACGCTCCGCAATTGGTCGCGATCGACCGTGCGCAGGATGGTCCCGGCCGCGTCCACCATCTTGATGGTGTCGGTCACGGGCAGGGCAGGAATCGCAGCACCGCTGTCTCTCCCTGCTTGTATCGCGCGGGCGATCAGTTCCGGGCTTGCAAATGCGCGGGCTGCATCGTGGATCAGCACATGGTCCGGCTTTGCCGCTTCGAAAGCCAGCAGCCCGGCCAGAACCGACTCCTGCCGTGTCGCTCCTCCGAATACCGGAGGCGGCAGGTCAAATCCGTCGGCAGCCTCTCTGTAGAGATCCTCATCGTCCGGGTGAATGACGACCTGAATGGCGGTGATTTCAGGCACCGCCGAGAGCAGCGCCAGGCTCCGGGACAAAGCAGAAAGTCCCGCTACCGGTCTGTATTGCTTGGGAATTCCTTCGCCGCTGCGGCGTCCGCGACCAGCAGCCACCACCAGAGCGACACAGTTCAGAGCCATTGCCGCTCCGTAGCCCTCTGGCTCATTTCGGTCTCATGCATAGAAAGTCGCTCTTTTTGCAGTGCAACACTTGTGTCAAGGTCGAATTTGGCTAAACTCTATGCATCACAAGAAATGCATATTTTTTGAGCAGAACGTGCCACTATGAGCATCACTAGAGGCGGCACAGCGATCGCTATCGGCAAGGTCATTCTCCCGAACGGGGTGGTAATGGCTCCGATGTCCGGGGTCACGGATGCTCCTTTCCGGCGGCGAGTGGAAACCTTGGGCGCCGGCCTTGTCGTATCCGAGATGGTCGCCACAGCAAAGCTTGCGGATGGGCGGCGCGATGCCGTCCTGCGGGCGGATGGTCGCGGCGTAGCCATTCACGCGGTTCAACTGGCCGGCTGCGAAGCCGGTTGGATGGCGGAGGGAGCCCGGATCGCCGAAGGGTCGGGCGCCGACATCATCGATATCAACATGGGCTGCCCGGCCAAGCATGTGATCAACGGCCAATCCGGCTCCGCGCTGATGCGCGATCTCGATCATGCGCTGACGCTGATCGAAGCGACTGTCGGCGCCGTATCCGTGCCCGTCACCCTGAAAATGCGGCTCGGCTGGGATCGTGACTGCATGAACGCGCCCGAGCTGGCGAAGCGGGCCGAGCAGGCCGGCGTGCAGCTTGTCACCGTCCACGGGCGCACGCGCAATCAGTTCTACAAGGGACATGCAGACTGGGCGGCGGTGCGAGCCGTCAAGGAAGCGGTGTCTCTTCCAGTCGTGGTCAATGGTGACATCTCAACATTTGACGATGCACAGACCGCGCTTGCCCAGTCCGGCGCCGATCTGGTGATGGTAGGCCGGGCAGCCCTTGGGCGTCCGTGGCTTCCTGGGGCGATCGCGCGTCAACTTGCCGGCGGCGTCAACGAGGGCGATCCGGAGCTGGCACAACAGCGGAACATCGCGGCCATCCTCTATGAGGAAATGGTTGCTCATCACGGAATGGAAATCGGTCGTCGGCACGCCCGAAAGCACCTGGCTGCCGCCATCGATGTTGCCGGCGAAAGCGCCGGCGCTTCGGCCGAGGACGTCAAGAATTGGCGCACGCGAGTCCTGACGGCAGAGACTCCGGCCGAGACCTTGAATTTTCTGCAGCAAATGTTCGATGCGTTTGAAGCGAGCGAGACCCGCCGATCGACATCGAGTTCGTTGAGGGATGCGGCATGAACATCGAATCCGCAGTCAGAACCGCTCCCGGCTCTCCGGATTCAGTCGTCAACGCACTGCCTCTGCCGGTCGTGGTGGTCGCCCCCGACGGCAAGATCGTAGACGCCAATGTCGCCGCCGAAGCGTTCTTCGAAGTATCGGTTGCGGTGTTGAAACGGCATTTGCTTCGCGACTTGGTGCCGTTTGGCAGCCCGCTTCTCGCGCTCGTTGATCAGGTACGAGAGCATGGCGGCGTGGTGAACGAGTATCGTGTCGATCTGCCCACGCCGCGCAATCCCGGCGAGCATGTCGTCGACCTCTATGTCGCGCCGCTGACCGAACGACCCGGTCATGTTGTGGTGATGCTCCAGGAACGTACGATCGCCGAAAAGATGGACCGTCAGTTGACCCACCGTGGAGCCGCCAGGTCGGTCAGCGCCTTGGCGGCCATGCTGGCTCACGAGATCAAAAACCCGTTGTCGGGCATTCGCGGTGCGGCGCAACTGTTGGAGCAGTCGGCTTCCGATGACGACCGCAGCTTGACCCGTCTCATCTGCGATGAAGCCGATCGGATCGTGAAGCTGGTCGATCGCATGGAGGTGTTCGGAGACGAACGGCCGATCGAGCGCGAGCCGATCAACATTCACGCCGTGCTGGAGCATGTGAAACGGCTGGCGCAGTCTGGTTTCGCCCGGCACATCCGTTTCGTGGAGGACTACGACCCGTCACTGCCGCCAGTCCTCGCCAATCGCGACCAGCTTGTTCAGGTCTTCCTCAATCTGGTGAAGAACGCCGCCGAAGCCATCGGCGAAACTGCAAATGACGGCGAAATCCAGATGACCACCGCTTTCAGGCCCGGTGTTCGCCTGTCGCTCCCGGGCAGCCGGTCGCGGGTGTCGCTACCCATGGAATTCTGCATCAAGGATAACGGTTTTGGCGTACCGGCCGACCTGCTGCCGCATCTGTTCGACCCGTTCGTCACCACCAAGCCCTCCGGATCTGGCCTCGGACTTGCATTGGTTGCCAAGATCATAGGCGACCATGGCGGCATCATCGAATGCGAGTCTCAGACGCGGCAGACGGTCTTTCGGATCCTTCTGCCGATGTATGCAGGAACCAGTTCTCGTATCGAGCCCGCTCACGCTGTCATGGAAGCTCACACGTCATAAGCCAAGGCTAACGAATGCCCATGCCCGCCGGAAACATCCTCGTCGCTGATGACGACACCGCCATCAGAACCGTGCTCAACCAGGCACTGTCACGTGCCGGCTATGAGGTGCGCTCCACCAGCAATGCCGCGACGCTCTGGCGCTGGGTTAGCCAAGGCGAAGGCGATCTGGTGATCACCGATGTCGTCATGCCCGACGAAAACGCCTTCGAGCTCATTCCGCGGATCAAGAAGCTGCGTCCAGAGCTGCCGATCATCGTCATGAGCGCGCAGAATACATTCATGACCGCAATCCGTGCGTCAGAGCGCGGTGCCTACGAATATCTGCCGAAGCCGTTCGACCTGAAGGAACTCATCGGTATTGTCGGGCGTGCGCTGTCT
This sequence comes from Pseudomonadota bacterium, assembly GCA_023423415.1. Taxonomy (GTDB): domain Bacteria; phylum Pseudomonadota; class Alphaproteobacteria; order Rhizobiales; family Xanthobacteraceae; genus Pseudorhodoplanes. The sequence goes on along the minus strand of JAFAFP010000030.1, from coordinate 310 downwards.
GAGCCGAAGGACAAACCGCGAAGTGTGGCTCGTCCCGACGAGATGGACCAGATTCCGCTGGTCGGAAGGTCGCCGGCGATGCAGGAGATCTATCGACTCCTGGCGCGGCTAATGCAGACCGATCTCACGGTCATGATCACCGGCGAGTCTGGCACCGGCAAAGAACTCGTGGCGCGCGCGCTGCACGATTACGGCAAGCGTCGCGGAGGCCCATTCGTCGCCATCAATATGGCGGCAATCCCCCGCGACCTGATCGAATCCGAATTGTTCGGGCATGAGAAAGGCAGCTTCACCGGCGCCCACGCCCAGC
>JAFAFP010000280.1 GCA_023423415.1 Pseudomonadota bacterium | reverse complement strand
GTGAGGATGGCACCATACAGGGCATTCTGGAAGTGCTCGGCATCCCGTATTCGCATTCCGGCGTGCAGGCCTCGTCGCTCGCGATGAAGAAGGATCTCGCCAAGATCATGCTGCATGCCGGTGGTGTGCCGGTGCCGCAGGGCATGGTGGTGTCGCGCCTTGACGCTGCGAAGAAGCACCTGCTGCCGCGTCCCTATGTCATCAAGCCGATTGCCGAAGGCTCCAGCGTCGGCGTGTTCATCGTCACCGACAGTCACGAGCATCCGCCACAGGAACTGTTCCGCGAGGATTGGGCCTTCGGCGACATGGTGCTGTGCGAGACCTTCATTCCCGGCAAGGAAATCACCTGTGCCGTGGTGAAGGGCGAAGGGACGGACGTGATCGAGATCGTGCCGAAGGTCCGCTTCTACGATTACGAGGCGAAATATGCGCCGGGCGGTTCGGAGCATGTTCTGCCCGCCCAGATTGCGAAGGATGTCTATGAGGCAATCCAGACGCTGACCGTTGCGGCCCACAATGCGCTGGGGTGCCGCGGCGTGACGCGTGCGGACTTCCGTTACGACGACAGTCGCCCTGGCATCGAAGGGCTTGCATGCCTTGAGGTCAACACGCAGCCGGGCATGACGGAAACATCCCTCGTGCCTGAACTGGCCGCTTATGCCGGGATCAGCTTTGAAGAGCTTGTCAGCTGGATGATCGAGGATGCGTCGTTAAACCGGTGATGCATTACCGGCAACGATGCTTTAATCGATCTGCCCGAGACTTGAATCGCTGATTGTGATGATGATGTCGCTCGCCGTTGAAGCGAAGTGCCGTGCCGCCATCGTCGATCGTTCGCTCGAAAACATGACCGCAGCGATCATATCCGGCCCGCACATCTAAAACTTTACTAAAAGTTTACCAAGACACCCGAAGACTGACCGCAGCGCGTGAACGCGTCCTAGTCTGCCATTCACAGGCAGCCAGACCGTGACGCGCACAGGTTTCGCCTATGAAGATCGTGGCGAGGGGACGGACGTCTTGCGTGTCTGGAGATCAGGCGATCCCGGGCATGATCGACTTATCGCTCGTTCCCGCGTTCGCGGCGCATGCTGGTTTCGGGTTTAAAGAGCTTGTTGCATGAGTGATCGAGGACGCCTCGCTCAATCGCGAACGCGAGTGCCGGATCTCCGGCGCGCGGAGCGTGGGCTTGCTCGTTTGTCCTCTCGTCTGGAACGAAACGTGCCGCGTGGCGCCGGTACCTTCGGGGCGTTGGCGGTGGTGTTATCCGCCGTCGTGTATGGAAATGCGCAGGGTGGTCACGCCCAAGTGGTTCGCCAACAACTCGCTGAGGTCCGCGACTCGATCGCCAATACCGTCGGTTTCCAGATCACCTCGATCGCGCTTAGCGGCGAGAAACAGCTCACGCGCGAAGAAATCCTTGGAATTGCCGGCATCACCGGCCGTACATCGCTGCTCTTTCTCAATGCTGACGATGCGCGCAACCGGCTTAAAGCCAATCCCTGGATCGCCGACGCAACCATTCTGAAGCTTTTCCCTGACCGGCTGCACATCTCGGTCACCGAACGCCACGCTTTCGCGCTGTGGCAGAAGAACGGGCGTGTGCAGGTGGTGTCCCGTGACGGCACCGTGGTCGAGCCGTTCGTTGCGCCGCATGTCGCGCATCTGCCGCTTGTCGTTGGCAGAGGCGCCAACGAGAGAGCCGCCGATTTCCTCGCCGTGATGGATCACTATCCCGCCCTGCGCGATCAGGTGCGGGCGTATATCCTGGTCGCCAACCGCCGCTGGAATCTGAAGCTGAAGAACGGCATCGATATCCGCTTGCCGGAAGACGAGCCGACTGAGGCGATTGAGGCGCTGCTTGCGCTTGATCGGGACCGGAAGCTTCTGTCGCGCGACATCACCGCGGTCGATCTGCGCATCCAGGACCGTGTGACTGTGCGTCTGTCCGATGCTGCGGCAGCGGCCCGGGCCGAAGCACTCAAGAGCAAAACCCCGAAGCGCAAGGGCAGCGACGCATGAACTCTCTGCAACTTGGTTTCGCACCGAAGATGAAGCCTGTATCGCCGAAACGATCGGCGATTGTCGCGGCACTTGATGTCGGCACCAGCAAGGTGATCTGCACCATTGCGCGACTGGAGCCGCGCCGTACGCAGGATGTGTTGCGGCGACGGTCGCATTCCGTCGAGATCATCGGCTTCGGTCACGTCGAAGCGCACGGCATGAAAGCCGGCAAGGTCGCCGATCTGGAAGCAGCCGACCGGGCTATCCGCCAGGCGATCGAGATCGCCGAACAATCCGCCTCGGTCCATCTTGAGTCCGTCGCGGTATCGATTTCCGTTGGACGGTTCGCGAGCGAACGCTTCACCGCCTCTGTCGATGTGGTTGGTCCGTCGATCCGCGAAAGCGATATCGCGCGGCTGCTTGCAGCGGGAAGCCGCCACTCTGGCCGGGAAGGACGCATCGTCGTCCACTCGCTGCCGCTCGGCTACGCGATCGATGGCGTTCACGGCATTCGCGACCCGCGCGGCATGCTGGCGCGTCACTTCGGTCTCGACATGCATGTCGTCACGGCGGATATCGCTGCACCGCGCAATCTGATGCTGGCGATCGAACGGTGCCATCTTGCCGTGGAAGCGATGGTGGCCAGTCCTTATATGGCCGGACTGTCAGCGCTGGCCGACGATGAAGCCGACCTCGGTGCGGCCGTCGTTGATATGGGCGCTGGCACGACAACCATCGCGGTGTTTTCGGGCGGACGATTTATCCATATCGACGGCTTTGCCGTCGGCGGTCAGCACGTGACCATGGATCTTGCGCGCGGACTCAATGCAAAGGTCGCAGACGCCGAGCGAATCAAAACGTTCTATGGCACAGTTGTCGCTGGAATGAGCGATGAGCGCGACATGATTCCAGTGCCTGCGATGAGTTCGGATTCTCGCGAGCCGCCGCAGGTTGTCTCACGTGCAGCCTTGGTGCCTTTCATTCGGCCGCGCGTCGAGGAAATTCTGGAAATGATTCGCGACCGGCTTGCGGCTTCTCCGTTTGCGTCGGAGCCGCAAGGCACGGTGATCCTGACAGGCGGCGCCAGTCAGCTCACCGGCTTGCCGGAACTTGCATCGCGCATTCTCGGGCGTCAGGTCCGCGTAGGAAGGCCTTTGGGAATATCCGGACTGCCGGATGCGGCCAAGGGACCAGCTTTCGCCGTCGCAGCGGGTCTCTTGGTTTATCCGCAGGCGGCGCACCTCGAGCATTTCGAGCCACGGAAAACACGACCGATGATGACAGGAACCGGTGGTTACATCTCAAGGGTCGGACGATGGCTGAAGGAAAGCTTCTGATGACCTGTTTGCAAAATCTCTGGAATGGCCGGCGGCGGACCGGTCCTTGCGGGGAAGTTATCCACGCCCGCGTATGGAAGAGGCAGCCATGACAATGACCCTTACAGCTCCGGACATCCGCGAGTTAAGGCCGCGCATCACCGTGTTCGGTGTCGGCGGCGGCGGCGGCAATGCCGTCAACAACATGATCACCGCAGGCCTCCAGGGCGTCGAATTCGTCGTCGCCAACACGGATGCTCAGGCGCTGACGACGGCGAAAGCGCCCCGCAAGATTCAGATGGGCGTGCAGGTGACCGAGGGGCTCGGCGCCGGTTCGCAGCCCGAAGTTGGCCGCGCTGCCGCGGAAGAGGTGATCGACGAAATCCGCGATCATCTGTCCGGCGCGCATATGGTGTTCGTCACTGCCGGCATGGGCGGCGGCACCGGCACCGGTGCGGCTCCCGTGGTTGCCAAGGTCGCCCGCGAGATGGGCATCCTGACCGTCGGCGTCGTGACCAAGCCGTTCCAGTTCGAGGGCGCGCGCCGCATGCGGTTTGCGGAAGGCGGCATCATCGAATTGCAGAAGCATGTCGATACGCTGCTGGTGATCCCGAACCAGAACCTGTTCCGGGTGGCCAACGAGAAGACCACCTTCGCGGATGCGTTCGCGATGGCCGACCAGGTACTCTATTCGGGCGTCGCCTGCGTCACCGACC
>JAFAFP010000223.1 GCA_023423415.1 Pseudomonadota bacterium | reverse complement strand
AATTCTTTGCCTTCTCGCCGGCCTTTATCCCGGGCATGACACAATGGGCTAACGCTCCAGGGCTAATGCTCCGTGTGACCACACCAGCGATGCACGTGATAGGGCTGGCTCGCGAGCCCGACACAATAATCCAGAACCACCGGTTCGAGGGCCTGCACGAAATCGCGCGCGCCGCGATTGACCTCGTTCAGGTGCGCAACGGCGGCATTTGTATCTGAAGCGAGCTTGGGCATATCGACGCCGATAACCTTGCCGCCCTCCACCACCATGCGCCCGCCGATCATGACGCGATCGATGCCGGTGCCATCCTCGCAGAACACGACATTCAGCAGCGGATTGTTCATCGGCACGTAGTTGATGCTGGTGAGATCGAGGAACACGATATCGGCCTTGTAGCCAGCCTCCAGCCGGCCGATCGACTTGTCCATGCCGAGCGCTTTCGCGCCGCCAACGGTGGCAGCGTCGAAGACCTCTGCCGCAGACAGCCATTGTCGCGGATCAGGGCCCTGCACGCGTGACCCGAACGCCGCCAATCGCATCGCCTCGAACATGTTGAGGTTGTCGGACGAGAGGCAGCCATCGGTCCCGATGCCGAACGTGATGCCGCGATCGCACATCTTGCGCGTTGCTGCGAGCCCCGAACCCAGTTTGAGATTGCTGCCAGGATTGTGCGCAACGGAACAGCCCGCATCGGCCAGGCGGGCCAGATCGTCGTCATCGAGCCAGATGGCGTGCGCGGCCGTGAAATTCGGACCCAGCAATCCGACATCGGCGAGATGCCCGACCAGTGTCTTGCCGTAACGCTTCATGCCGGCCACCGCCTGCACTTTGGATTCGGCGAGATGCATCTGCACGCCGATGCCGTGCTCCTTCGCCAGATCGCGGCAAGCACGAATGAAATCATCGCTGCAGTGATGTGGAATCGTCGGCCCCAGCGCGGGTCGCAACTGGTCGCGATCCCACGTCCACTCTTCCAGAATAGCCTTACAGGTCGCGATACTCACATCATAGGGCTGCGTACGCACCGCTCCCGCACGCTCGCGCAACGGCTCCGGAAATGCATCGAGCAAGCCGGGGATCGCCTGATAGAAGCTGCGGTCGGCCATCATCGGCGCGATCGCCGCACGCATCCCCACATCATGATAAGCGCGCGCGACGGCGTTAATGCCGTCCACGGATGGCACGGGAATTTCGGCCGTCATATCGTAGCAGGCGGTGCAGCCTTTCCGTACCATCTCGACCGCGCCGATATAGGCGGAGAGATATTTTGTCTCGATCGTGCGACCGCCCGCGGTCCAGGGATAGGCGTTCAGCAGCAGTTCGAGCGACCAGCGATCTGCCAGTCCCTTGCCGAGATGAACCGTGGCATGCGTATGGGTGTTGACGAGGCCGGGTATCAACAGCCGGTCCGATGCATCGATCCGGCGCGCGTCTTCCGAGACGTTCTCGCCTGGCCTGAGAACAGCAACGATGGTGTCATTTTCAAGCAGAAGATCTGCCGGCGCGCCCTCGAGACGGCCGGCCGTCAGCAGGCGTCCACCTGCAATCAATTGCTTCACGCGTTGTCCGCCTGCTGAAGAATGGTGGCGTTCTCGATACGCAACATCGATGCCGATCCGTTGACGATCCTAAGGCCGAAATCAAGCCGCCCTGCAATCCGCACCGGCTCTTCCCCTTCCCGGGGCACAAGAGGCAAATCCGGCAACGCGATCACCGCCACCGGCACAGCCGAACAATCGGGGCATAGCCCCGGCTCGTCAGCCAGCGATGACGGCGTGTTTGCACTATGCGAATGCGACAGATAGCCCTCAATGACAATATCGCGGCCGCTCAATTGCCGCGCGGCGTCGCTGTAGCGGCAATCGGTCGTGCCACGCGCGTCGAACAGTTCCGCAAAGCTTAGCGGCAATGGCGCCGCCGCATCGACGGTCGGGACGCCAGGCGCATCAGGCCGCATTGGGCAACCCGCTTCCATCCTCGCCCGCGTGCGCGCGCATGACCTCGTCCTGTAGCAGCAGGGTCAGTCGCGTCCGATAATCGTTGAAGGCCGCATCGGTGACCTTGCGCGGTCGCGGAAGATCAATCTGTACATCTTCGATCACACGGCCAGGCCCTGCGCTCATCACGATCACACGATCCGCCAGCAGCACCGCCTCATCGATATGGTGGGTGACGAAGATGATGGTCGATTTGAATTCAAGCCAGATCTCGAGGAGAAAATGCTGCATCAGCACGCGGGTCTGGAAGTCGAGCGCGGCGAACGGCTCGTCCATCATGATGAAATCGGCATTCTCAACCAAGGCACGGGCGATCGCCACACGCTGCTTCATGCCGCCCGACAATTGATTTGGACGATGCTTGCCGAAGCGAGACAGGCGGACCCTCTCCAGCACCTGCGACACGCGGCGCTGACGTTCTGTCTTCGGCACATGCTTCATGGCGAGCCCGAAGCCGACATTATCCTCGACCGACAGCCACGGAAACAGCGAATGATCCTGAAACACCATCACCACGCCGGGTTCAGGCCCCGTAACGGTCTTGCCGTCCAGCGTGATCCGGCCCGATGAGAGCGCTTCCAGACCGGCAATCAGTTCGAGCAGTGTGCTCTTGCCGCATCCACTCGGTCCAAGGATGGCGATGAACTCACCCTCCCGCACCGTCACGTTGATATCGTTGAGCGCAGTGACAGACAGCCCATTCGGTGACGGCCATACCTTGCCGACATGATGACAGACAAGTGTCTTCATCGCACCGGCTCCCACCACAAGATCTTCCGCTGCATCTGCACCAGCAACACGTCAACGAGATAACCGGTTGCACCGACCATACACATGCCGAGCAGGATCAGGTTGGTGTTGAACATTTCGCGGCCGAGAATGATCATCATGCCGAGCCCATTCTTGAGGCCCACCATCTCGGCCGCAAGCACGGCCATCCACGCGGCGAAGAAATTGATGCGCAGCATGGTGAAGACCTGCGGCAGGACGGACGGGAATATCACCCGCGCCCAGACCTGCAGTTTCGATGCGCCGAAGCTTCGCGCCGTCTTGATGAGACGCTGATCGACGCCTCCCACCGCCGCAACCGTCGAGATCGTCAGGATGAAATAGACGCCCATGAACACGACAAAGATCGCGGTCGGATTGCCGATGCCGAACAGCACGATACCAAGCGGAATCCATGCGATCGGGGCGATGGGCGCAAGCCCGCGCACGATCGGCAACAGAAGATCGGACACGGTGCGCGATGCCGAAATCAATATGCCGGTGGCGATCGCCGCAACGAAACCGAACGCGAGTCCGATCAACACCCGCAGCGCGCTGGCGATGATTGCGAACGGCACCGTCATCGACTCGCGCCCGAAGCCGATGCGGAAATCGTTGTCGATGGCGTAGCTCAGAAACGACGAGGGAGGCGGAAACAGCACCGCCCCGCTCCAACCGCGCCAGGCGGCGAACTCCCAAATGGCAATGACAATCGCCCACGGCAGTAGCGTCTTGGCAATACCGACACTCCACGATGGAATCGCATATGTCGACCGCCGGGCGTCCGGAGTCGCAGCCGCTTCAAGTGCGTTGACTTTGCTCATCGTCACACCAGCTTTTGCAGAAGTGTCGTGTCGATGATCTTTGGCGCGGATTTCAGATAGCCGAGCGTCACCATATCCGCGACCGCAACTTCCATTCCGGTGGCGCCGCCCTTGGTGATATCGACTTGCGGTTTCTGGCGCGGGAGCGCCGCGGTCACCGCGGTCTTGTCAACGCGATAGTATTTACCCGCATCGAGGATTTCAGCGGCTTTCACGAAATCAGTCTTGATCGCCGCATCGGCGCGCATCAGCGCCTTCAGATAGCGTGTCAGCGCCTCCGGCTGGCTCTGGAGAAAACGCACAGATGTGTTGGTGACGCAATCCGGCCCATGTTCGCCCCAAACATCGAGATTGCTGGCCAGCGCAACGCCGCCGATTTGGTCGACGAGGCGTGTAGAGAAAGGTTCGACATGCGTCACGACATCGATGGCCTTGGCATCGAAGGCCGAGGCCATCGACAGCGTGTCGTTGAACCAGATGACTTCGAAGTCATCATAAGACAAGCCATTCTTGACAAGGTTGCGGTAGAGCGTCAGTTCGAAGGTGTTGAACCGCATGGTGCCGATCTTCACGCCCTTCTTCTTGCGGACGACGAGATCGGCCATGGTCTTAATGCCGGATTCCTTCTGCGCGATCAGGAACAGACCACCGGCTCCGCTGCCAGCAATGATGCGGATCGGTGCGCCCTGCCCCGCCGCCACATAGGCGTTGGTGAAGGGATTGTGGATGATGTCCATCGTGTTGCTGACGAGCGCGGTGATCGCGTCTCCCGGATTGGGCATGAACTTGAGCTGGACGTTCAACCCCTCATCCTTGAAATAACCTTGCGCGTGAGCATAGAAGAGCGGCGACATGCAGATGCCAATCAGGTGCCCGACATTGATGACCTCGGGTGTCTGCGACCGGGCAATGAACGGCGATGCAACGATAGCTGACCCGGCAAGAGCGGCGTTTTTCAGAAAATCTCTGCGCTTCATCACAGCCTCCAATTGCATGCGGCCGGCAAAATGTATGCAGACTATTATGCAATGAGCGTGCCAGCGGCTTTCCGGCAGCGAAACCCGTTGAACACTCGTGACGTTTAAGGGACTTGCCTATTTACGGTGCAAATGCTGCCATTGCGCTGGGCTGGTATCGGAGGAATCAATCCGTTCGGCCTTAGAACGTCGTTGTCTCGCCAATCCGTATCACCGCACCGACACAAGAACGCACACATGGCCGAATACACGCTTCATTGCTTCGCTCAGTCCGGTAACGCTTATCGCGTGGCGCTGATGTTGAATCTCATCGGTGCGGACTGGAAACCGCTGTTTGTCGATTTCTTCGGCAAGGGCCTGCCGCGGACGCCCGAATGGCGCGAAGACATCAATGAAATGGGTGAAGTGCCGGTACTGGACCACAACGGCAAACGACTGACGCAATCAGGTGTGATCCTCACCTATCTTGCTGAGCATACGGGCAAATTCCATCCACTCACGGAAGACGAGCGGCTGGAAGCGCTGCGCTGGATCATCTTCGACAACCAGAAGCTCAACGGCTATCTCGGGCCATATCGTTTCCTGCGCAACTTCGCCAAGCCTGCGGGCGATGCTGGCGCATTGGCCTTCCTCAAGAGCCGAATCGACAATTCACTCACCATTCTCGACAAGCGGCTGGCGCGCATGCCGTTCGTGATCGGCGATCATCCGACCATCGCCGACATCTCGCTGACCGGTTACCTCTATTATCCTGCCGAGGAGTTCGGTTTCGATATCGCCGGCACGCACAAGAATATCGCGGCATGGCTCGATCGCATGAAGGCGCTGCCCGGCTGGGCGCACCCCTACGACCTGATGCCAGGACATCCGATCAAGACCTGATTGCATCAGGCCTTGTCGTACTTGGCCATCATCGCTTTCGCATCGGCGAGCAGTTTCTCGCTGTTGAACCCCTTGGCTGACTTCAACCACGCATCGATGACCGGCTGCGCCGCTTTCCGCCAGCGATCGATCTCGACCTTCTCTAGCTGCGTGATCGTGTTGCCACGCTTGGCAACCATGTCTTCGACCACGACCGCCTGCTCGTCCCACATTTTCCCGGCGACTTGAGCGGCAGCCTGCCCCGCATTCTGATCGATAATCTTCCGCAGATCGCCGGGCATCGCGTCGTACTTGCGCTTGTTCATGGCAAGAATGAACGTCGCGGTATAGAGCGTCGGCGAACCGACAAAGGCGGTATGGAATTTGACGGCCTCCTGCACCTTGATCGCAGGCACCACTTCCCACGGCACGACACAGCCATCGATCGCACGATGCGTCAACGCGTCCGCCACCTGCGTGACCGGCATCAGAACGCCGTTCGCACCCAGTGCTTTCAATGCTTCGCCGGCAAGGCGTGTCGGTGAGCGCAGCTTCAGGCCCCTCATGTCCTCGATCGACTTGACCTGCTTGCTCGTATGGATGACCCCATGGTCGTGCGCCCAGAGGCAGAGCGGTTGCACGTCCTTAAACTCGTCCCGCAGTTGCGCCTCGTAAAGCGCCTGGACAGCCTGCGCATTCACAATCGCCCGTTTGTTGGCGACGAACGGGAGTTCAAACACTTCAATCTTCGGAAAACGGCCGGGCGTCGCGCCCGGCAGGGTCCAGACGATATCGGCAACGCCGTCGCGCGCCTGATCATAGAGCTGCGGCGGCGAACCGCCGAGCTGCATGGACGGATAGATATCGATCCTGATTCGGCCAGCGGAATCGGCTTCGACCTTGCGCGCCCACGGCGCCAGCAGCCGCGTATGGGCATTGGCAACCGGCGACAGGAAGTGGTGAAGCTTGAGCGTGACCTGCGGCGTCTGGGCGGATGCCATCCGTATGACGGCAGGCGCGGCAACGATAGCCCCGGCCAGGCTGAGGAAATAGCGACGTCGGATCGTCATTGAGTCTCCCCTCGTCCGCCGCCGTTATTGTCGTAATTTGCGGCACCCGTTTGTCGGACTACGCCGCCTATTGCCGCATGGGTCGGCATCGATGCGCAAGAGCGCTCTCGGATTTACCCGTTACCGGTCGCGCCTGGAGCACGCAGCAGGGCCTCCTCTCGGATGGCTGCAATCAGTTGAGACGGCTCGGCCTTTCCTCATCCTCGGAGTGCGAGATGCTGACTTGCGCGCCGCCGCCATCGGTCGGCACTGGGGCCGTCTCCGGTGCGCGTGCCGCTGCAGCCTCGGCATCTTGCCGCCTGAATTTCTGGGCGGACATCCAGCCGAACGGCAGTGATCCCAGATAGGCGAGCGTACCGATGGTCAGCACCACCCACGGATAGCTGACGAGCAGCGCCACAAACAGCACAATGGCCACGAAGATCGGCAGCACCAGATCCGGTCGCACCCGCGTGCCGAGTTTCTTGCCGGAGAAGACCGGCAGTGTCGATACCAGCAGGAAGGCAACGATGAGCGTATAGACGCAGGCGATCGCATTCAGACGCGGCAGGCCGAGCAGGTTCACGTAAATCGGCAGCAGCACGATGATGGCACCAGCCGGCGCCGGCACGCCGGTGAAGAAATTTCCCATCCAGGCCGGACGATTAGGGTCGTCTGCCATGACATTGAAGCGCGCCAGACGAAGGCTCATACAGATCGCGAACACGAGCGCCGCGATCCAGCCGATCGCACCCAGTTCGTTGAGACCCCAAAAGTAGAGGATGAGCCCCGGAACCACGCCAAAATTCACGAAATCGGCCAGACTATCCAGCTCGGCGCCGAAACGCGATTGCCCCTTCAGCATCCGCGCGACACGCCCGTCGACGCCATCCAGCACGGCGGCAAACACGATCGCGCCCAGCGCCCATTCGATCTTGCCCTCGATAGCCAAGCGGATTGCGGTCAACCCCGCGCACAGCGACAGCAGGGTGATCATGTTCGGCAGCAGGAGGCGGACGGGAATGGTGCGGAAACGCCGGCGGCGCGGCCCGGAGCCATTAGGATCGACAGGTGAGAATATCATCCAGACACCCTATCAAACTCTTCTGCGTGCCGCCATCTCCCGGTGATCCGTTACGGTTAACCCACCTTGAAGTTGCGCGGGCCTTCCGAGCCATTGAGGTCGGCCAGGACGGTCTCGCCGGCAATCGCGGTCTGCCCTTCGGCGACCAAAGGCCGCGCTCCCTCCGGCAAATAGACGTCGAGCCGTGAGCCGAACCGGATCAGGCCGAAACGATCGCCGGCGCCGAGCGACTCTCCCTCGCGCACGAAACAGAGAATGCGCCGGGCGATGAGACCGGCGATCTGCACCACGCCGATACGACCATTTGCAGTAGCGATCACCAGAGAATTACGCTCGTTGTCTTCGCTTGCCTTGTCGAGATCGGCATTGAGGAAGGTGCCGGCACTATAAACGATGCGTTCCACCCGCCCCGCCATTGGGCTGCGGTTCACGTGGCAGTCGAACACGCTCATAAAGACCGAGATACGCGGCAGCGGGCGTTCACCAAGATCGAGCTCTTTCGGCGGCACGACGTTCGCTACGAGACTGACGCGGCCGTCAGCCGGCGATACGACGATGCCCTCTCGTACCGGTGTCACACGCGGTGGATCGCGGAAGAAGTAAACGCACCAGAGAGTCAGAATGACGCCGATCCAGCCGAGCGGCGACCAGATCCAGAACAAAATCAGGCTCGCGAGCGCAAAGGCGCCGATGAACGGCAAGCCTTGCGGATGAATTGGCACAAGCTGAGATTTGATCGAATTGGCGATCGACATAACTATCCCCCCAGAACGTCCGCGGGCGTGCGCGGCGCGATGTCGTCAGCGCCCGAAACATCGTCATCCACTTTCGGCGGATTCCGGTTCGGAGCGAGTTCGTCCTCTTCCGCCATTGCAAGCTTCTCGCGCGCGGCTTCGGCTTCGCGCTGGCGATTCCACATGCTGGCGTATAGCCCGTCGCGGGCGAGCAACTGCTGATGCGTGCCGCGCTCGGCAATGCGGCCGGCTTCCAGCACAATGATCTCGTCGGCCTGCACGATGGTCGAAAGACGATGTGCGATCACCAGCGTGGTGCGCCCCCTGGACACGCGATCGAGCGCGTCCTGAATTTCCTTTTCGGTATGGCTATCGAGCGCAGACGTCGCCTCATCGAGCACCAGGATCGGCGGCGCCTTCAGAATCGTACGAGCGATGGCAACCCGTTGCTTCTCCCCACCGGACAGTTTCAGTCCGCGCTCGCCGACTTCGGTCTCGTAACCCTTCGGACTGAGCTTGATGAATGCGTCGATCTGGGCAAGGCGCGCCGCCTCCTCCACTTCCGCGTCGGTCGCGTCCCAGCGTCCATAGCGGATGTTGTAGCGAAGCGTGTCGTTGAACAGCACGGTATCCTGCGGAACCATGCCGATAGCAGTGCGCAGCGAGGTTTGCGTGACGTTGCGGATATCCTGATCGTCGATCAGGATCTTGCCGCCGGAGATGTCATAGAAGCGGAACAGCAACCGCGAGATTGTCGATTTGCCGGCGCCGGAGGGACCGACAATGGCCACCGTATGGCCTGCCGGGACTTCGAAGCTGATGCCCCGCAGGATCGGACGCGTCGGCTCGTAGGCGAACGTTACATTTTCGAACCGCAGCGCCCCCTTCTCCACTCGCAACGCAGGCGCACCAGGCACATCCCTGATTTCGGGATCGCGCTGCAGGATCGAGAACATGGTTTCGATGTCGATCACCGCCTGTTTGATCTCGCGGTATACCATGCCCATGAAGTTCAGCGGCTGATACAGCTGAATCATCATCGCGTTGATCATGACGAAATCGCCGACAGTGTTGGTGCCACTACGTACGCCGATGGCGCACATCACCATCGCCAGACCAAGGCCTGCTGTGAAGATCACCGCCTGCCCAGCGTTGAGGACGGAGAGCGAGGTATAGGTCTTGACGCTGGCGTCCTCGTAACGCTCCATCGAACGATCGTAGCGCTTGGCTTCGCGATCTTCTGCGACGAAATATTTGACGGTTTCGTAGTTCAGCAGCGAATCGATGGCCTTGGTATTGGCCTCGGTATCGCTCTCGTTCATCTTGCGACGGATGGAGATCCGCCATTCGGTCGCGTAATAGGTGAACAGCATGTACGCAGTGACGGTGACGAGGATCACCACCACGTAGCGCCAGTCGAATTGCCAGAACAGTACGCCGACGATGAGCGCCAGTTCGATGATTGTCGGCACGAGTTGCAGGATCACCATCCGAACGATGGTTTCGATGCCGTTGCGGCCCCGCTCCAGCACACGCGTCAGACCGCCGGTCTTGCGCTCCAGATGATACCGAAGCGAGAGCTGGTGCATGTGGACGAATGTGAGATTCGCCAGACGGCGCACCGCGTGCATCGCCACCTTGGCAAAGATGCCATCGCGAACCTGCGTCAACAGCGCCATCAGGATACGCATGCCGCCATAGGCAACGGTCATCAGAATCGGCGCCGCGATGACCCAGCCGAGCCATGACGAGCCAAAGACGGGCGCGCTCGGCTGTCCGGACAACGCATCCGTCGCCCATTTGAAGGTAAATGGCACGATGATGGTGATCAGCTTGGCCGCCAGCAGCAGCACCATCGCCCATACAACCCGCCATTTCAGATCGGAGCGGTCGCCCGGCCAGATATAGGGCCACAGCGCCAACAGGGTGCGCATCAAAGCGCCCTTCTGCGCGGAGACCTGCGGCGTGGGACGGTCGCGGGTCGTGGCGGCGGGAGCGGTCATGTCGTCGGAATATGCCTGAATCGAAAGAGGTTTCCGGCCAGATATAGGGCGGTTCTAGGATATTGTTACTGCCGGGAACCATCTTGGAACATTTGGCCGCCTTGTAGCGCCTCTCGCAGCCTTGGAATAGGCAGCTTGAACGCATACATCGTAGTTGTGCCCGCCTTTACGTCCTTTCCCCGCCAGTGCAACAGTGATCGCATGAGTACGATTCGTAACATTTGCGTCTATTGCGGTTCAGGCCCTGGAACCGACCCGAGCTTCGTGAAGGCTGCGCACGCCTTCGGTACCATCCTGGCCAAGAACGATATCGGCCTGGTTTATGGCGGCGGCTCGGTCGGGCTGATGGGGGCTGTGGCGGCGGCGACCATGGCCAGCGGCGGCCGGGTGACCGGAATCATCCCGGAGTTTCTGACCAACCGCGAACGACCATATTCCGACGCGCAGGAACTGATCGTCACCCGCGACATGCATGAGCGGAAGCGCATCATGTTCGAGCGTTCCGATGCGTTCGTTGCCCTGCCAGGCGGCGTCGGAACGCTTGAGGAACTGGTCGAACAGCTCACCTGGGCCCAGCTCGGCCGTCACAAAAAGCCGATTCTCGCTGCCAACATTGGCGGTTTCTGGGACCCTCTCTGCGCCCTGCTGGAGCACATGCAGAAACTGGCTTTCATTCGAGCCGGATGGTCGGTCAGCCTGCTCGTCGCCGACAAGGTCGAAGACATTCTGCCGAAGCTGATGGAGGCTGCGGCCCCTGTCGCCGAAGCCGAAAAGCTGATGGAAGCGCAGGCGGCCTCGCGCCTCTAAGGCTTTTGCACAAAGGTAACGGCTTCGATCCGGTTGCCATCCAGATCGCGGATGAAAGCAGCATAGTAGCCGTCGCCATGCTGCGGTCGAAGCCCCGGAGCGCCATCCGACATGCCGCCATTGACGAGCGCCACGGCATGGAACGCATCGACCATCTCGAGGCTTATGGCGCGCAGCGCGACATGTGTGCCGCTATCATCGGGCACGGCCGTCATCTGCGGCCGATGATAAATCCAGAACTCCGAATACTTCTTGCCGAAAGCGATGGTTGCCGGGCGCACTTCGAGCTTTTCGTATCCAAGCGTCGCAAGGACAGCTTGGTAAAACATGACCGCCCGTTTTAGATCGCGAACCGCGACGGACACATGGTCGATCATGACTTCACGCCGTCGCGCCTGATTTCACCAGCTTGTACACGATCGAATCCATCAGCGCCTGAAACGAGGATTCGATCACGTTGGGCGACACACCGACTGTGGTCCAGCGATCACCCTGCTCGTCCTCGCTCTCGATCATCACACGCGTCACCGCTTCGGTGCCGGCATTGAGGATACGCACACGGTAGTCCGTGAGCTTCAGGCCCTCAATGTACTTCTGATACTTGCCGAGGTCTTTCCGCAGCGCGACGTCGAGCGCATTGACCGGACCATTGCCCTCGCCAGCCGAAATCAGGGTTTCGCCATCGATCTTCACCTTCACCACCGCCATCGCGACAGTAACGCGCTTGCCGATTGCATTGTAACGCTGTTCGACATTCACATCGAACTGCTCGACATCGAAATAGTCCGGCACCTTGCCGATGATGCGCCGCGCCAGCAATTCGAACGAAGCGTCGGCGCCTTCATAAGCGTAGCCGAGCGCCTCGCGTTCCTTGACCTCTTCAAGCAACCGGGCGATGCGTGGATCGTTCTTGTCCACGGTCATGCCGATGCGCTCGAGTTCCGAAAGCAAGTTGGATCGGCCGCCCTGATCCGACACTAGCACACGCCGGCGATTGCCGACCGCCCCAGGCAAAACATGCTCGTAGGTCGCGGGATCTTTCAGGATGGCGGAGGCATGAATGCCAGCCTTGGTCGCGAACGCGCTGTCCCCGACATATGGCGCGTGGCGGTTGGGCACGCGATTCAA
This sequence comes from Pseudomonadota bacterium, assembly GCA_023423415.1. Taxonomy (GTDB): domain Bacteria; phylum Pseudomonadota; class Alphaproteobacteria; order Rhizobiales; family Xanthobacteraceae; genus Pseudorhodoplanes. The sequence continues at coordinate 17,985 of JAFAFP010000223.1, read as the reverse complement.
CATATCATCGAGCTTGCGCGAAGCCGCGGCCAGTCCTTTCAACTGCTCGTCCGACACATTGATCTCGAACCGATCGGAGAATTCGCTCTTTAACTTGAGTGTCGGGATGATCGACACGAGATTGGCATTACCGCAGCGTTCGCCAAGACCGTTCAGCGTGCCCTGAATCTGACGTGCGCCGGCGCGTACCGCCGCCAGCGAATTGGCGACGGCCTGCTCGGTGTCGTTGTGGGCATGGATGCCGATGTGACCTCCAGGAATGGCTTTCGTCACTGCGCCAACAATCTGCTCGACCTCGTGCGGCAGCGTGCCGCCGTTGGTGTCGCACAGCACCACCCAACGCGCACCGGCATCATAAGCCGCCTTGGCACAAGACAGCGCATAATCCGGATTGGCCTTGTAGCCATCGAAGAAGTGCTCGCAATCGACTAGTACCTCACGGCCTTTGGCTTTTGCGGCTGCAACGCTGTCACGGATCGATGCGAGATTTTCTTCAAGCGTCGTCTCCAGTGCGACCCGCACCTGATAATCGGACGACTTGGCAACGAAGCAGATCGCATCGGCCTTCGCATCGAGCAGCGCGGCAACACCCGGATCGTTGGATGCCGAGCGTCCGGGACGCCGTGTCATACCGAAAGCAGTAAATGTCGTGTTCAGACCGCGGTTTTCGGCGAACAGGTCAGTGTCTGTCGGATTGGCGCCGGGATAGCCGCCTTCGACATAATCGATACCGAGATCAGCCAGCATTTGAGCCAGCACGATCTTGTCGTTCAACGTGAAGTCGACCCCGTTGGTCTGCGCGCCGTCGCGCAGCGTCGTGTCGAAGAGATAAAGCCGTTCGTGCGCCATGACCTCACCAGAGATAGTAGTTAGCGGCGAGCGCAACCGCGACGATGATGGCGACGGTACCAACGATGATGTGATGCCGTTGCAGATTCATTGGAGTGTTTCCCTTTCGCCCAGCGGCTTTTCCATCGTGGTATTGGCGAGCCATTCATCGCCGCGGGTCACTGTGTTCCGGCTTTGCGGCGCGTAGCCGCGCTTCTTGAAAAAATCATGCGCGGTGTCGCTGGCATCGACTTTTAGCTTCTTGGCGCCGCGCGCCTGCGCCAGACGTTCCAGGGCATCGACCAGCATTGAGGCCGCGCCTTGTCCGACCGCCGCAGGATGGACATAGAGCATGTCGAGCTCTTCGTTGCCTTTCAGCGACGCAAAGCCGACCGGCGCGCCGTCGACGGTCGCAATCAGCGTGAGCTGTTCACCGAGCTTCTTGCCAAAAGCTGCCTCGTCATCGGCGCTTTCGACCCAGGCTTCGATCTGCGAATCGGAATAATCCTCAGCGCAAATTTCTTCGATACTGGCGCGGAAGATTTCGGCCAGCAGCGGCGCATCGTCCGGCAGCATCGGCCGCATGGATAGCGAGGGATTCGGAGGAACGCTCATCGCGCGACCTCCCAGGTGGTGCCGTCCTTGGAATCCTTCAGCAAGATTCCCATGCCAGCGAGTTCATCACGGATCCGATCGGACTCGGCCCAGTTTTTCGCTGCGCGTGCTGCATTGCGCGCGGAGATGCGGCTTTCAATCTCCTCGGCTGCAAGAGCCGGTACAGGCGCATGCGACTGCTGCCACGCTTTCAGTTCGTTTTCACGGAAGCCGAAGAAGGCCAATGTACCCGCTAGCGCCTTGCGGCCGGCTGCGTTCTTCAACGCATGCATTTCGGCAATCGCCTTCGGCGTGTTGAGATCATCGGCCAGCGCTTCCAAGACAGTCGGTGCGGGACGCGGCTCGGCGTCCGCTGAAGCTGCATCGAAGAAACCCGACAGGGCTTTCTCTGCTTCCTGTAAGCCCTTCATGGTCCAGTTAATCGGCTGGCGATATTGCGTCGACAGCATCGCAAGACGCACGACATCGCCTGGCCAATCGTTCAACACTTCCCGAATGGTGATGAAGTTGCCGAGGCTCTTCGACATCTTCTCGCCTTCGACCTGCAGGAAGCCGTTATGCATCCAGAAGTTCACCATCATAGACGTATGGAAGGCGCACCGCGATTGCGCGATTTCGTTCTCGTGATGCGGAAACACAAGGTCGATGCCGCCACCATGGATATCGAAAGTCTCGCCGAGATGCTTCCATGACATCGCCGAGCACTCGATGTGCCAGCCGGGTCGGCCCAAAACCTCAATGCCCGACGGCGACGGCCAGCCGGGCTCGTTTTCCTTTGACGGCTTCCACAAGACGAAATCCTGATCGTGCCGCTTGTAGGGGGCGACATCGACACGCGCGCCGGCGATCATCTCGTCGAGCGGCCGCTTCGACAGCTTGCCGTAGTCGGACATGGACGGCACCGAGAACAGCACGTGATTCTCGGCGACATAGGCATGGCCTGAAGCGACAAGACGCTCGATCAGCGTCTTCATTTCCTCGATATGTTCTGTCGCGCGCGGTTCGATATCCGGCGGCAGACAGCCGAGCGCCGCGACATCGGCCTTGAAGTTCGCGTACGTCGTCTCGGTCAGTTCGCGGATCGAGATACCCTGTTCCGTCGCCCGCGCGTTGATCTTGTCGTCTACGTCGGTGATGTTGCGGACGTAGGTGACATGATCGGCGCCGTAGATGTGCCGCAGCAGGCGGTACAACACATCAAAGACGATAACCGGGCGCGCGTTGCCGATATGGGCAAGGTCATAGACCGTGGGTCCGCACACATACATGCGCACATGTGCAGGATCGAGCGGCTGAAAAACCCGCTTCTCGCGCGTCAGGGTGTCGTAAAGTCGAAGTTCCATCGAAAAGGGTTCCCGGCCCTGCTGGCCCGGGCGTTCTCTTTATCGCGATGGACAAAAGACAGCCGCAGCCAGCGTCAGGCGCTAGCGAATAATCTCCGGGCAAATGCCGAAAATTGCGTTGCGGTCGGTCATATCTGCAGAATGTGAAAATTCGTCCGCTTCGTCAAGTGGATAGCTGCGGTCACGATTACCAGGCCGGCTCGGTTAACAAAACCTTAGTATTTCCAATGCATTTTGACTGGTATTCCTCTCTTGCGAGCGATCCCATGCGATCCCTGCCTGCCGCGTTCATCGCTGCGTCGTGCCTGTTCGCCGGGGCAGCCCTTGCGCAGGTGGAAAAGCGCATTTTCATCATCGCCAACAGCCCGGACGGCTACGGCATCGACCGGTGCCTCGCCGAGAGTTCAAGTTGCGGGGCGGCGGCGGCTACAGCCTATTGCCAATCGAAGCAGTTTCCCAAGGCGGCATCGTACCGCAAGGTCGAACGTGACGAGATCACGGGTGCAATACCGGTCAGCACCTCGTGTGGACGCCACGGATGTGACGATCTTGTTGCGATCGAATGCTCGCGTTGAGCTGATGCCTCTTAGGTATCATCGAACATATCGCGGCGAGCCTCCGCTTGCCTCGGGATGAGCGGGGTCGGTAGGATTGCGAGTCGCAGTCAGCACCTCCCGCGAGATGAACGCCACGCCCAAGTCAAACAAGAACGCCGGATGGGCGGACAAGGCAACGCAGAAGGAGCTTGCTTCCGCCCTGCGCCCGGTGCGGCTACTCCTCACCGCCTCGATCCTGCTACCGCTCGCCCTCTTCGCCTTTGCATCCTGGGTTTCGTACCAGCAGCATCTGATCGAGGCGCGTGATCGCGTTCAGCGCAACCTCAATACGGTATACGAACATGCGTTGAAGGTGTTCGACACGTTCGAGCTGAGCGCTCGTTATCTGGATGAACTGACCGCCAATCAAAGCGATGCAGAAATCCGGCAGGATGAAGCAGAGCTTAGCACTCGCCTGAAGTCGGTCACCAACAAACTGCCGCAACTGCGCGATCTCTGGGTGGTCAATGCCGCGGGGGTGCCGCTGCTCTCGGCAACCATTCACCCGATGCCGAAGATCGATCTGTCCGACCGGGATTATTTTCGCGTCCATCGCGATCGTCCAAATACGGGCACCTATGTCAGTGAAGTGCTGAAAGCCCGCGCCGCAGACACAACCTTTTTCACATTAAGCCGCCGGCGAGCCGGCCCGAAAAACGCCTTTGCCGGTGTCACGACCGTCTCCATTGCGCCAGAATATTTTGTCGATTTCTACGCCAAGCTGCCGCCTCCGGGCGTATTCGCGATCATTCGTGACGATGGCGCCATTCTCGCGCGATATCCGGACATCTCGTCTCAGATCGAGAAACTGCCGCCCGACAGCACGGTGATGCGAAGCATCAAAGACAATCCGGACGAGGGCTTCATATCCGGCACATCGCCCTTCGACGGACATACGCGGCTCTTCGCCTATCGCAAGATGCCGCACTACAACATCTATGTCGTCTCCGGCATTCCAAGCGAGATCATCGTTCAGGATTGGCTGAAGAACATGGCCAGCCACCTCATCTTCGGCCTGCCTGCAACGATTGCAATGATTGGATTGGGAATCATGGCGCTGCGGCGAACGCGGCGCGAGGCCTTCGCGTATTCGAAGTTGCGGCATGAAGTTTTGCGACGCGAGAGAACTGAACTCGCGCTGCAACAGGCGCAGAAAATGGAAGCGGTGGGCCGCCTCACCGGCGGCATCGCGCATGACTTCAACAATCTGCTGACAGCGATCCTCGGCAATGTCGACCTTGCGCTACGTCGCCTCGGCGATGGTGACGAACGGCTGAAACGTTCCCTCAACGCTGCACGACAAGCCTCGGAGCGGGCAGCAAGCCTTGTGCAGCGACTGCTCGCCTTCTCACGCCAGCATCCGCTTGAAGTTCGCTCGGTCGACGTCAATCGTCTGGTGCAAGGCATGTCTGAATTGCTGCGGCGGACGATCGGTGAAACCATTACCGTCGAATCTGTCCTCGCCGGCGGCCTATGGAAAACGGCAATCGATCCTAACCAACTCGAGAATGCACTGCTCAATCTCGCCGTCAACGCACGCGACGCCATGCCGGACGGCGGTCGTCTGACCATCGAAACCGCCAATACCTATCTCGATGAAGCTTACATTGCGGCCAATGTGACGGACATCCCATCTGGCCAATACGTGATGATCGCAGTCAGTGACACCGGCACCGGCATGAGCAGGGATGTGATCGAGCGGGCTTTCGATCCCTTCTTCACAACCAAGCCGAGCGGGTCCGGGACGGGGCTTGGCCTGAGCATGGTCTATGGCTTCGTCAAACAGTCCGGCGGCCACATCAAGATCTACAGCGAGCCCGGCGAAGGCACATCGATCAAGCTGTACCTGCCGCGCCTGATGGATGAGAACCAGGTCGAGCCCTGGCTCCCGGCCGAAGCCAACTCAAAACATCCGAACTCGTCCGACGACAGGCCGGACCAAATTTTGCTGGTCGAAGACGATGAGGAAGTGAACCGCTTCTCGAGCGAGGTGCTTCGAGAGGAAGGATATCATGTCATATCGACCCACGAGGGAGCAGCGGGACTACGCCTTCTCGACGCCAATCCGGACATCAAGCTGCTCTTTACCGACGTTGTGCTTCCTGGTGGCATGAATGGCCGGCAGCTTGCGGATGAGGCTCTTCGGCGGCGTCCCAACCTCAAGGTCCTGTACACCACCGGCTACACCCGCAACGCCATCATCCATCACGGCCGGCTTGATGCCGACGTCGATCTTCTCACCAAACCGTTCACGTCGGACGCGCTGGCAAAGAAGGTCCGGCAAATCCTCGATATGGGGGCCAAGGATCCGGTTACACGGGTCAGCGCCATCCTCAACCATCTCAAGGACAAGCCAACGGACGGGTCAGGTCAGTAATGCTCGGCCCCCGTGCTATGGGGCTGGCCGTCGCCCTTCCCTCGCCAGCGCGATCGCCTCTTTCAGAACGCCGAGATCGCCAATGTGATTTGCGAGGATCAGGACGAGTTTAGCGTCCAGCGCAGCCGCTTGCTCCTGCGACAACCCGCGACGGGCCTCGATCAAGGTCACAAAAGCTGCGTCGGGGTCATTGAACTGCGAGGTTGTGATCAACGGCATGCGTAATGTCTCGATTGAACCGATTATGGCCGGCGTTCTGGAGCGAGACGCCCTGGCAATGAATGGAACTTTTCATTCGACGGAACCAACCTCGACGGTGAATGTTGCAGTCGGTGTCCGAGCGACGTTTGGAAGGAAACCCTGGAAATGTCCGCGGCTGTCGTTAGAAACATGTTCCGCTCGCATCCCGAACAGCCCAGCCATGCCGAGGTGATGAGCCGCTGCATCGACGCCTGCTTTGGCTGCGTGGAGACCTGCACCGCCTGCGCCGATGCATGCCTTGCGGAAAAGGATGTTGGCCGTCTGATTTCGTGCATCCGTCTCAACCACGATTGTGCGGCGATTTGCGCAGCAACGGGAAGCATCCTGTCTCGCACCAACAAGATCGGTCATCGGCAATTGCTCGAAGCTCAAATCACGACTTGCATCGCGTTTTGCCGCGCCTGCGCGGCGGAATGTCAGCGTCACGCCGAAATGCATAAGCATTGTGCAGTATGCGCCAAGGCATGCAGCGAATGCGCTGTCGTGTGCAACGAAATGCTCGCGTCGATGCGGATGCCTGCGTGATCGGTTTCAGTAAGCAAGGTATTCACCGCGCCAAGGCGCGGTCCCGGGCTGTTGCGATCTTGTCATAGGTCGGACGTCGCCAGCGCGCACAGATATGCTGATCTGGCCGCAGCAGATAAGCGCAACCCGGCTCGGCATCGAAACGTTCTTTGAAATTCTCACGAGCGTCAACGAGATCGCGACCGATGATCGTCAGCTTGACGTGATCTGGAACCTTCGGCACGGCGCCATCCGCGACGTAAAGCAACTCGAATTGATCCGACAATTTCTCCACCAGATGGCACGAGGCCCCCTCGGGCGTTTGCATCACAGCGTCTGGCGCGGGTGCCCCAAGCTGTGCGCCGTTGAAGGCCGTTTCATCCGGCGTCGATAACGACGTGTCATAGACCGTTGCGACGGACAAGCGGCCGGAATTCACCATGCGCCGCGCGAATTCGCAGGACGGCGACAGATCCAGAACAGCGTTGCGAAGGACATGTTCAGCGGCGGAATGCGGCGCAATGAAATCGGTCGAGCGCGTGGAATGGCCGATGTTCTCCTCCGCCGCCTGAACGCGTTCAGTATTGTAGGTCTCGATCAGCCGTTCGTCGGCCTCGCCGCGCAGCACGGCCGCGAGCTTCCATGCCAGGTTTTCCGCATCCTGAATCCCTGAGTTGGCGCCGCGCGCGCCGAACGGAGATACCTGATGTGCAGAATCGCCGATGAAAATGACGCGGCCATGCACGAAGCGATCGAGCCTTCGACAATTGAAGCGATAGATCGACACCCATTCGAGTTCGAATTCGCGATCGCCCAGCATCTGCTTCAACCGAGGAAGCACCCGGTCCGGCTTTTGCTCCGCCTCAGCATCCGCGTCGGGACCAAGTTGCAGATCGATCCGCCAGACATTGTCTGGCTGACGATGCATCAGCGCCGATTGCCCAGAATGGAATGGCGGATCGAACCAGAAGCGCCTCTCCGTCGGAAAGTCGGCCTTCATACGAACATCGGCGATCAGAAATTTGTCTTCGAAGGTCACGCCGACGAACCCAAGCCCAAGAAGATCGCGAACCGCCGAACGTGCGCCATCGGCGGCAATCACCCATCCGGCATCGAGCTTGTAGGACCCGTCCGGGGTCTCGATCGTGAGCGTCGCACCATCATTACGCTGCTCGACACCGGTGACACGGTTGCGCCAGCGAAGATCGATATTTTGCAACGCAAGAGCACGATCGACCAGCGCCTTCTCCAGATAATATTGCTGGAGATTGATAAACGCCGGCATCTTGTGGCCGTCTTCCGGCAAGAGGTCGAACGAATAGACGAGCTCGTTCTTGAGATAGACCTTACCGAGCTTCCAGGTCACGCCCTGCGCGACCAATTCCTCACCAACGCCGAGGCGATCAAGGATTTCGAGTGTGCGTTTAGCGTAACAGATGCCGCGCGAGCCTTCGCCGATTCTGTCGGAATCGTCGAGCAGGACCACCTTAACGCCGCGTTGCGCCAGATCGATCGCCGCCGCAAGCCCCACGGGTCCTGCGCCGACGACGACCACATCATGCCGTACCAGCGTGCTCGAATCCTGATCGGTCGAACGATCGTACTGGTAGTGATAGATGACCTTGCGTTCGGTGGACATCGTCCTCCCCTTGGCCCTACCCTTGCAATGCGGCCCACATTTCGCGGTCTCGTTCCGCCGTCCAGATCACCGGATGGTCGATGCCTTTGGCTTCATCAAAGGCCCGCGCGACATTGAACGGCATGCAGTGCTCGTAGATCGCGTAATTTGAGAACTTTGGATCCATCGCCTGCTTCGCAGCGCCGAAAGCATCCTTCAGCGAAAGCCCCTTGGCGACGCTCGACTTCGCCGAGTCGTAAAGCGTCGAGAGAAAATCGCGGGTGCCTTCGATACCATCGCGCACCTTGTCCGGCGTTGCCAGCGCAGCACCGCGTCCTGGAACCAGCGCATTGGCCTTGAACTCACCGAGACGCTTCAATGTCTCGGGCCAGTCCTTCAAATGAGCGTCGCCGCAGTAACAGGCCGAGTGATATTCGACGAGATCACCGGAGAAGACGACATTGGCATCCGGCACCCAGGCGATGACATCTCCCGCCGTGTGTCCGCGCCCGATATGCATGATGCGGACTTCACGCTTGCCGAGCCAGACCGACATCTGTTTCGGGAAGGTGATGGTCGGCCAGGTCAGGCCGGAAATGGATTCCACTGCGCGAAACAGGCGCGGAAAACGGCCAATCTCCGAGTCCTTGTCCTGCTGGCCGCGTTCGACGATCAGATCGCGCGTCGCATCGGATGCGAGAATCTCGGCATCGGCGTAAGCTGAGGCACCGAGTACGCGCACGGCATGATAATGGCTGAGCAGCACGTACTTGATCGGCTTATCGGTGACCTTGCGAACGCGCTCGATCACTTCCAGCGCCATCACCGGTGTCGCCTGCGCATCCACCACCATCACGCTGTCGTCGCCAATGATGATGCCGGAATTGGGATCGCCCTCCGCGGTGAACGCATAAAGGTCACGGCCGATCTCATCGAAAGAAATGGTCTTGTCGGCGGTATCGCCAGTCGAAGCAAAACCTTTGGCCATCAGCCACCCTTTTCCGTTTCCATCCAGAACGGCCTGCGAATGCTGCAGGCTTGCTTTGTTATTTCGGCGGCGTGTAGCGCACCACTTCCTGATCGATCGCGCCGAAGATCGACTGGCCGTCCTTGCCATTCATCTCGATGCGGACGCGATCGCCGAATTTCAGGAACGGCGTTGACGGCTTGCCATTTAATATTGTTTCGACCGTCCGCTGTTCCGCCAGACAGGAATAACCAAGACCGCCATTGGCAATCGTCTTGCCCGGACCACCATTGGCATCGCGGTTAGACACCGTGCCGGCCCCGAGAATCGTGCCGGCGCCGAGCGCGCGTGTCTTGCTCGCGTGCATGATCAACGTCGGAAAGTCGAAGGTCATATCAACCGAAGCGACCGGCTTGCCGAGCGGCTTGCCATTAATGAAGCTGAGCAATGGCAGATCGACCTTGGCGCCGTCCCAGGCCTTACCGAGTTCGTCCGGCGTCACCGCAACCGGCGTGAACGCCGATGATGGCTTGGATTGCAGGAAGCCGAAGGTCTTTGCCAATTCCGCCGGAATGAGATTGCGCAACGACACATCGTTGACCAGCATGATCAGCTTGATCGCCTTGGCCGCCCGCTCGCGCGTTGCACCCATCGGTACATCACCGAGCACGACCACGACTTCGGCCTCAAGATCGATCCCGTAAGCTTCGTCCGCCAGTTGGATCGGATCGCGCGGACCGATGATGACATCGGAAATGCCCTGGTACATCAGCGGATCGGTCCAGAATGTCTCCGGCACTTCGGCGCCACGCGCCTGACGCACCAGCGCAACGTGGTTCACATAAGCCGAGCCGTCGAGCCACTGATAAGCGCGCGGCAAGGGCGAAGAGCACTTCGCCGGGTCAAACGGCTGATGGGCAATGTGCCCAGCTTCGAGCGCGTCGGCGATTTCCGTGAGGCGCGGCAGCGCCGCATCCCAATCGTCGAGCGCATCCTGCAGGGTTGTCGCAACGGCGGATGCATCGGCGCAGCGTGAGAGATCACGCGAGACAACGACCAGCCGTCCATCACGGCCGCTCTTCAATGAGGCAAGTTTCATCTTTAACGAGGCTCACGGTGTTTCGGGTCGAAATGCTTCTTTAGACCCTTCCAGCAATCGATGTAATCGTCCTGTCTCGATTCGTGCTCGGCAGCAAATTTCGTCACCCGTTGGCGGAAACGGGTCTCGAACATGAAGGCCAGCGTGTTGCTGAGCTTCACCGGCTTCAGTTCGACATTGCTGGCCTGCTCGAAGGCGTCGACGTCCGGACCATGCGGCAACATGGTGTTGTGCAGCGAGAAGCCGCCGGGGACGAAGCCCTCGGGCTTGGCGTCGTATACGCCTTCAACCAGCCCCATGAATTCCGACATGATGTTGCGATGATACCAGGGCGGCCGGAACGTATTCTCCGCCACGCCCCAGCGTTCCGGGAAAATGACGAAGTCGATATTGGCGGTACCGGGCGTTTCCGATGGCGATGTCAGCACCGTGAAGATTGACGGATCGGGATGGTCGAACAGGATCGCACCGACCGGCGAAAAGTGCTTCAGGTTGTATTTGTAAGGTGCATAGTTGCCGTGCCACGCCACCACATCGAGCGGCGAATGCGGCAGCTCGGTCTTGAACAACTCGCCGCCCCATTTGACATAGAGCGTGCAAGGCTCTTCCACATCCTCGTATGCCGCAACAGGCGTCAGGAAGTCGCGAGGATTGGCAAGACAGTTGGCTCCGATCGGTCCGCGATCCGGCAATGTGAAGCCGCCGCCATAATTCTCGCAGACATACGCCCGCGCCGGCCCATCGACGAGTTCGACGCGGAAGATCACGCCTCGCGGGATCACGCAGATTTCGCCGGGCGTGATCTCGATCAATCCGAATTCGGTGCGAAAGCGCAACGCGCCTTGCTGCGCCACAATCAACAACTCGCCATCAGCGTTGAAGAAATGCTCGCGCACCATGGATTCCGTCACGAGCAGCACATGCGCGGCCATGCCGCTCATGGATTCGCTATCGCCCGCTACGGTGATGGTGTGCAGGCCGGTGACAAAGGTCATCTTCTTCTTCGGCAGCGGCACCGGACCCCAGCGCATCTGGCCGAGCGACAGATCACTCTCCTCGCGTTCGGGCGCGGTCCGGATGAAACCGCGGTCAATCTTCTTGAAACGGCCAGTGTGGCGGACTGTCGGCCGGATGCGATAGAGCCAGGAGCGTTCGTTGGTCGCCTGCGGCGCGGTAAAGGGCGAACCGCTCAGCTGCTCGGCATAAAGACCGTAATTGATCTTCTGCGGAGAGTTTCGCCCGATCGGAAGAGCACCGGGCAAGGCTTCCGTTTCGAAGCTATTGCCGAAGCCCGACATGTACTCGGCGGCATCGACCAACGGTTCGGTGCGGATCTTGTCGGTAACAGCTGCGGGAGAAGCCTGCCGCTTGACCCGCGGTGCGGCGTCGATATGGGCCATGACAAATCCTCCTGAGAGCGCTGGACTTGCGATGAAGCGATATTAGTTACATTTGCAACCATTGTCAATTCGCTTGCCGTATCCGCGCCATGTGCCTTGAATCGAACAAATAAACCGGCCATATGATCCAAAACCTGAGTCGGCTTTCGATGCCGCTCGCGGGCCGCGTGAACGAAGACCATTTTAACACGCTGGTTTTCGGCCCGCCTTTCAAGCCAACCTAGCCGGCAGCCCTGACCACGCGGGATGTCTTTGAACCCCGCGCACAGTCCGTGGCCCATTGGGCCCGGGCAGCCATATCGTATGAAAGACTGAAAATTTTGACCGCTTTCCTTGACCTTGGATTGGCCGAGCCGATTGCCCGTGCCTTGACCGAAGAGCGCTACGAAACGCCAACCCCCATCCAAGCCCAGACAATTCCTCAGGTTTTGACAGGGCGCGATGTCGTCGGTATCGCGCAAACCGGTACCGGCAAGACCGCAGCCTTCGCACTGCCGATCCTCAATCACCTCGCCAATAACCGTCGCCGCCCCGAGCGCAAAAGCTGCCGCGTCCTGGTGCTGAGCCCTACCCGCGAACTGTCCGGCCAGATCGTCGACAGCTTCAAGACCTATGGCCGCTACATGAAGTGCGCGGTTAATCTGGCGATTGGCGGCGTTCCGATTGGCCGACAAATCAGAGCATCTGCGAATGGCGCCGATGTTCTGGTCGCCACTCCCGGCCGGCTGCTTGATCTGGTTCAGGAGAAGGCCATTGCGCTCGACCAGGTGGAAATCTTCGTCCTCGACGAAGCCGACCGCATGCTCGACATGGGCTTCATCAACGATATCCGCAAGATCGTCAGCCGACTGCCGAAGGAGCGGCAGACGCTGTTCTTTTCGGCCACTATGCCGCCGCCGATCGAAGAGCTTGGCCGCATGATGCTGCGCGACCCGGCGCGCGTCGCGGTGACGCCGCAGGCCTCGACGGCCGAGCGCGTCACGCAAAGCGTGCTGCTGGTGGACAAGGCCGGCAAGCCCGGCCTGCTCGCCGAGATCCTGCAGAACGAACCGATCGACCGCGCCATCGTCTTCACCCGGACCAAGCACGGCGCCGATAAGGTGGTACGCCAGCTTGCCCAAAAGGGGCTGGACGCCGAAGCGATCCACGGCAACAAGTCGCAGAACCAGCGCGAGCGCGCCCTCGCCGCATTCCGGGACGGCCGCATCAAGACATTGATTGCGACCGACATCGCCGCGCGCGGCATCGATGTTGACGGCATCACGCATGTCATCAATTACGACCTGCCGAACATGCCGGACAGCTACGTCCACCGTATCGGCCGTACGGCGCGTGCCGGCGCCGATGGCGTCGCGATCTCATTCTGCGACAATGACGAGCGGGCCTATCTGCGCGACATTGAAAAGACGATCCGCATGAAGCTGCCATCGACCGACAAGCGCGCCGGCAAGCCGGCCGAGGGTCAGTCGGCTTCCGAGCCCCGCCCGGTTTCTTCGGAAACCCGCGGCGGGTTTCGCCCCGATGGCAAGCCGCGCAACCGCGCCGGTCAACGCCGCCGCCGTAGAGAGCGTGAGGCGCAGGGACCGCAGGACGGAGCCTCACGGGCGCCCCAGCAGACCCCGAGGCCGCACGACCATGCCGCCCGCGACCATAGCCGCGGCACTGCAAAGCAATACACAGGCAAGCCGCAACACAATGGCGGAACCGGCGGCGGTGAGATATCGTCCGGCCGATTTATGCGAGGCCGCAAACCCGACCGCCGCGGACAGCGGCAGAACGCACCGGCTCCTCGCTGAACCAATTCGCAGAAGGAATTCTGAATGTCGAAAGAAGAGATGCTCGAGTTCGACGGCACCGTGACGGAAGTGCTGCCGGACGGCAACTTCCGGGTGAAGCTCGACAACGATCACGAGATCCTGGCCTACACCGCCGGCAAGATGCGCAAATTCCGCATCCGCACCGGCGTCGGCGATCGGGTGATTGTAGAGATGTCTCCTTATGACCTGTCGCGCGGCCGTATCAGCTTCCGTCACCGCGGCAATGCGATGGCCGCTCCGCCGACCCGACGTCAGACGTTCGTGCGGAAGCGCTGAACGCTTACGGCCGCGCAATCATGCGCGGCCGTTTTTGTGAGACTTTCGTCGTGCGTCTCGCTCGGCTAGCGATCCGATTGACGCGGACTTTCGCTCCATTCCATCATCTCGAAAGAGCCGTGCGACTGGCGCTCGAACAGCTGGCGATATTGCCCAAGCGGCTGACGCAACAGGGACGCATGTGTCCCCTGCTCCACGATGCGGCCTGCATCGAACACGAGGATGCGATCCATCGCTTTCACCGTGGATAGCCGGTGCGCGATGACAATGGCCGTGCGACCTTCCATCAGCCGCTCCATCGCATCCTGAATCGCCGCTTCCGATTCGGAGTCCAAGCTCGAGGTCGCCTCGTCGAGGATCAGGATCGGTGCATCGGCTAGGAATGCGCGCGCCAACGCCACCCGCTGACGTTCACCGCCCGAGAGCTTGACGCCGCGCTCGCCGACAAGCGTCGCGTAGCCTTTCGGCAGCCGTGCGATGAAGTCATGCGCGTTGGCCAGACGCGCTGCCTTCTCGATGTCAGCCATGGAAGCATCCGGGCGCGCATAGGCGATGTTCTCGGCCAGCGAACGGTGAAACAGCACCGGCTCCTGCTGCACGATCGCGATCTGCGCGCGCAGCGAGGCCTGAGTGGCATGCGCCACGTCCTGTCCGTCCACGAGGACACGTCCGCTGTTCACGTCGTAAAGACGCTGGATCAGCTTCACGAAAGTAGTCTTGCCGGAGCCTGACCTTCCCACGAGTCCAACCCGTTCACCTGCACCAATGGTCACGGACAAATCGCGATAGAGCGGCGATGCATGCCCCTGATAGTGGAAGGTGACGTTATCGAAGCGCACCTCTCCGGCTGAGATCTGCAGCGGCTTCGCATCCGGCTTGTCCGCGACGCCGAACGGCTCACCATGCAGCGCAACCAGTTCCTCCATCTCGTTCACGGAACGCTGGAGCTGGTTGATGTGCATGCCGATGTCACGCAGATAGCCGTGCACCACGAAATAGGTCGTCATGACATAGGCGACCTCGCCCGGCGTCGCGCGCCCCTGCCACCACAGCCACAGACCCACACCGGTGACGCCGGTCCGGATTATCAGCAAGATGAGCAACTGTCCGCTGCCGCTCCAGGTGTGTCGCTGCCAGGTATGCCGCGTCCGGCTGCGCCATCGGTTGATGACGCGTGCCAGTCGTTCATCCTCCCGCGTTTCCGCACCGAATGCCTTGACCACGGCGTTGCACCCAAGCGCATCCGCGAGCGTTCCGCCAACCCGTGTATCCCAGGCATTCGATCGCTGTGCAGCCGGCGCGATATAGTTGATCGAGAGTGTAACGGTGATCGCAACATAGACGACCACACCGGCGGCAACGAACAGGCCGAGCACCGGCCAGTGCCAGCCGAGCATCACCATCGTGCCAAGCAGCACGACGAAGGACGGCCACAGCGCCAGCAGCAATGTGTCATTGAGATTGTCGAGCGCCCACATGCCGCGCGTGATCTTGCGCACGACGGAGCCCGCAAAGCTGTTAGCGTGCCAGTCCGTGGAGAACCGCTGGACGCGCCGGAAACCGTCCTGCGCAATGTCTGACATCATGCCGAGTGTCAGCGGCACGACCGTCCACCACGCGAGATGGCGCAGCACCACCATCGCCGCGCCCAGTCCAGCCATAACGGCAAAGGCCGAGAGCGCGGCATTCAGCGCGGCATCGCGATCGGCACCGGCGCCAGCCACCGCGTCGACCAGCCGTCCCGCAAACAGTGGCAGCACGACATCGGCCAATGTCGCGGCTGTGATGGCGGCCGCGATGGCAAGGACAAGATGGATTCTCCGCCACCAATGGCGGAACGAGAAAGCAAGGACTGCACGGAATGCGTCCGTGCGCCTTTTGTTGCGTTGGGGTGTCATCGATGTTTGCGGCGCGCGGTAGCGCACCGACTCCAATGCGAACGCGAACCACGCCCGACACGTCGGGCATTCGCGATCAATGTGATGGTAAAATGAGCAACGCCAGCCGCGACCCGCAGGTCACGCGGACAGGCTGCGGATCGACCGACCTAACGGACGATCCGAGGGAGGATGAAATGCGTGATTGTCATGCGATCTCCCCGTTTCTTGAGCTCAACCAGACGGATAGAGCTATCAGGCGAATGCGTGCACCGCAACAACAAATTTCGCGGCACCGTCCGATTGACGCACTTTCATGCGGTGGCGCTTCTTCTGCGGGTCATCATGTAGAGCGAGCAAGCGCCGACGATCAGCAACGGTATTCCCAGTGCGAACCGCTGGCGATCACGCGCCTTGCCGCGCAGCGTGTTCAGCACCAACTGATCGCCCGCCGATATCTCGCTCTTGCCGGCAAGATACTGTCTGAGCCGCTCAACCCTCTCCAGATCCATTTCAACCTTGCCCCAGCGCACATCCTGATCCAGCACGCGAAGACGTGCGAGTTCGACGCGCGACCGCTCGATTGATTCGAGTGTCTCGGCGCGGGTTACGCGCTCGCCGTCATCCAGAAAGATGGTCTGAACAGGAGGAGCAACATCCTCGAGAAGATCGAGCCAGGGCTGATCCATGCGTGGAAAGATCAGGAGTGCCAGACCGACGATCACTGAGATCACGCTTACCGATATGATCACCCCTCTGGCGGTCAGCCTGCTGGCCACAGCGCCCAATGCGACTAAGCCGGTCGCTATTCCAAATACCGTCACGATTGCTGGCCCGGTCGGCAGGTCCAGGGTCCATGACGCCGCAAGACCGGCGGCCGTCACCACCACGCCGAGCATCCATGCCAACGCCAGCCGCCGCATCAGGCCGGACATGAGCAACCCTGCCAATGCGGCCGGCACGATGAGATAGCTGAACACCAGCAGCACGCCGGCAATGCGCACCGACGACGTCACGACAAGTGCAAAGGAGCCGTAGAACAGCACGTCCCACCAAAACACCTTGCGTCGCCAGGCGGCCGCTACGATCGGGTTGAACGAAACCTCGGACAATGGCTTGCGGAACAACACGTGTACGGCGCCGATGACGCAATAAAGCACTGCCAGCTTGCCGACCTCCTCCGGCGTGACCGTCAGGATCGAACCAATGAGAAGCTGCTTGATGTGTTCGGTGCCCTGTGGCGCGCGATCGAGCGCAAGCACGCCGAGCGAAGCGGAGACCGCATAGACGATACCAATCACGGCTTCCTGCGGCAGCGCAGTCTCATAGGGCCGCGCCAACGCAAACAGGACCGCACCGCCGGCTGCGAAGGCAAGTGCGTACCAGTAGCCTGCTTCGCTATCGATGGTGTGGCCGGTAAGGATTGCGACCGTGAAACCGAGGGCTGCGACCTGGGCCAGCGAAAGATCGACAAAGACGATGCCGCGCGCCAGCACATGCAGACCGAAATAGGCGTGGATACCGGTGAGGACGAGGCCGGCGACGAACGGCCAGAACAGCAGTTCCAGCACCTGCCCTATCCTTTCTTCAGCGCGGCTGACAGGCGCTTCACGTTCTCTTCGAACAGTTCGATATAGTCAAAGCCCGAAGGCAGAAGCCTGACGGCTTTCGCCCCGCTCTTCTCTTCGACCTGCCGGATCAAAGCGGGATTGGCGTAAGGATCGGCGATAATGATCGGCACCCGCGCGTCGCGCATGCGGCGAAACAATTCCGCAAGTTCGGCTGGCGATGGCGGCACGCCGGGATGCGGCTCGGCCGCCGCCACGATCTGGAGTCCGAAGCGGTCGGCGAAATACACCCAGCTATCATGCACGACCACAATCTTGGTGCCGCGATACGGCGCGAGCGCTGCCTCCCAATTCTTGATGCGCTGATCGAGACGCGACACGAAGGCATCGCGATTGGCCTCGAAGACGACCTCGTCCGCCGGACGGAGCTTCACGAGCGCGGCCAGAATGGACGCTGTGATCGCGCGCGCATTATACGGGTCGAGCCAATAATGCGTGTTGCCGAAGCTGTGGACATGCGCGCGGCGCTCAACGCGTAGCCGCGGAATCTCCGTCTGTAACAACCGCACAGACTTTGAGGCGTCCACGACCTCGATGTTGGGCGCAGATAGCCGCGCAAGCCACGGCTCATGATCGAGACCGATCCGCACCAGCAGTTTAGCGCGTCGCAACCGCGCCAGTTGCCCCGGTTTGACCTCGACCGAATGCGGATCCTGCTCCGGCGCGGACAGGCTCTCGACCTCGACCCGGTCAGCTCCCACGGCCTCAACCAGCGATTTGAGATCCGCCGTGGTCGTGACGACCGGAATCCTGTCCTGAGCCAGAGCCACGTGCAGTGT
>JAFAFP010000222.1 GCA_023423415.1 Pseudomonadota bacterium | reverse complement strand
CGGCGATTTGCTAGCGATTCCAACGGAGTGGGACGAGGAAGCGCACGGCGAGGCGCCGAAAATCCGCATCGCGACTCCGCGCCGGCCCAAGCCCGGCGAAGCCGCAGGCATCGGCGACCGCGTCCTGTTAAGGCTCGAAGAACTGCGCGAGCTCGAGCGCGAGGTGCGTTACTCGGGCCGCGTCATCAAGATCCTCAGCCATGCGAAGAAGCGCGTTCTCGGCATCTTCCGCGCCCTGCCCGGCGGCGGCGGCCGGCTGGTCCCGGTCGACAAGAAATCGCTCGGCCGCGAACTCGCCATCGCCCCCAGCGCGACGATGGAGGCGCAGGATGGCGAACTCGTCGCCGCCGACATCACCAAGGAGGGCCGCTTCGGCCTGCCGACCGGACACATCAAGGAGCGGCTCGGGTCACTGAAGAGCGAGCGCGCGGTCAGCCTGATCGCCATCAACGTCCACAGCATCCCGAATGTCTTTTCGGACGCGGCCCTGGCTGAGGCGGACGCGGCCAAGCCCGCCGATCTCACGAACCGCGAGGACTGGCGCAAAATCCCGCTCGTCACCATCGATCCGGTGGATGCCAAGGACCACGACGACGCCGTCTTCGCCGAACCGGATCGCGATCCCGACAATCGCGGCGGACACCTCGTCACTGTCGCCATTGCCGACGTCGCTCATTATGTGCGTCCGGGCTCGGCGCTCGATCGCGAAGCCCTTGATCGCGGCAACTCGGTTTATTTTCCCGACCGTGTTGTGCCGATGCTACCCGAGCGCATCTCCAACGATCTCTGTTCGCTGAAACCGGACGTCGATCGTCCGGCGCTCGCGGTCCGCATGGTAATCGCGCCGGACGGGCGCAAGAAATCACACACTTTCCATCGCGTGCTGATGCGATCGGCAGCCAAGCTCCATTATGCGCAGGCGCAGGACGCATTCGAAGATCGTACCGACGATCTCACCGGCCCGATCAAGGGTAGCATTCTCGATCCGCTCTATGCCGCATACCGAACGGTCAAGCGGGCGCGTGACCAACGCGGCCCGCTCGACCTCGAACTCCCGGAACGGAAGATCCTGCTGAAGCCTGACGGCACGCTCGATCGTGTGATCATCCCGGAACGCCTCGACGCACACAAGTTGATCGAGGAATTCATGATCCTCGCCAACGTTGCCGCGGCCGAAACGCTCGAACGAGCTAGCACGCCACTGGTCTATCGCGTGCACGACGAGCCATCGTTGGAAAAGGTCGAGGCGTTGCGCGAGTTGCTGCGCACGATGGACATGTCGTTTCCCAAGGGCTCCATCCTGCGACCGTCGCTGTTCAACAACGTGCTGGGGCGCGTGAAGGGACACGAGACCGAGATCCTGGTGAACGAGGTGGTGCTGCGAAGCCAGGCGCAGGCCGAATACTCAGCCGAGAACTACGGACACTTCGGTCTCGCGCTTCGGCGCTATGCGCATTTCACATCCCCGATCCGCCGCTATGCGGATCTCATCGTTCACCGGGCCCTGCTTCGGGCGCTCAAGCTCGGCGACGGCGCTCTGCCCGAGACCGCCGACGTGCCGTCTCTGAACGAGATTTCCGCCCGTATTTCGGCATCCGAACGCCGGGCAATGAAGGCCGAGCGCGAGACGGTGGATCGCCTCATCGCGCACCACCTCGCCGACCGGATCGGCGCGACATTCGAGGGCCGGATCGGTGGGGTCACCCGTGCCGGCTTGTTCGTGAAGCTTGACGAAACCGGCGCGGATGGATTCATTCCCGCCCGGACCATCGGCGATGACTACTACCAGTATCACGAGGACCGGCACGCGATGATCGGACGCTCAACCGGCGAGACCTACCGGCTGGGTGACCATGTTACCGTTCGTCTGGTCGAGGCCATCCCGGTGGCGGGCGCGCTGCGGTTCGAACTCCTTTCAGAGGGACGTTTCGAAAAGCCGCAGCGGCGAACGACAGGCAAAAAGCCGGTGCGCGACCAGAAGGCGCGCTCCGGGCAAAAGAGGGTGCCGCGCAAGCGGCGTGGATGAGATGATGAGCACAGAACAGACTTCAGCGCCGCGCGATGGATGGTCCGCGGTCAAACGTGGCT
Source organism: Pseudomonadota bacterium (assembly GCA_023423415.1). Lineage (GTDB taxonomy): Bacteria > Pseudomonadota > Alphaproteobacteria > Rhizobiales > Xanthobacteraceae > Pseudorhodoplanes. The sequence goes on along the minus strand of JAFAFP010000222.1, from coordinate 26,165 downwards.
TCCGTGGTCTTTGCCCGGCCTGCGGAGAAGGCCGCATGTTCCGTGCCCTCCTGAAAACCGAGGACAAATGCCCGGCTTGCGGTGAGGAATTCCATCACCACCGCGCCGATGACCTGCCTCCCTATCTCAACATTGTCGTTGTCGGCCACATTGTCGTCCCGCTGGTGCTGGCGGTAGAAACGGCCTACGCGCCATCCTATTGGTTGCATGCCGCCTTGTGGCTGCCACTCACGCTCGGTCTCGCCTTCATTCTCATGAACCCGATCAAGGGCGCTGTCGTCGCGTGGCAATGGGCGGCGCGCATGCACGGGTTCAATCCGCACTCGCCATCTGAGGAGATTTTGCTGCCGCAACCGGTGACCAGCGGCAAGCGATGAGCGACTTCTCGGAGCGGCTGACCAAAGCGGAACGCGACCGCTCGTTCGACAATGTCCGCCCCCTTGATGCATCGACGCTGATCATCGTCGACCGCTCTGGCGCGACCCCGAAAGTGCTGCTCGGAAAGCGCCACCACGCTCACAAGTTCATGCCTGGAAAGTTCGTATTTCCAGGCGGGCGAATGGAAACCAACGACCGGCTGATGCCGGCCGCATCCGAGCTCAATCCGATTGCCGAACAGTATCTGATGAAAGATGTGCAGCGTCCGAGCGTTACCAAGGCGCGGGCGTTGGCTCTGGCTGCGATCCGCGAGACCTTCGAGGAAACCGGCCTCCTCTTTGGTGCAAAGCGCACCGATACGCCTGTCGCCCCTGCAGGCCCCTGGGCCGATTTCGCCGCTCTGGGGTACTATCCCGACTTGTCGAGTCTGCATTTCATTGCGCGAGCGGTGACACCGTCGCGCCGGCCGAAGCGCTTCGACACTCGCTTCTTTGCCGTCGATGCGTCGGCCATCGCCCACCGGATCGAGAATGTGATCCATCCCGATGCAGAGCTTGTGGAGCTGGTCTGGATGCCGCTGACCGAAGCCAGAACGCTTGATATGCCGACGGTTACCGGGGTCATTCTGCAGGAACTTGAGGCGCGGGTCGCCGCCGGGTTCAGCCACGCCCTGCCGGTTCCCTATTATCGGATGCCCCGCACACGGTTCCTGCGGAAACTGATTTCCTGAGGACGGGTTGTTTTGACGCGTTTTCTTAACGCGAACCGGTACCCACTTCGCTCGAAAACGCTCTGGCTTCCTTGACTTTGGCGGCGTTGCCGCTAGTTTCCGGCCAAATCCCGTCAATCGAGGTCTGTCATGGCGAAAGCCGTCACCATTAAGGTCAAGCTCGTGTCCAGCGCGGATACCGGCTTTTATTACGTCACCAAGAAGAATTCGCGCACGATGACCGACAAGTTGTCGAAGAAGAAGTACGATCCGATCGCGAAGAAGCACGTCGAATTCCGCGAATCCAAGATCAAGTAATCAGGACGATCCTGACTGCGCAGAAAAGAGCGCCCGATCGGGCGCTTTTTTATTTCGGTTTGCTGGCACAAGGGTGGCCGGTCGGAAGCGGTGTCATGAGGAGGCCACTCGTCACCGCCCCCGAACCGGCCGAACCCCACGGACCCAGGAGATGCGGCGGACCTGAGCATTCCGTAGGGTTATCAAAGGTTTGGACATAATACCGGCTTCTGCGCCGGCCGGTTTTTCTGAACCGGAAAGCCCGATCCCGTCCTGATTGGAAGGCTATCTCTCTGTTCTTTGGAAATCAAAGCAGAAGTCTTGACGCAGCCAGGCAACCTTTCATCAACCTAAAGGAATATGGTTTCCACGACTGCGGATCATAATACCGCAATCTGGGACGAGAGCGCCTGCTCCTTCAATTTTTCCAGCCACGAATAGCGGACACGTCTATGCCGCGTCCGCAACCACCCGGTTTCGTCCGTCCCGCTTGGCGCGATAAAGCGCCTGATCGGCACGCTTGAGCATCTGCACGGCGCTGTCCCGCGATGATTCGAGCGTCGCGATGCCGATCGAGATGGTGACGTCGATCATCAGCCGTCCCTGCTCGATGGGGAATGGCTCCGCTGCGATACGGCGGCGAAGGCGCTCGGCGACCGTCGCCGCAACCGCCCTGTCCGTTTCGGGCATCACCACGACAAACTCCTCGCCTCCCATCCGGCAGGCGAGATCGATGCCGCGAATCGATTTCCGGATTCGGATTGCAAATTCGCGCAGGACATCGTCACCACAATCGTGACCGTAGTTGTCATTGACCGATTTGAAATAGTCGATGTCGAGCACCAGCACCGCGAGATCCTTGCCGCGCAGGGCCGCCTGCTCGACCAGTTTGGCAAGATGGCTTTCCATGTAACGGCGATTGTGCAAACCGGTCAGCGCATCGGTGATCGCTGCCTCGATCGACATCTGGACATTATCGCGCAGCCGCTCGGTGTACCGCTTGCGACGAATCTGCGTCCGCACGCGTGCATGCAACTCATTGCGGTCGATCGGACGCAGCAGGTAGTCGTTGACGCCAATCTCGAGGCCGCGCATCAACCGTGTGGTGTCGTCAGGCTCACACAATGCCAGGATCGGCAGATTGCGCGTGCGGTCGAGCGAGCGCAACTGGCTGCACAGCCGCAATCCGTCGAAGTTCTCGAGGCTCAGCGATACGATCATCAGTTCGTAATTGCCCTCGGCGGATCGAAACAGCGCCGCGCTGGGATCGGTCTCGATCTCGACCACATGCTCATTTCCGAGCATCGTGATGAGACGTTCATAGGATGAGCGGCGGTCATCGACGATCAGAATGCGCCCGCCCACTCCCGCTTCGGCGATCGATTCACGCTCAGCGCTTTCAATGCCGATTTCGCGCGACGTCACGGCGCGCATGCGTAGCTCATCCGTCATCATTTTCAGCCGTGTGAGCGAGCGCACGCGGGCAATCAACGCAAGATCGGAAACCGGCTTGGTCAGAAAGTCGTCGGCGCCGGCCTGAAGTCCGGCGACGCGGTCCGAGGGTTGATCGAGCGCAGTCACCATCACAATCGGGATATGGTGGGTGGCCGGATTGCTCTTCAGTCTGCGGCACACTTCGAAGCCGTCCATGTCCGGCATCATCACGTCGAGCAGAACGATGTCGCATTCGGCGCGGCCACAGACCGCAAGCGCCTCTGCGCCGTTATGGGCGGTCACCACATCAAAATACTCAGCGGAAAGCCGTGCCTCGAGCAGCTTCACGTTGGCCGGGATGTCATCGACAACAAGAACGCGCGCAGTCATGCGGCGAATTCCCTATGCATTACCGAGAAAATGACGGATCGTTTCAATGAATTTGCCAACCGAAATCGGCTTCGAGAGATAAGCTTCACAACCACCCGCGCGAATACGCTCCTCGTCGCCCTTCATCGCGAAGGCCGTGACGGCGATCACCGGAATGGATCGCAGCTCCGCGTCGTCCTTCAACCATTTGGTGACTTCGAGCCCCGACACCTCGGGCAACTGGATATCCATGAGGATCAGATCGGGACGGTGCTGACGCGCGAGATCCATCGCCTCGATCCCGTTGCGGGTCCCGACGGTCTGATAGCCATGCGCTTCCAGGAGGTCGTGGAAGAGCTTCATGTTGAGCTCGTTGTCCTCCACGATCAGGACAGTTTTGGCCATTCCCTACCCCTCCTGGGCTATTCTAACCCTGCCCAGCGATCCGAGGCTCCCACGGCGCGAAAATGCGGGTTCGGGTTACGGCTGAAGGTAGTCTCTATGTGTTACGGAAAGGCAAATACAAAGCGATGGCTCCGAAGGTAAAACTGACACAGACAGCCGCCGAAACTATGGCAGTCCAAGCACTTAGCTTCATCGCTTCAGATCCCGATCGATTGGGCTTATTTCTCGCTTCAACAGGAATCGGGCCAGGCGACATTCGGGCCGCCGCACGCGAGCCACTCTTTCTGGCGGGCGTTCTGGATCATCTGGCCAACAACGAATCCGTTATGCTGGCTTTCGCGGCGGAATCTGGGGTCGACCCCGCCGAGATCCTGAGCGCGCGTGAGATGCTCGCCGGACGGGACTGGGAACGCGATACGCCATGACTCAGGACGCCGAGACTCGGGGCTTCTGCCGCGATTGCATGTCCGAGGCCGGGGCCACCGGCCGGTGCAGGACCTGCGGCTCGCCTCGCCTCCTCCGGCATCCTGAAATCGCGGAGCTCGCCGTCGCGCATGTCGATTGCGACGCGTTCTACGCCACCATTGAAAAGCGCGACGATCCATCACTGGGCGACAAGCCGCTGATCGTGGGCGGCGGCACGCGCGGCGTGGTCTCGACCGCGTGTTACATCGCGCGGACCTATGGCGTTCATTCGGCGATGCCGATGTTCAAGGCGCGCCAGCTCTGTCCGGATGCGACCGTCATCAAGCCGAACATGGCGAAGTATGTCGAGGTCGCGCGGGAGGTCCGGGCGATCATGCGCGATCTCACACCGCTGGTGGAGCCGGTCTCGATCGACGAAGCCTTCCTTGATTTGTCGGGCACCGAACGGCTGCACGGCCGAAGCGCAGCCAAGTCGCTGGCGCAGTTTGCACGGGATGTTGAGCGACGGATCGGCATCACGGTGTCGATCGGGCTGTCCTACAACAAGTTTCTCGCCAAGATCGCGTCTGACCTCGACAAGCCGCGCGGCTTCGCCGTGCTGGGACGCGCGGAAGCTCCGGCCTTTCTGGCCAAGAAGCCGATTTCCATCATCTTCGGCATCGGCAAGGTGTCGCAGGAGCGGCTGGCGCGGGACGGCTTTCGCACCATCGCGGACCTGCAGAAACATGACGAGACCGAGTTGATGCGGCGGCTTGGCGCTGAAGGTCAGCGCCTGAGCCGGCTGTCGCGCGGCATCGACCATCGGCAAGTCGTGCCCGACCGGGACGCCAAGAGCATTTCGGCCGAAACGACATTCAATCACGACATCGGCGCGATGCGGCCGCTGGAAAAGATCTTATGGGATTTGAGCGACCGCGTGTCGGCGCGCCTGAAGGCGAAATCGCTGAGCGGCTCGACCATCACGCTGAAACTGAAGAGCCGGGATTTCCAGATCAGGACGCGGTCGCGCTCTCTGAGCGATCCGACGCAACTCGCCAGCCGGATCTTCGATTGCGGGCGTGAATTGCTGGCGCGCGAGATCGACGGCACCATGTTCCGCCTGATCGGTATCGGCGTATCCAATCTTCAGCCGTCAGACCTGGCAGATCCGGACGATCTTCTCAATCCGCAGGGACGCAAGGCGGCAGCCAGCGAGCGCACACTCGATGCTCTGCGCGCCAAATTCGGCCGCGACGCGATCATGCGCGGGATCGGCTTCGACGAAGACGGCGGCCGCTGACAACCACCGGCCGCGTGTCACTTACACGGCTTGGCTGGCTTCATTTCCAGCGATGTCATTTCACCGGCGACGACAAAGTCGTTGTAGTCGAGCGACAAGGCGCGCGAGATGCCGTTCTCGTACAATTCGAACCGGATCGAATAGACCGGCGTCTGCTCGCCGGCCGCTTTGGCTTTGCGATCGAAATAGCTGATGCTGACCGGCCAGCGCCGCATTTTCGCCAGCGTCGGATCTTTCGCCGCTGCGTCGTTGGGCTTGCGCGCATCGGGCTCGATCACCGGACCGATGACGCTCATCGTCTCGTAGACCTTGTCGCCGGTCTCCGAGCCGTCGAACACCGGCCCTTCCAGAATGGTTTGCCCCGCGCGCGCGGCGATGATGATGCGGCGCATGTGATCGGTCGGGAAGAAGACGCCCGTCGACTCAATGCCGAATTTCTTCGCGCCCGGCTTGCTCAGATTGACGCCGACACGGGTCGCGCTGCGTTCGGCACGACCATCGACCGTGCTTTTCAGCTTCTGATCGACATAGTTCTGTGAGTTGAAGCGGAATGACTTCGCCCCTGCGTCCTCCCAGGTCGCGGCCCGCATGTCGGTCGTCATCAGGCTGCCCTCGCCGGCATCGATTTCCGACACCTGACGGAACTGCAGCGCGTAACCCTCGCAGGAGCTGCCGGAGAAATCGTAGAGAATGCGACCACGGACCGATTCGACCGGACGGTTGCCGCGCGCCGAGGACAGCTTCAGGTCATAGACGGCGCGATGCGGAACAAATTCCACCGCATCCTTCTTCGGAACATCTGCTTTCTGCGCAGGCGCGGCGCCCGCGATGCCGGCCGACAAGGCCACCACCGCCAGGGCCGTGCACCAATCCAGATGTCTGTCAGTCATGGGAAAATCCTCGCAGCCGGAAGATAGAATTGCCGCAGGCCTGCTGCAACGGTCTCGAACACTTGCGAACCTTGCCTCAATCGGCGAAGAGAATACGTCCATTGTGAGGCGCAAGCGGCAGGAGGAAATGTATGGCTGGAACGGTCGAGAAAAAGCTGGCCGATCTCGGGATCGTGTTGCCGACGCCTGCCGCCCCGGTGGCTAACTATGTCGGTTTCGTCCGCACGGGAAATCTGTTGATCGTGTCGGGCCAGCTTTGCCTCGATGCTGACGGCAAGCTGGTCGCCAAAGGTAAACTCGGCGATGAGGTCTCGATCGAAGACGGGCAGAAGGCCGCCCGTATTTGTGCGGTCAATCTGCTGGCGCAGATCAAAGCCGCGCTCGGCGACCTTGATAAGGTTCTGCGTGTCGTCCGTCTCGGCGGCTTCATCAATGCCACTCCGACATTTCTCGACGTCCCGAAAGTCATGAACGGCGCGTCCGACCTGATGGTGACCGCCTTCGCGGACAAGGGCCGGCACGCCCGCAGCACCATTGGCGTTTCGGTGCTGCCGATGGATGCGGCGGTCGAAGTCGAGGGAATGTTCGAGGTCACCTGACCGCGCCACGATCATGCCGGGATTGGACTGGCTGACAGCACGCCCGGTGGCGCATCGTGGATTGCACGACGCGCAACGCGGTATCGTTGAGAATACCGCGTCCGCGTTTTCAGCCGCGATCGCCGGACGATACGCCATAGAATGCGACCTGCAACTTGCAGGCGATGGCGAAGCGATGGTCTTCCACGACGACACGCTCGATCGCTTGACGCAACAGCAAGGCGCCGTTGCAACCTTGACGACTGAGCAGCTTAAGGCGGTCGGGTTCAAATCAACGGCCGATCGCATGATGACGCTCGACGAGCTTTGCAATCTTGTCGCCGGCCACGTTCCGCTGATCATCGAACTCAAAAGTCACTTTAAAAGTGACACGCGACTTGCGGCGCGAGCTGTCGAGGTGCTGCAAAGCTACGCCGGGCCAGTCGCCGTGATGTCATTCGATCCGGCGATGGTCTCCGCGGTCGGCTCGACGGCGCCGGGTCTGCCACGCGGGCTTGTCGCGGAGAAAAGATTCTTGCAGGACGAGGGCGTGAGCACGGGCAGTTTTCTCGGCGGGGTGCTGCGGGCGAAGCCGCATTTCCTTGCATGGTCCGTGCGGGATCTGCCGGCCCTCTTTCCGCTCTCGGTTCGTTATGCTCTGGGGCTGCCGCTCCTGACCTGGACGGTTCGAACCGAAGCCGATCGCGTTCGCGCCGGCCGCTGGGCCGACCAGATGATTTTCGAGGGATTTCGGCCATAAAAGTCGGATAAAACGGACGCAATGCCTCAATCCGCGACGCAAACCGACACACAGCTTGAACTTCAGGTCCGGGTCATTTCGGACCTCGGAGAGGTCGCTCCGGGTGATTGGAATGCCTGCATTTCCGACCACCCGCGCGAACGCGACGATTGCATTCCAGATGAAAAAGCTCATCCAGTTTCTGAGCTGTCAGCGCCCCCCTTAACACGTCCCCACAATCCGTTTGTTTCTCACGCCTTTTTATCGGCGCTTGAACGTTCGGGTTCGGCAACGCCTCGCACCGGCTGGGCCCCGCAGCACCTCCTGATCGAGACGAAAGACGGCCGGCTGCTGGGGGTTGCTCCCTGCTATCTGAAATCGCACTCGCGCGGCGAATACGTGTTCGATCAAGGCTGGGCCGACGCCTATGAACGTGCCGGCGGCTCCTACTATCCCAAGCTGCAGGTCTCGGTTCCTTTCACCCCCGCGACCGGCCCCCGGCTGCTGGTGGCGCCTTCGCCGCAAGCGGCAACCGTCCGGGAGACGCTGGCAGGCGGCCTGGTAGCATTGTGCCAGAAGCGGAGCGCCTCCTCGGTGCACCTCACTTTCCTTCCGCAGACCGACTGGGACTTCCTCGGGACGAAAGGCTTTTTGAAACGCACCGACCAGCAATTCCACTGGCAGAATGAGGGATACAGTTCATTTGACGATTTCCTTGCTGCATTGGCGTCGCGCAAGCGCAAGGTCATCAAACGCGAGCGCCGGGATGCGGCGGAAGCTGGCATCACCATTCATCATCTGACCGGTAGCGACCTGACTGAAGCCGTCTGGGACGATTTCTTCGCGTTCTACATGGATACCGGCTCACGCAAGTGGGGCCGCCCCTATCTGACGCGCTCGTTCTTCTCGCTGATCAACGAAACGATGGCCGATCAAATCCTGCTGGTGATGGCCAAGCGCAATGGCCGCTACATTGCGGGTGCGATCAATTTCATTGGCTCGGACGCACTCTTTGGTCGGCACTGGGGCGCGGTCGAGCATCATCCGTTCTTGCACTTCGAGCTTTGCTACTATCAGGCGATCGACTATGCGATCGCACACAAGCTCAAGACCGTCGAAGCCGGCGCCCAAGGCGAACACAAGATCGCACGCGGGTATGTGCCGGTGACGACCTATTCGTCCCATTATATCGCTCATCCCGGGCTCAGGCGTGCGATTGCCGACTACCTCAAACACGAACGCGCTTATGTGGATGCCGCGGGCCGCGAGCTTGAAGCGCTGGCCCCGTTTCGCAAGACTGATTGGCAAGAGTGATTAGCAAGACTGACGCCCTGGAGTGAAAAGATGCCGGCCTACGATCAAAACAATATCTTTGCGAAGATCCTTCGAGGCGAATTGCCTTGTTACAAGGTCTATGAGGATGAGCGGGCGTTTGTGTTCCTTGACATCATGCCGCGCGCAGCCGGGCATGCCTTGGTGATCCCGAAAAATCCTGCCCGCAACGTGCTTGATGTTGCGCCGGAGGATCTTGCGCATGTCATGACGGTCGCACAGAAGGTGGCGAAGGCTGGCATGCAGGCCTTCGACGCGGACGGCGTAACTATCCAGCAATTCAATGAAAGCGCTGGAGGCCAGGTGGTGTTTCACCTGCATGTCCATGTCATCCCGCGCAAGGAAGGCGTCATGCTGAAGCCGCCTGCAAGCGAGAAGGAAAAGCCGGAAACGCTGGCCACTCAAGCCAAGAAGCTGGCAGAGGCCATGCAGTCGGCGTGACCTTACGGTCGAAACAATAGAGCCCCGACAATGAGGGCCACTTCGCCGGCGGCAACACCGGCGAAGACTGAACGCCGAAACACGATAAAGGCAAGAAAGCCGGCAGCCATGGCCGCGAGCCGGACCGACAGCGGCACCGACGCCAGCGCGCCCGGAGCAAAGAAGATGAGCTTGGCGATCACGGCCGCCAACACGGCCGTCGCCACCGCCCTCACCCAGACCAGCAGTTCCGAGCCTTCATCGATGCCGCGTGCCAGCATGAACCCGAGCCACCGCCAGATCTCATTCGGCAGAAAGCCAACCAGCACGAGAACGACATAAGGCCACAGCTCGGATGTTGTGAGGCTCATCGCAGGCTTTTCCTCACACGATGCGCCACATAGGCCAGCGTGCCGCCGGCAATGCCGGCCCACATGATATCAAGCTCCACGTTGCGGTAGGCGAGGATCGGCCCGAGCAACAATCCCAGCAGCAATGCAAGTCTGTCGACAAGGAAAGTGGAGTTGCGCGCAATCGAGACCAGAAATGACATCGGCGTCAGGAACAAGAGCGCGGCAGTGAGCAGCACTGGCAACCGTGCCGCCAGATAATAGCCCGCCACCGTCGCAATCAGCGCCGAGATCATGTAGCCACTGGCAATGCCGTTCACGAACGGAATGCGCCGCTCCACCGGCATCTGTGGTCCGAGCCGCATCGACTCCACCCACATACTGACGGCGGTGAAGTGCGAAGGAAGCAGGAGCTGACGCGTTCTGGTCTTGGGGCCGCGCAGGATCGGCATCAATGAGACCACCATCGGCAACAGGCGCACGCCACTCAATCCAACGGCGATAGCGGCTTCAACGAGTTGCGCGCCGCCGCCAAGAGTCGAAATGAGAATGACCTGCGCAGGCCCGGCCCAGACCAGCAATGTCGATGCCGTTACCCACAACAGGCTGAAATTGAAATCGTAGGCCAGCGCGCCGATGCCGATATAGGTGCCGAACAGCACGTAAGCGAACACCGAAACGACCGACTGCCGCAGGCCGCCGAGATAGGCGGCTGCATTGCTCGGATAATCGATGGTGTAAGGGCCTGACATCGCGCGCACCATGCGGCGCGGCCGTGAGTCACGCAACGGCGTCGGCTCTCATGCCTCTCATGCAATGCCCCAGTCGCACGCAGGCGTGGACATGGCTCGTTTTCCCCTCCTGCGGCCACAACCGGTTGCTAGCGTTCTGTTGTGAACGCATGCACCCCTGTCCTTTGACTTAGCAAATGTTCGTGTTATGTTCTCATCGACAAACCTGAGAGGTGACCCGTGGCGGAAGAGCTTGTTCTGTACTCCAATCCGATGTCGCGCGGCCGAATAGTCCGCTGGATGCTCGAGGAAGTCGGGGCGCCTTACCGCACCGAGATGCTCGATTTCGGGACGATGAAATCGGCGGACTATCTTGCGATCAATCCAATGGGCAAGGTGCCGGCGATCAAGCACGGCAATACGGTGGTGACTGAATGCGCGGCGATCTGCGCCTATCTCGCCGATGCTTTCCCCGATGCGAAACTCGCGCCCTCGCCGGGGCAACGTGGCGATTATTATCGATGGCTGTTCTTTTCCGCAGGTCCGCTGGAATATGCAGCCAGCAATCGCGTGCTCGGCTTCGAACCGCCACCGGAGAAGCAGGCGATGATAGGATACGGCAATTACAAGATAACGATCGACACGCTGGAGCGGGCCGTATCCGCCAAGCCCTTCATCGCCGGCGACACGTTCACCGCTGCCGACGTCTTTATCGGGTCGCATATCTGGTGGGGCATGCAATTCGGCACGATTGAGAAACGGCCAGCCTTCGAAACTTACTGGAACAAGCTCGAAAATCGTCCGGCGCATCTGCGTGCCACCGAACTCGATGACGCGGCGATGCCCAAGCAGCCGTGAGCCGCAGCGCCTCATGCTCCGGAAATGAAAATGCAAAACGCCCGGGCTGAGCCCGGGCGTTTTCTATTTTGCGTCGTGTCTCTTTCAGGCCTTCAGCGGCACCTTCGGTACCGAGCCGCGGCCGGACGGATCCGAACCACCGGGTCCGCCCTTCCCGCCGGCCGAACCTGACGGCGGCTTCGGCTTGCGCTGCGGCGGCTTGCGGTTTGGCTTGGCGCCGGCAGCCGGCAATTTCTCCGGCTTGGGCGTGACCGGACCTTCGACATATTCGAAGCCGAGCGCGTCCTTGCCCGCCTCGTTGACGACGACCACCTTCACATGGCCACCGTCCTTCAGCTTGCCGAACAGCACCTCGTCGGCGAGCGGCTTCTTGATGTGCTCCTGGATCACGCGCGCCATCGGCCGCGCACCCATGAGTTCGTCGTAACCGTTCGCGATCAGCCAGCGCGACGCTTCGTCGGTCAGCTCGATCGTGACATTGCGGTCGGCGAGCTGGGCCTCGAGCTGCATCACGAACTTCTCGACGACCTTCGCTATGACCTCCTGCGACAGATGGCCGAAGGCGATGACAGCATCGAGACGGTTGCGGAATTCCGGTGCGAACAGCCGGTTGATCGCCTCGATATCGTCGCCTTCACGCTTGTTGCGGGTGAAGCCGTAGGTGCCCTTGGCCAAATCAGCGGCGCCCGCATTCGTGGTCATGATCAGGATCACGTTGCGGAAATCGACCTGCTTGCCTTTGTGATCGGTGAGCTTGCCGTGATCCATGATCTGCAACAGCACGTTGAACAGATCCGGATGTGCCTTCTCGATTTCGTCGAGCAGCAGCACGCAATGCGGATGCTGATCGACGCCGTCGGTCAGCAGGCCACCCTGATCGAAGCCGACATAACCAGGAGGCGCGCCGATCAGCCGTGAAACGGTGTGGCGCTCCATGTATTCGGACATGTCGAAGCGGATCAACTCGACGCCGAGCGAAGCCGCAAGCTGCTTGGCCACTTCGGTCTTGCCGACGCCGGTTGGCCCTGAGAACAGATAGTTGCCGATCGGCTTTTCCGGCTCGCGCAGGCCCGCGCGGGCGAGCTTGATCGAAGCGGCGAGCGACTCGACGGCCTTGTCCTGACCATAGACCACCGTCTTTAGCGTCTGCTCAAGATGCCGCAACACTTCGGCATCGTTCTTGGACACGGTCTTTGGCGGAATCCGCGCCATCGTCGCGATGGTGGTCTCCACTTCCTTGAGGCCGATGGTCTTCTTGCGCTTGGAATCTGGCAACAGCATCTGCGCGGCACCCGACTCGTCGATCACGTCGATCGCCTTGTCCGGCAGCTTGCGGTCATGGATGTAGCGCGCCGACAGTTCCACCGCCGCCTTGATGGCGTCGTTGGTGTATTTGAGCTTGTGATATTCCTCGAAGTAAGGCTTCAGGCCCTTCAGGATCTCGATCGCATCCGGCACCGACGGTTCGTTGACGTCGATCTTCTGGAACCGTCGGACCAGCGCACGATCCTTTTCGAAATACTGGCGGTATTCCTTGTATGTGGTCGAGCCGATGCAGCGCAGCGATCCGGAGGCCAGCGCGGGCTTCAACAGGTTCGACGCGTCCATTGCGCCGCCAGAGGTCGCGCCGGCGCCAATGACGGTGTGGATCTCATCGATGAACATGATCGCGCCGGGTGTGGCCTCGATCTCCTTGATGACCTGCTTCAGGCGCTCTTCGAAATCACCGCGGTAGCGGGTGCCGGCCAGCAGCGTGCCCATGTCCAGCGAGAAGACGGTGGAGTTCTTCAGAACGTCCGGCACTTCGCCATGCACGATACGGCGCGCCAGACCTTCCGCGATCGCGGTCTTGCCGACGCCGGCATCGCCGACGAACAGCGGATTGTTCTTCTGACGGCGGCACAGAACCTGGATGGTCCGGCTGATCTCGGCATCGCGGCCGATCAGCGGGTCGATCTTGCCGTCTCTCGCCTTCTTGTTGAGGTTGACGCAGTAAGCCTCCAGGGCATCGCCTTTCTTCTTGCTGTCGTCGCCGCCCTTGGAATCGGAATCCTCATCGGCGCCCCGCACCGGCCGGGACTCGGCCAGGCCCGGACGCTTGGCGATGCCATGGCTGATGTAATTCACCGCATCGTAGCGCGTCATGTCCTGCTCCTGCAGGAAATACGCGGCATGGCTTTCGCGCTCGGCGAAAATCGCGACCAGCACGTTGGCGCCGGTCACTTCCTCGCGACCGGAAGACTGGACGTGGATCACGGCACGTTGAATGACACGCTGGAACCCGGCGGTCGGCTTTGAATCTTCGCCCGCATCGGTAATCAGGTTTTCGAGTTCCGCCTCCAGATAGGCCGTCAGCGAGCGGCGCAGCTTGTCGAGATCGACATTGCAGGCCCGCATGACCGCGGCGGCGTCGGAATCGTCCAGCAACGCCAGCAACAGATGTTCCAGCGTCGCATATTCGTGGTGGCGTTCGTTGGCGAGCGCGAGTGCCCGATGAAGCGATTGTTCAAGGCTGCGCGAGAAACTTGGCATTCGATGTCCCTAAAAGGTCCAGTTAACGACCACCCCCGGCCCAGTCAGTCCGTCCTCTCACCGACGACGTTCCCTCCCCCAAGGTCATTTCTTCTCCATCACACATTGCAAAGGATGGTGATGTTTACGGGCAAAGTCCATGACCTGGGTCACTTTTGTTTCGGCGACCTCATATGTGTAGATGCCACACTCACCAATCCCGTGATGATGCACATGCAGCATGATCTGGGTTGCAGCCTCGCGGTCCTTGTTGAAGAATCGTTCCAGAACATGGACGACAAACTCCATCGGCGTGTAGTCGTCGTTCAGCAGCAGCACCCGGTACATGCTGGGCCGCTTGGTCTGCGGCTTGGTCTTGGTAATAACGGACGTTCCCGGCCCGGCCGGCTCCTGCCGCCGCTTGCGGTCATCGTCCGCCATCCGCGGTTCAAAACGCCTGGACACACGGACGGCCGTCGATCGGACTAGGGGCATGGCACTTTCAGACATTGCGGCTCTTGAAGAGGTCTTCGCGACATATAGGAACGTATCGGCCACATCATAGTCGCGGCGAGAGCACGGTGCCAGACGGGCGGCGATCGGCGCGGTACGCGAAAATGCGATACCAACCAACACATTGACACGCGCCCGCACTGGGCGAGGCTCTCATCCGCGGATACCCATGATCCGCGAAAATGCGGACAATTCGCGGCAATTCCACCCGAAATTGCGGGGCCTGCCGACCTGGTCCGAAGGATTTCCCGCTGAGGTGCTCCGCCACACGCGACGGCGGTCGTCGTGTGGGGAGATCTGACTCGCAGTTGAGGGAAATCGTTTACGAGTTGTAACGATTTTTCTCCGGCACATTTTACAGCCTTTTCAGACGAGGCGTTTACGGTCTCAGGCAATGGCAGAGCCTGAACGTTCCACAATGGCCAGCCCCGGATCAGGATCATGACGCCCCAACCGACCGTGCACTGGTTCTGGCGCAAGTTGCGCGCACTCGCGCATTGCGAGCAAGGCAACGTCGCCATGATCTTCGGTCTGGCGATGATCCCGCTCATCGGCGCCGTCGGCGCCGCCGTCGATTACAGCCGCGCGGCCTCGGCACGCACGGCCCTCCAGGCAGCGCTCGATGCCGCTGGCCTCATTCTGTCCAAGGAAGCGCAGTCGTTGAATGCGTCTCAGCTCCAGGCGAGGGCCGAGACAATCGTCAAGGCCAATTTCCATTCCGGCATTGGCAATCTTGTCGTCACACCCAGCTTCTCCTCACCGCAGGATGGAAGCTATGAGCTGAACCTCACGGCGAGCGGCACCATCGACACGACCATCGCCGGCATCTGGCAGCCAACAATGAGTGTCGGGGCCACCTCCCAGACAGTCTGGGGGATGAAACGGCTCGAGCTTGTGCTTGCGCTCGACAATACAGGCTCGATGGCCTCGTCGAACAAAATGACCGAGCTCAAGAAGGCTGCCAAAGATCTTGTGAAGACGCTGCAAAACGCCGCAAAGAAGCCCGATGACGTCAAAATTGCGATCATCCCGTTCGACGTCGGCGTCAATCTCGGGACGTCCTATAAAGACAACAACTGGTTCGATTACGATCAGCTCGATTGCAACGGCTCCCAGTCCGGAAAGGGCTGCAACGATACCAACTGGAAAGACTATTGGAGCGGATGCGTTCGGGACCGCACCTACCCCTATGACACGCAAGACGATCCACCCACCAGCACCAACACCAAGTTCCCCGTTGTGGCGAGCTGCGGGTCGCTGGTCAAGCTTATGCCATTGACCAACAACTGGACCGCATTGAACAGCAAGATCGATTCGATGCAGCCGAATGGCAACACCAATGTCACAATCGGGCTTGTCTGGGGATGGCACGCACTGACGCCGACAGCGCCTCTTTCGGAAGCATCCGCCCCAAAAGAAGACCTCGACAAGGTCATTATCCTGCTGACTGACGGCGAGAATACCGAGTCCTGGCGAAACGCCAATAACACCAAGCAGACCAGTTCAAGCGAAATCGACAAGCGAACCCGGCTGGCCTGCACGAACGTCAAGAATGCGAATATCAAGATCTACTCAATCCGCGTGATCAACGGCGACGCGTCGCTGCTACGAGACTGCGCCACCAATCCAACCATGTATTACGATGTACAAAATGCTGGCCAGCTCTCCGCCGTATTCAGTGCGATTGCACAAAATCTAGCAAATCTGCGGCTCGCCAGGTAATTCGAGATCGTCAATGGATGTGCGTCGCTCCTCCAGCAATGCATGAGCGACGCCAGCAATTGCGGCTCACCGAAAATAAGAAAAGCCCGGCCGCATGGCCGGGCTTTGCATATCCACCAGAATGCCGCGATTACTTCGCCGGTGTCATCTTGGCGACATAGCTTTCATACGGCTTGTAAGCTTCTTTGGCGAAATCCGAGTACAGCTCGCTAATCTTCGTTGTCTGTGCGACGAAGCCGTCGTATGCATTCTTGAAATAGTCCTGTTGGATCTCGATCGCCTTTTCGAGCGATTTCACCCCGAACAGCTTTTCAATCGCTGCTGCGCTCTCTTCGAAGGTCCGCTTCGAATAATCGACGCTTTCGGCTGCAATCGCCTGCGCACTCTTGGACACTGCGCCGAACGCCTTCAGCGAAGCATCGACACTGTCCTTGCCAAATTTCTGGAATTCGTCGAAGGACTTCACGTCAAATGTATTGATCATGTCACTGCCCTTTGCACCGGCCTCAAAGCCGCGCCTGAATTGTCCATCTTCCGGCCGCTCTGCGACCGTCGAGTGACAGAATTATGCTGCATCGCACAATTTCGCAAGGTATTTTTGTTGCGCTGCGTATAAAATCCTAACTATCAGTTTTTATTAACTTTTTAGCAACGCCATGCTCATACCTTAATTGACTGTGGCTTAGGGGCCGGTTCCATTTTTCGGGGATCGGCGGCTGGCAATCGCCTTTGGGGAAGGCAACCGGGCGTGTGGGCGCCCTAGCGGACGGGGAACACAGGTTGACCATGTTTCGCGTATCGACCGAGGCCTCTTTCGGCCTGCGTTGCGGTATTGCCGTTTTTGCTTCGGCCTTTGCGTTTCTGACGCTGACAGCGACGTCGGCTGACGCACGCAGCAAACGAAAAACCTTCAAGCGCGCGGCGGCCACCGAGACATATTCCCCCCGATATGCGGACATTGTGGTCGATGCCAATACCGGCGACGTCCTGCACTCGACCAGCCCTGACGCGCTGCGTCACCCCGCATCGCTCACCAAGATCATGACGCTCTATCTGTTGTTCGAGCGGCTGGAAGCCGGCAGGATCAAGCTCGACAGCCAAATGGACGTCTCGGCGCATGCCAGCGCTCAGGCGCCGACAAAGCTGGGCGTGCGGCCCGGGCAAACACTGATGGTGGAAGACGCCATCAAGGCGCTGGTAACGAAATCGGCCAATGACGCTGCCGTGGTCGTTGCCGAGGCGCTCGCAGGCTCGGAAGAACAATTTGCCATCCTGATGACGCGGAAAGCGCGCGCGCTGCGAATGACCCGGACGGTGTACAAGAACGCATCCGGCCTGCCGAACTCCGATCAGGTCACCACCGCGCGAGACCAGGCTCTGCTTGGCCTCGCTATTCAGGACCGTTTCCCGCGCTACTATCGCTACTTCGCCACAGAGTCCTTTGCCTATCGCGGCGTTCGCATGGCGAACCACAATCGACTTCTCGGACGTGTTCAAGGCGTCAACGGCATCAAGACCGGTTATACGCGCGCGTCCGGCTTCAATCTCGTCAGCGCCGTCCAACGTGGCGATCGCCGCCTTGTTGCGGTCGTTCTCGGCGGCACTTCTGGCGGCGCCCGCGACGCCAAGATGCGCAGTCTGATCGAGGGCAAGATCTCGCTCGCCTCGGTGAAGCGCACTGCGCCGAAGATCGTTGAGATCGCTGATGCGTCGGCTCCTGCACCTGCCGCTCAGGCGGCTGCCGCTCCCGCAGCAAACCCCTTCCCGCTCCCGCAGCCGGCGCCAGCCGCTCAAGTTGAGCGGCCGGTCCGCGTTGCATCGGCATCGCCGACGGTCCCAACCAAATCCGAAGGGATGCGTGCCGCTTCTTCGGACCAGCCAACGCCTGGTTCGACCGATCCGATCAAGCCGCTTCTAGTCAAGACCTTGTCAGTCAAGGCAGGTCCGGTCAGGACCGCTTCCGCACCGATGTCGCTGATCGCACCAGAACCGATGGCAACGCGTACGCTGGATGGCGCAAGCGGCCGCGCCGAAACCGCTTCGGATGCAATGCCTCCGCCGCCGCCGGGCGCGCGACCCGGCGTTCTCGGCGTGTTGTCATCAAGAGATATCGCATCGAGAGATGTGGCCCCACGCACCGTGACTGCGTCAGTCACACCCTCGCCTGCTCCGGTCGCCAGAACTGAAACGGTAGTTCCCGTTCAAGCGACAGCGAGCGAAAGCAAGAGGCGCAGCGGCTGGATTATTCAGATCGGCGCTTTCGAGGAAGCGAGCGAGGCCAAAGACAAGCTTGCCGATGCAAAGAGCAAGATCAATCTTCTGAAAGATGCTGAACCGTTTACCGAAATTTTTGCAAAGGGCGATAAACGTTACTACCGCGCGCGTTTTGCTGGCTTGGGGGAAAGGTCTGCAGAACAAGCGTGCCGTCAGTTGAAGAAAAACCACATCGCGTGTTTTGCGGTGCGGAACTGATCGAAGACTTCTGTACCAGTAGCGTGTTGCGTTTTGGGGTGATTAGCGATGTCGTCGCAGAAGAAGGTCTTTGGCCTCGTTGACTCGCGCAGCGAGATAGGTCGACCCGCCTTGGTCGGGATGCAGTTTCTTCATCAGCGCCCGATGCGCGCGTCCGATATCCGCGGCACTCGCTCCCGGCTCAATGCCAAGGATCTGATAGGCCTCCTCTTCCGTCATTTTTCCACGGTCGACGTGAGCAGGCCCCGTTGCCGTACCCGCATCCGCGTGCTGACGCCAGGCGGGCTCCCGGCGGTCAAGATACGCCATCAATAAGGCGCGACTCTCCTCGTCGATATCTGGCAAAAGCGACATCATCGTCGGAACATCGAGTGCATCGAGCGTGACGCCTTCGAACCGGCCGGCGAGGATGCGGCCGCGCATCGCGCCGGTATCGTGATCGAGCTCCATCTCGACAAAGGCGGAGCGTACGCGCGAGATCTGACCTGTGGTCTTCTTTGTCCGCCGGCCAAAGCTTGCAGCGCCCGGAATCCAGCCGAGCATCGTCAATCCGGCAAAGCCCAGCGGCAGGGCAAGTCCCAACTGCCCGCGTGCCGTCAGAAACGCGGCGCCTGCGAGCGCCGCATAGCCACCGGCCTTGCGCAGGACCGGCGCAAGCACTTTCACGTCGATCCGGGCGAAGCCGTACATCGCCCAGATCAGAACCAGCAGAACGGCAATACCGAGCAGAAGTGCAGCCATCGATGGTCAGCTCATCTGGCGCAGCAGTTTAAGTGCACCGCCTTGTTTGCGCACCGAGAGATCGGACAGCGCTTTCATGCCGCCGGCCGCATATGCCGCGGCCGCGCGCAGCAACTCCGCCAGTTCTTGTGCCGCGCCGGGCGCAAATCGGCCATAGGCGCCACGGCTGAGACGGGCGATCTCGCGATAGGCATTCTCTGCAATGCTGTCATGGCCTTCCTGAAACATGAAAGCCGGCACGCCAAGAAGACCCAGCGCGCCAGCCGCCGCGCAAAGATCGTCGATCGATTCTTCCATCGCGTCGCCGACATAGACCAGCGCCTGCACTTTGCGCTTTTCGGATTCACGACGGACATGCCCGAGCACTTTTCCGATCTGCGTATGGCCGCCCCGGCAATCGATCCTTTCCATCAACGCGCTCAGCCGCTCGGGCTGCGCAACCCAGCCTGAGGCCCGGCACTCCGTCAGCCCTCGGAAATAGACAAGCTGAACATCGAGGCCGCCGATCGTACCCGCCTCCTGAAACATGTCGGCCTGCAAGCGGCAGGCGGTATCCCAGGTCGGCTGGCGGCTCATGGTGGCATCGAGCGCAAAGACCAGGCGGCCGCGTTGGCCTGGCGCAACCGAGGACGTCATGGACGCGACCTTGGCCAGGAAGGAATCAATTTCGGTGCGCGAGGCAACCGGCTTGTCCGTGCCCGGTTTCACAATTTTCGCGTCGGAACGATCGTTACCCATACAGTCCTGACCAACGGAGCCACTCTCTCCGACTCTTCCAGATCACTATAAGTCGGTATCGCTGCTGTCGCGCGCAACTTTCGCGCGACAATCAGGCCCGGCTCAGTCCAGCAAATCCTGAACCTCGAGCGGCTTGTCAGCGGAATTGAACCACTCGGCCCGGGCGGCAGCGCGGCGACGGCCCTTTTCGTCGATCGGAAGCCTCAGTGCCGCCAGCAGACCCTGCACCTCCTGCCGGGCCGTGACGTGCGACATGTTCGGCCGGGTTCCAAGCGTCGTCGCGTCGATATTATCGAGGGCAGTCAAGCCCCGCGGAAAGAACTCCCGGTAAACGACACGCTCGGAAAAGCCGTCTGCCGCCCGAAATCCGAGCTGCAATCCGAGTTGCCGTATTCCTTCGGACAACAATCGCTTGTTGCGGGAACCCAGCATGGACAGACGGTTGCGGACCACGATCCAGTCTGCGGCTTCCTGATCGACCCTGCGTCGCTGCCGACGCGCATCCAGAACCATCTCGGCATAGTGGCTGGCCCCAGTCACCGCGTAGGTCTGCGGATCGACCGTGCCCAGCACGTTGAAATCGACGAAACTGTCGTTCAGGGGCGTGACCAACGTGTCAGCCATCGCATGCGCGAGGCGCATCAGGTAACTGTCCGAGCCGGGCGTATCGATCACCACGAAGTCATGGCTGTGTTCAACAGCCGCGACGGTTTCTGCAAAGGCCGCGAATTCGGCCTGTTCGTTTTCATCGTTGCGCAGCCCTTCGCTGCGGACGACACAGAAGTGCAGCGGGATGTCGAGTGGCAGCTTTGAGCGCCTCGCCCAGGCCCGGCGATTTTCGACATAATGGGTGAGACTTTTCTGGCGCGAATCGAGATCGACCGTCGCAACCTTCTGACCAGCCCTTAAGAGCGCGATCGCGATATGAATGGCTGTCGTGGATTTCCCCGAACCGCCCTTTTCATTTCCAACGACGATGACGTGCGCTGACTTATGGGGATTTGCCTGTACCAACATGACGCAACAATCCCTGCCTTGCGGCATCCTCTTTTTTGGGGGACGCCTGGTCAAGAGCCACCGGCGATTAACCTTTGGACGAACGCCGTTCATCCTTAACCTGCGCGGCACAACGACTGCGGCTTGGTTCCGGTCCACGTTTTGCTAAATGTCGATCATCCAGGCGGCCAACCATCCACGGAGTGTTCATGGCCAAAAGAGCAGCCAAGAAACCCCTTGTCGTCGGAGCGGTCGCGCCGCTGCGGAAGGTCATCGCCAAGTTGCGCGGAAAGAGCCGAAAAATCGCGCTCGTTCCAACGATGGGCGCCCTCCATGACGGGCATTTTGCACTGGTGAAGCAAGCCAAACGCCGAGCTGACATCGTCGTCGTATCGATCTTCGTGAACCCCGCGCAATTCGCTCCGACCGAAGACTTCGGATCCTATCCGCGCGACTTCAGACGCGACCTCGCCGCTTTGACGACACTGGGCGTCGACCTGGTCTGGGCGCCATCCGAAAAGGCCATGTATCCCGATGGCTTTTCCACAGCGATCACGCCAGCAGGGCCGGCCAAGGCCGGCCTCGAGGATACGTTTCGCCCGCACTTCTTCGGCGGCGTCACCACGGTCGTATCGAAGCTGTTCCTGCAGGTTGCGCCTGATGTCGCGCTATTCGGACAGAAGGACTATCAGCAGTTGAAGGTCGTGACGCGGATGGCGAAGGATCTCGATATCCCCGTCACGGTCGTCGGCGTGCCAACCATGCGCGAGAAGGACGGCCTCGCGATGTCGTCCCGCAATGTGTACCTGTCGCCCGACGAACGCGCGATCGCACCAACACTGTATCGCGTGATGAAGGACAGCGCGGCGCAGATCAAATCCGGCAAATCGATCGCGGAGGCGATGGCGAAGGGGCGCGACGCGATCGAGCGCGCCGGCTTCAAGGTGGATTATCTCGAAGCGCGCCACACCGAGACGCTTGCGCCGATCGCTGATCTCAACGACGGCCCCATCCGGCTACTCGTCGCCGCAAAGCTCGGAAAGACGCGGCTGATCGACAACATCGGCGTTTGAGGACGCTACGCTTTCAGAATTTCAACGGCGGCCAACACTCAAACGGCGGGCAAAGTGCCCGCCGTTTGCTTTTCTTCGAGGCCCGTTACGGCAGTCTCGGCAGACCCGGGATCGACGGCAGGCCCGGGATCGACGGGACTGACGGGATCTGCGGCGCGCCTGGCAGACTACGCGGATCGATGTTGCGCAGGTTAAGCCGCTGATTGATCAACTGACGGCCGATACTCTGCAGGTTGAAAAGGTTCTGCACGAGATTGCGGTCGCGGAGCAATTGCTCCGGCGAAATCTGCAGCGGGACGGCGCTGATCTGCTGCGCAACAAGTTGCAACACAAGACCCGTTGCAGCCTCGGTCAGCTGACCGAGCAATCGTCCGTCACGGCCGAACACTTCGATGCGCCCCACCGCGCCGTTGGCGTCGGGATAGAGCTTGACGTTGGTCGGTTGGCCGGGCGGCGCATCGATGACGCCCGTAGTGCCGCGAATACCCAACACTGCGGTCGGGGTATTGATCTTCATATCGCCGGTCTTGGCGACCTGAGCGGCGACAAAGCCGACAGTGCCGCGCGTAACGCTCACCAGCGCGCGACTTTTTGAGCCTTTCCTGTAGAGAAAATCGTCCACGGTAATGGCTGCATTGGAGCTCAGGCTGAAGGAGGTCTCGTCATCGAATGTGACGCCGAGCGAACCGCCGGCCCCGGTCTGCAGCCGGTCACCTTTCCTGATCTCGTCACCCTTCTTCAGCGCAGTCGAACCGGAGCCACCGCGCGCAACGCTCGCCGGCTGTGCAACGCTCGCGACGTTGCCGACGGCGGCCGACGCTCCCTGCTGGGTGCGGGCCGCCTGCTGCTGTGCAGGCGGCTTTCCGACCGGCTGAGGAAATGGGTTGGCCTGGGCCATCTGCGTTTCACGCGCGGTCTGAGCAGCCTCGGAGACCTCGATTTCCTGCGCCATCGCATTCAGCGGCGCAATCGCAAGAGCAACACACAACGCAAGCGTCGCAAGACGTCGAAACCCGGCCATGTCTGATTTTTCGATAAGATTACAGGGAGGGAACCAGAAGCGGGCCGCTAGCTAGCTGACGGAACTGACTCCCGCAAGACGAGCAGGCGGCTTCTCAAAAACTTGTGAGTGCAAATCAAAAAGCTGCGCGCGGTATCCCGCTGCGCAATTTCGTGGATTCCAACGCCATCATCTACTTCACCATTGCAGGTGAAGCCGTCTGAGCAACCGATTTGCCGGTGATCGGCGCGCGCGGAAGCTTGGCGTCGCCCTTCTCCATCGCAAAAGTGTAGCCGAGTGAATACCACGGCGCTTTGACACCGGCGACGGGCGCGGCCTCGTTCTCGTGCTTCACGTAATTGCCAATCAATGCCTTGGTGACGCCAAACTGCACATCGCTGTCCAACAGCGGATCATCGTTGACGTAGATCTGCGAAATGAGCGTCTTGAACCCCGGCTTGTAGATCAGGAAATGCACATGCGCGGGCCGGTAATTATGCGGCCGCTTCACCGCGCGAATGAAATCCCCCACCGGGCCATCGACCGGAATCGGATAGCCGGCCGGCATCACGCTGCGGAACGAAAAATTGCCGTTTGCGTCACTGCGGAACTGCCCCCGCAGATTCATGTCGGCCTGACTCGGATCCTGATTTTCGTACAAGCCTTCTGGCGAGGACTGCCACACATCGACGATGGCATCCGCAATCGGTGCGCCCTCGCCGTCGACAATGCTGCCGTTCACGAACAACTCCGGTCCGGGCGTGGGCGAACGCACGATTGATCCGCCGTTCTCCGTGTGTGGCGACTCCAGGCGCCAGAATGGACCAAGCATCGACGCCGATGTTTCGGTTTGCCCCTTGTTGCCGTTGTTGAGGAGGCAGACGAGTGACGACACACCGAGCGAACCGGCCATCAGCACCACTTCGTTATGCGATGCATTCGACTTCTGGCCGAGCCGGACGATGAAATTACAGGCCTGCTGAAACTCTTCCTCGCTCAGCTTCGCCTCGCGAATGAAGCCATGCAGGTTCTTGATCATCAGAGTCACGATTTCCCGAAGACGCGGATCCGGCGTTTTTTCCATCGCCTCGAGAACGGCGGTGGTGACTTCATTCTGGTCGGCAATAATCATGACGGCACTCTTTCGCGCTCTTCCTGCAGACGTTTCCTGCAGGGCTTATAGCACCGAAGAGGCGGAAAAGCTCAAAGCAACCCGAGTTCGCGCAATTCGCGGCGCAGGTCTTCGGGCATCGCCGCAACGCCGGGCGCGGCCTTGCTGATATCGCCGGGCGCATCCTTGTCGCTCAGGTATCGCCAGCCCTGAAACGCCCGGTAGGGCCGCGGCATCACCGGCTTGATCTTGCCATCCAAAACGATGTGGCAGCGGCCGATGCCTTCCTTGTCCACGAAGGGACGCAGATCGAGGATGCGCTCGCGGCACATCACCTGCCCCTTGATTACCCAGTAGAGAGAACCACCGTCAATCAGCTCTTCGGCGCGCTTGGGCACCATACGGGTGGTGTGGATGTGCTCCGGCTTCTGCCCACGCTTCTTCTTTTCCTTGAGGCGGGCAGAAACCCATTCCTTCAGGTCGTCGATGGAGTCGCAGCCTACGCAGAGTTTGATCAGATGAAGCGGCATTGTCTCTTCTATTACGGAAACGCCCCCACCCCATCAATAAGGCGTTCACAGTCTGGGTAAAGTGGATAGGAGACCAGTCACAGAACAGGTCAGCCGGCTTCCGCCGGTTCGATGGACATGATGCGGGCCCCCTCGGCCAGTTGGGCGCCGATCTCTGCCGTCACATCGCCGACCACGCCGTCGCGCGGCGCAATCAGGGCATGTTCCATTTTCATCGCTTCGATGATGGCCAGCCGGTGTCCCTTCGTGACCGCCTCTCCGGGCAAGACGAGAACGGCAAGCAATTTACCATGCATCGGCGCACGAATGATCCCGTCGTGATCCGCGTTCCCCGCTTCGGCGGCCTCAAAATCCTTCAAGGCAACCCGTGTCTGCCGTCCGCCACGCAACACATAGACAGCGGACGGCACCTCGATCAGCCGGGCCTGCATATCCGGTTCAGTATCGTGTACTGTCAGGCGTTGGGCACCATCGGCATAGTCCAGAATCGCGACCTCCGGTTCACCATTGACAATGATCGGCAGTGTCGTCTGTCGCGGCCCCGACAACTGAAAACCGTCGGCAACGTCCCAGGGCGATGACGGCGCGTGTATCCCATCACCTGGTACGAAGGCCGTGCGCGAAAGCAAAAACGCGGCCCCGCGCGCGGCGGCTGCAGCATCGATGCCTGGTGCAGTTAGCCCCAGCTCGTCCTGGTGTGTGGCGATATATCCGGTATCGAAGCGCCCATCCCGGAAATCGGCCGAACGCGATAGCGCACCGAGAAACGCGAGATTGGTACGAGGACCGACGACGATCGTTTCGTGAAGTGCCTGTGTAAGCTTGTCGAGCGCTGCGCTTCGTGTCGGTGCATGTACGATGACTTTGGCGATCATCGGATCGTAGTAAGGCGAAATCTCTCCCCCTTCCTCAACTCCGCTATCGACGCGAATGCCTGCACCGTGCGGAAACGACAACGCGACCAGCTTGCCAGTCGACGGAAGAAACTCGCGTTCGGGATCTTCGGCATAGAGCCGCGCTTCGACGGCATGACCGTGCAGCGGCACGTCGGATTGTACGATCGGCAACCGTTCGCCGTAAGCAACCCGGAACTGCCATTCGACCAGATCGAGACCGGTGATCATCTCGGTCACCGGGTGTTCAACCTGCAACCGCGTATTCATTTCCATGAACCAGAAACCATCGGTCTTCAAACCGTTCGCGCCATCGGCAATGAACTCGACCGTTCCGGCCCCGACATAGCCAACTGCTTTGGCGGCGGCGACGGCTGCCTCGCCCATGCGCTTGCGCAATTGCGGCGTCATCCCCGGGGCTGGCGCTTCCTCGATGACTTTCTGATGCCGCCGCTGCAACGAACAGTCGCGCTCGTTGAGATGAATGGCGCTGCCGTGCCGATCGGCGAACACCTGTATCTCGATGTGACGCGGTGCCGAGACGTACTTTTCAATCAAAACGCGATCGTCGCCAAAAGCCGCTTTGGCTTCCCGCCGCGCGGCTTCTATTGCCGCGTCGAAATCGGCATGGCGCTCGACGAGCCGCATGCCCTTGCCGCCGCCGCCGGCG
>JAFAFP010000151.1 GCA_023423415.1 Pseudomonadota bacterium | reverse complement strand
CCGGACAGGATTGAACTGTCGACCTCTTCATTACCAATGAAGTGCTCTACCACTGAGCTACGGCAGCGTCACAAACGGCTCTTCCTTGCAAAGAAGACGATTCCTGCAAATCGGCCGGGGAATGGCGGGTTCATTGCCACAAAGGCCCCGCCGGGCGCAAGCGCAACTTCCAGGGATAAAGCTTGCGCTGCCAGCCTCTTGCTCCGGCCAGGATTTTGCGGCTTTGTGAGCCGTGATGGCCGAAACCTCCAAGCCCACGCCGAAAGATCCGCGCAAGGAAAGGCTTGCGAAGGCGTTGCGCGACAATCTCAAGCGCCGCAAGGCGCAGGCGCGCGAGCGGGCTCCCGAAGGGTCGGGCCAGGGTGGTGCCAATCCCGCCGCTCCGGACGCCGGTGGCCAACGGCGGTAGGAAGCGGCTGATTTCGACCATATTCAGCCCCCAATGGGGCGTTGTACGCTAGGGCGTGGGGCCGCGGGTTTTTCGCGGCATGTCCAGTCAATCGGAGGGGCGCATGGATCGTATTCGGATTACCGGCGGACGGCCGCTCGAAGGCGTTATCCCGATCTCGGGCGCCAAGAATGCAACCCTGCCGCTGATGATCGCCAGTCTTCTGACCGAGGACACGCTGATCCTGGAAAATGTGCCCCACCTCGCTGACGTGGTTCAGCTCCAGCGCATCCTGAACAATCACGGCGTCGATGTGATGCTGTCGGGCAAGCGGGCCGGCGACGGCGAGCATGCCGGCCAGACGGTGAAGATCTCCGCCGCCAATATCGTCGACACGACCGCCCCTTATGAACTCGTCTCCAAGATGCGGGCGAGCTTCTGGGTGATCGCGCCGCTGCTGGCGCGCATGGGCGAGGCGAAGGTGTCGTTGCCGGGCGGCTGCGCCATCGGCACGCGGCCGGTCGATCTGCTCATCCTGGCGATGGAGCGACTGGGCGCGACCATCGATATCGATAGCGGCTATGCCGTGGCGCGCGCGCCGAAAGGTCTGCGCGGTGGCGAGATCAACTTCCCCAAGGTGACGGTCGGTGGCACGCATGTCGCGATCATGGCGGCGGCGCTGGCGCAGGGCACGACCGTGATCGACAACGCCGCGCAAGAGCCGGAAGTCAAGGACCTCGCCGATTGCCTGATCAAGATGGGCGCGAAGATCACGGGCGCAGGCACCTCACGCATCGAGATCGAGGGCGTGTCGCGGCTTGGCCCGGCCCGGCACAATGTCGTGCCTGACCGCATCGAGACCGGCACTTATGCGATGGCGGTGGCGATGACTGGCGGCGATGTGATGCTGCAGGGCGCGCGACCGGAATTGCTGCAATCGACGCTCGATGTGCTCACGCAGGTCGGCGCGAAAGTGACGGTCACGAATGAAGGCGTGCGGGTCGCTCGCAATGGCGCGGGCCTTTCGCCCGTGGAGGTCACGACCGAACCATTTCCCGGTTTCCCGACCGACATGCAGGCGCAACTCATGGCTTTGATGACCATGGCCAAAGGGACATCGCGCATCACCGAAACAATCTTCGAGAACCGCTTCATGCATGTGCAGGAGCTCGCGCGGCTCGGCGCGAAGATCTCGCTCGATGGCCAGTCGGCCGTGATCGAAGGCGTCGATCGCTTGCGCGGCGCGCCGGTGATGGCGACCGACCTGCGTGCGTCGGTGTCGCTGGTGATTGCCGCGCTTGCGGCCGAAGGCGAGACGGTGGTCAACCGCGTCTATCACCTCGATCGCGGCTTCGAGCGGCTTGAGGAAAAGCTCGGCGCCTGCGGCGGTCTGGTTGAGCGGATCAGCGGTTAGATTGGCATGTTCGCGGCCGTGATCGGGCCGGTGTCGCAGCAGGTGCCGGGTCTTTCGGCATAGCTTTTGCTTCGCGGTCTCTTGCGCCCCCTTGCGGCACAATAAATGCTTGCCTAACTACCCCCAAGACGAATTTGGTCAGAGACCGACCGCAAAGGCCGTGTCATGGATATGTTAAAACTCATCGCGCTCGACCGCGAAGACTTGGAAATCGTGTCCGCGCATTTGCAGGATGCGGTGATCAAGGTAGGCGAAGTGCTCTGGCGTCCGGGAGAAAGCCGCGTGGTGATCGCCCTCAACCGCTTCGATTGGGAAGCGGCTGTGGCCGAGACGCCGGCCTGGCAGAGACGTCGCGCTGCGCTCCGCTTTGACCGCGTGTTGTCCTGTAAATGCCGCAACCTCGACTGCGGAGCCAAGGAGCAGATGCTCAATCTTCTGGCGGTCGAATTTGCGGAGACCGATGCGCCGGGCGGCGTGATCACGCTGTCCTTCTCCGGTGGCGGAGCCTTGCGGCTTGAGGTCGAATGCCTCGAAGCCGAAGTGGTCGATCTCGGTCCGATCTGGCAGGCAACCGCCTGTCCCCATCACCAGACCATCGACAGCACCGATACGGACAGCAAGGCTGCGCAAGCCTGAGCTAGACCAGCGTCGGTCAGACATAGCCATTTGGCTATGTCACAAAAAAAATTGCTCATTTTACTTGCCCGTCCCGTTGCGATTTCCATCCCGGATCAGATGCCTGCTGTCCGGATGATATCCCGTGATTTTGAATCATCTCCTGCAACGCCTGAAGATGGCGTTGCGCGTGTTGCTCCACGAAATTCCGCGTCATCGTCGGAACAGGTACCACCCGGAACGGCACTACATGCGCGGTCCGGGACCTAAATCTCGGTCAAAAACGACAACAAACGCGCCGTAAGCGCGGGTGACGTGAAAATGGGAGGATATCATGCGCTCCGCTTGCGCAAGTTTCATCGTGGCCATCAGTGCCGTGACGCTGACTGCTTTCGGTCCCCTGGAGGCCAGGGCTCAGGACAATTCGGGCGTCATCAAGATTGTTGTCGCGTCCGCGCCGGGGGGAATTCTCGATCCCTATGCGCGCATTGTCGGCGACCACATGTCGAAAACGCTTGGCCGCACGATCATCATTGAGAACAAGCCTGGCGCCGGCGGTGTTGTCGGCACTCAATATGTCGTCGATCAGCCGGCCGACGGAACGATGATGTGGGTCGGCACCCAGGCGATGACCGAGATCAATCCCGCCATCTACAAGAACCTGCGCTGGACGATCGACGATCTCGTGCCGATCGTGAAAGGCGTGGAAGCGCCGCTGGTTCTCGCCACCCATCCCAGCGTGCCGGCGAAAAATCTCAAGGAGCTGGTGGCCTGGGTCAAGGCCAATCCTGGCAAGCTAGGCTACGCGTCATTCAGCCCAGGCACGCCATCGGCCTTTCTCGGCCATCAGTTGAATACGCATTTCGGGCTCGATCTGAACCATATCGTGTACAAAGGCTCCGGTCCCCAGACCAGCGACATGGTCGCGGGCCATGCGCTGATCGGCTTCATGCAGCTCGGCAATGCCATTCCCTACATCAAGTCCGGCAAGCTCAATGCGATCGCAACGACGAGTCCGCAGCGCACGCGCTTCCTGCCGGATGTGCCGACCTTCGCCGAGCTTGGCTATGACGATTTCACCGCGATGGTGTGGTTCGGTCTGCTTGCAAAGAAAGGCACGCCGCAGCCGATCCTCGATGCGTTCATCGATGCCGCCAAGAAGGCGCATGCCGATGCCGACGTGAGGAGCAAATTCGAAGTTCAGGGCATGGAGGCGGTCGGCGTCACCGGCTCCGACAAGCTGATGGCCGACATCAAGAAGCAGATCGAGCGCTGGCGCAAGATCGCCGACGAAACCGGCTTCAAGGTGAATTGAGTTTTTTCTCTTCACCTCTCCCCGTTTACGGGGAGAGGACGACGCGCCTGAGCCGATAGGCGAGAGCGTGGCGGGTGAGGGGCTTCTCGAAGCGTAACCGCCAGCCGCCTCTCACCCGTCTCGCATGTCGCTTCGCTTCATGCTCGCCACCTTCTCCCCGCAGCCGAAATCGAATGTTTTCGATTTCGGCTGATTCATTGTTGGCCCAACTCGGGTGGACCCGAGTTGGGCTGCGGGGAGAGGGAAGAATTGCTACGCCCGTCCGGTCGGATACGGCACCGTATCGGTGTGTTCGATCTCGAGCTGCAACAGCCGCTCCAGCAGTTTCGCTTTGATGCCTGTATGTTCCGGCTGATCCCAGAGGTTGTCGTACTCGCCCGGGTCGTTCTGTAGATCATACAGCTCACCCGCCGTTGAATCCGACATCACCGTCATGCGGTAGCGCGTATCGACGATGGTGTGCCAGCGCGGCATCGAATCCACGTCCTTGTCCGGCATCTGGTGTTCGTATTGCACGAAGGCGCAATCGCGTACCGGCTTGCCCTGCGGTCCCATCGCCGGCAGCAGGCTTTTGCCCTGCATGCCGACATAGGGCTGGATCCGTGCGCGATCGAGGATCGTCGCCGGAATGTCGATGGTCGATCCGATCGCACCGGTGCGCGCCGCCACTGGCGCCTGCGGGTCCGACCAGATGAACGGCACATGCAGGATGCTCTGATACTGTTCCGCGCCTTTCAGCATCAGCCGGTGGTCGCCGAGATGATCGCCATGATCGGTGGTGAAGATGATCACCGTGTTGTCGCGTTCGCCCGATTCATCGAGCGCCTTCAGCACGCGGCCGATAGCGTCATCGACGCAGGCGATCATGCCGCAGGTCAGCGCCTGTGCTTCCTGGGCTTCGCGCGCCGACACGCCGATGGTCCGCATGCCGGTGAGGACCGCCTTGCCGTTCGCCCGGTCGTTGATCGTGTCCTGCACATGTTGTGGCGGCGTCCAGTCGTTGCGTTTGAACGCCTCCGGCACCGGGAATTGTTCCGGCTTGTACATGTCCCAGTATTTGCCCGGCGGATTGAACGGGTGATGCGGATCGGGGAATGAGACGGTGAGGAAGAACGGCGCGTCGTCGCTCTTGCGCGCCTTCAGATAGGCTTCCGCACGATCGCCCAGATAATTGGTCGAATACAGTTCTTCCGGGATTTGGGTGCGGTACGCCTGAGGTACGATGTAATCATGCGGCAGGCTGTTCTCCGGGCCGAGCAGGTTGACGGCCGAAGGGTCCTTTTCGCGCAGCCAGTTTTGATAATCGCCGCCGACCGCGTCGCCATGACCGGTGACCAGTTCGACATGACCGTACCCGTAGAATGGCGTGGTGACATGCGCGCCGGGCGTTTCCCAATAGGCCGGTTGCTCCTGGTCGTAGATCGTCCCCGTGACGTCGATGCGCATCGCCTGACGCAAGGCGGGCGATGGCTGACGGTAGCCCTCCCGCGGTGGAGCCGGCTTCGATGTGGCGGGGGTGGAGGTGAAATTCTGCAGATGGCTCTTGCCGATCAGCGCGGTGTCGTAGCCGGCATCGCGCAACAGATCGACGAAGGTCACCGTGCTTTGCGACAGCGGGATGCCGTTCGAGCGCACGCCGTGAACCGCCGGCATCCGGCCGGTCATCAGCGTTGAGCGGTTCGGCATGCAGACCGGGCTGGCGACGTAA
The DNA here is from genome assembly GCA_023423415.1 of Pseudomonadota bacterium. Lineage (GTDB taxonomy): Bacteria > Pseudomonadota > Alphaproteobacteria > Rhizobiales > Xanthobacteraceae > Pseudorhodoplanes. Next base: position 69,850 of record JAFAFP010000151.1, on the reverse strand, counting down.
AATCTTTCGTACAGCGTGCCGCGCGCCGCAATGGAATCGATGTGTGGTGTCCGCAAAACCGGATGACCATAGCAGCCGAGATAATCGGCGCGGTGCTGGTCCGTGATGAACAGGATGAAATTCGGACGAGGTGCGCCGTGTGGTCTCGTTGTCATCTGATCCAAGCTTTTCGTCGTGGGGGTTTGCAGAGACGGAGCGGCAGGCTGACCGCACCGCAATGGTGTTGCGCGAGCGTTGGCCGAAAGAAAATGATATTTTCGATCGGGCTCATGCCGGTTTGGTTATGGTCTGGCGCCATGCTTGTCCGTTGCTGTCCGGCGAATGGCTTCGATCATCAGGGCGGCGGAGGAAGACGGTGTCGTATTCGTTCTCACGGTGATCCCGACCGGCCCTTCCATGCTGCCGGATGCCAGCGGCAGCAGAACGATCTTGCCGTCCTCGATGCCGGGCGCAACCGTTCCCAGCGGGGTGAACCAGATCGCATCGCTGCAGAGCAGGTAACCGCGTCCGAAATCGTTGGATGTTGTCTCGACGATGTTCGGCGACAAGACGATGCCATGTGACAGAAGAAACCGCTCAGTTTCCATGCGAATGATCGTGCCGTGATGCGGCAGGATCCAGGGATAGTCCGAAGTCATTTTCAGGCGGAAGCGGGACGTCGTCGTCAGAGGATGCCCCGCTCTGACGGAAAGGACCAGCGCCTCGGCGTAAACGTGCTCGAACGACAATCCGATCATGTATTCCGGTTGTGCGAGCCGGCCGAAAACGAGATCGAGTTCGCCCAGCCGCAGTTGATCGAGAAGCTGGGCATTGCTGCCTGTCACAATGCGAACGGTCGTGTTCGGCACGTCCTGTTTGAACAGATCGACCACATGCGGCATCACGCCAGAGACGACATTCGGCATCACGCCCACAGCGACGACGAGACCGCCGGTGTTGCCGGCAAGTTTGATGCTGTCGATTCCCTGCCGCAGCGACGCGATGCTGGTGGCGGCATGTTGCAGGAAGACCTCGCCGAAGCGCGTCAGCATCATGCCCTTCTTGTCGCGCTGGAAGAGTTTGACGCCGAGCGCGTCCTCCAGTTCCCGCAGCGTCTTTGAAAGCGCAGGCTGGGTGATGGCCAGCGACTCGGCGGCGGCGCCGACGCTGCGCAGTTGGGCGATAGTGAGGAAACACTGAAGGTGACGAAAACGGATGCGGATTTCGGTCATGCGCCGGCCTGAAATAACCGAATGGTTATAGCACCGGGATCCTTTAATGACAGGTCGAAACCGTCGGCGGCCGTGACAGCGACGTCACGGTGCCGCCTCATCTTTACAGGTGTTAACGAGACATTTTCTTTTTGTCGCTACGATGATGCCGAAATTCCATGATGCAAACCGGATGCTAACCATCCGCGCCCCACGGCGCGTGTGAACCAACGATAATGCAATGATCTGGAAACTCACCGCCGCCCTGCATTCGCTGTTCAAGCAACTACGGACCAGCGAAAGGTATCGCCCCGAGCGCCACTACATGCGTGGCCCCGGCCCGAAGGCGCGAGCAGTCTCGTCCGCGCAGCGGCCATCTTAAAGCCTCCACGATTGCTGGGGCATCAAGGTCCGCGTTCAGAAATCGAGATCCGCATAGTGCGGAGCGGGCGGCAAGGCCGCTGACGTATCGGCCAACAGCGGCCGGAACGATGGCCGGGATTTCACGCGCACGTACCAATTCTTGGCGTGATCGTTCTCGGTCCATGGCACGTCACCGAGATAGTCGATGACAGAGATGTGCGCGGCAGCGACAAGATCAGCGTAGGACAAATGCTCGCCGGCAAGCCAATCCCGCTGGCCCGCGAGCCAGCCGATATAGGCGAGGTGGTAGCGGATGTTGCGTCGTGCCGCACGCATGACGTCGGTGTCGGGCGAACCTCCGCCCTCCTGCTGACGCATGTGACGCTTGTAAACCCGCTCGGTCACGAGAGGACTGGATACCTCGTCGAAGAATTTTTCGTTGAACCAGGCCAGCAGCCGGCGCACCTCGATCCTGTCGGACATTCTCTTGCCCAGCAGATCACGTTCGGCGCTGCCTTCGGTTGGTCCATATCGTTCGGCAAGAAACTCCGCGATGACGCCGGCGCCGGGAACGGCCGGATAACCCTCCGCCACCAGCACGGGCGTTTGCCCGGCGGGGTTGAGCAGAAGGAACTCTTCTCGTCGTTCCCACGCACGCTCTTCCGCAAGCGTGTGCTCGAGGCCGTATTCGCCGAGCGCAATGCGGATGAATCGTGAATGTGGGCAAAAGGGGTGGTGAAACAGTGTCAGCATGCGACCTTACGAATCGCGGCGATAATGCCACGGATGAGGGTGTAAAAAGAGGCAAACTGCTGAATTACATGAAATTTCGTTGCCGATCCGAGTCGACCTGGGCGACAAATATTGGGCATTTTGATTCTGTGCTAGGCGCGGCGACGGGGCTTTCATGAGCGATATGATCAAGGCGGTCATTCTCGGTATTGTCGAGGGTCTGACCGAATTCCTGCCTGTCTCGTCAACCGGGCATCTCTTGATGCTGGAGCGGTTCCTCGGCTTTTCCGACGACGATTTCGGCAAGACTTTCGTGGTGCTGATCCAGCTGGGCGCGATCCTGGCGATTCTCTCGCTCTATTTTGCGAAACTCTGGAACATCTTTCTCGGCATGTTCTCCGATCCATCGGCGCGCCGCTTTGTGCTCGGCGTGCTGATCGCTTTTTTGCCTGCAGCCATCATCGGCGCCGCAGCGCATTCGATCATCAAGGATTACCTTTTCAATGTGTGGGTCGTTTGCTTCACGCTGATCGCCGGTGGTGCGGTCTTGCTGTGGGTCGATCAACTCGAACTTAAGCCGAAATACCACGACGCGATGAAGTTCACGCTGCCGATGTATCTGGGTATCGGCATCTGCCAGTGCTTTGCGATGATCCCTGGCGTGTCGCGATCCGGTGCGACCATCGTGTCGGCGATGTTGTTCGGCGCCGACAAGCGATCGGCCGCGGAGTTCTCGTTCTTTCTGGCGATGCCGACAATGGCCGGCGCCTTTGCCTACGACCTCTACAAGAACCACGGCCAGATGTCGTCACACAACGTCACGCTGGTGGCGATCGGATTTGTGTGCTCGTTCATTGCCGGCGTGTTCGTGGTCAAGACGCTGCTGGACTACGTCTCGCGCCACGGTTTCTCGCTATTCGCATGGTGGCGCGTGGTCGTCGGTACGATCGGACTGATCTTCCTGGCGCTGGGCTTCTGATCAGTCCGAGACTGTTTGTCAGGCAAACCGGCCGGTGCGGAACTGGCCGGTCTTGCGGAAGCGCCAGAGATAATTCGGCACGATCGCTTCATACGAATCCGGCACGACGCCGAGATCGGTCAGTGTCCGGTGCTCACGGATCGCCGCTTCCGACACGACATTGTCATGGCGCAGAAGTTCGACCTGATCGGGCGTCAGTGGCGGATTTGGCAGGAATTGCAGGATCGAAGCCTGCAATTTCGCCAACCCGAATGGCACCGGCATCAGAAACCGTGAGCGCTCGGTGGTCGCAAGAACGTATTCCATCAATTCGCGGAAGGTTTTCACCTCCGGTCCGCCGAACTCGTATGTGGTGCCGAAGCCCAGGCGCTTCTCCACAGCGTTAGCGATCGCTTCCGCCACATCGCCGACGAAGACCGGCTGGAATCGTGTTTCGCCGCCGCCGACAAGCGGCAGGGCCGGCGACATGCGCGCGATGGCTGCAAAACGATTGAAGAATTGGTCTTCCGGTCCGAACACGATCGAAGGCCGGACGATCATCGCTTCGGGCGAGGCGGCCCGGACCGCTCTTTCGCCTTTCGCCTTGGATTGGGCGTAGAGCGAGGACGAGCGCTCATCGGCGCCGATCGCCGAGATATGGATCATCCGCGCGCCGTGCGCCGTAGCCGCGAGCGCCACCTGCTCGGCGCCAAGATGCTGGACCGCATCGAATCGCTGCCGCCCGCGTTCAAACAGGATCCCGACCAGATTGATGACAATGTCGGCACCCCGCACCGCGGCCTCCACCGAGCGCGGGTAGCGGAGATTCGTTTGCACGGCGCTGATCTGGCCAACCGTGCCGAGTGGCTGGAGATGACCAGCCAGCTCTGGCCGGCGCACCGCGACGCGGATTCGATACCGCCGCTTGGCCAGGGCGCGCACCACATGGCGGCCGAGGAAGCCGGAGCCACCGAAAATGGTGATCAGGGTATCGGAATTGGTCTGCAGAGCCATGAATTGCCGCCTCGTAACCAGCCTCTCGCGTTCTGGTGCGAGATACCGCAAGGTTTTTGGCCTGTATAGGTGTCCTGTCGTTGACAACGACCGACCTGCCCTCTTATGTCTGCGCCCGTTGCCCAGGTGGCGGAATTGGTAGACGCGCTGGTTTCAGGTACCAGTGGTGAAAGCCGTGGAGGTTCGAGTCCTCTCCTGGGCACCATCCCATTCTTAAGACGTTGAAATCAAAAACCTTCTGCGCCTTGAAGGGGTGCTGGCCGCCCGAGTGGTACATATGGGTGGGTACACATGCCTCTTCGTGTGACTCGTTCCCGGAAACACCCCAAGACCGGCATTTGATTGGCTGCGGCGGCGCGTGCCGGGCGATTTGCGTGATCTCGTTGGTAAGCGAGAAGAGAAGCGCAATATTCTCCATTTTGGGTGCATGAAAGCGCCCCAGAGGAGGGCCACCTCTGCTCTTGATCTCTGGATTTTGGCGTATCGGGTCACCCCACAATACGTGCTCCGGCTTCTCAATCGGCTCTATCTCAAGATCGACGGCGACCGATCCGCCGTCGCTGCCCGAGAACGCATTCCAGAATTATAGTGATGCCGCAAATTTCTGGCAGGAAAGGTTGCGGCGCGCTTGAGGCTTCTGGCGGAGCCTATTTGAGAGTCGACAGGATATCGGCCTTTTCCTTGATGTCCTGCTTCAGCCGCTGTTCGAATTGATCGGCCGGCAGGAACAGCCGTTGTCCCAGGCGGAGCTTTTTTGCCGTCTCTAGATAGCGTGTGCTGTTGGCGGCTTTTTCGCACGCGACTTGCAGCTTCTGCTTCACCTCCTGAGGGAGCTTGGCCGGTGCGAACAGGCCGCCGAAGCTTGTCGGTGTAACGTCGAAACCCTGCTCCTTCACGGTCGGGACGTCAGGAATGGCGGGGTTTCTTTCCTGCGCGAACAGGCCGATTATTTTGACCTGACCGCCGGCAACCGATCCGAGCGTCATCGGAGCAAAGTCCAGATGTTTGCCAATGACACTGGGCAATACGTCGCTGTCGCCTTTATAGGGGGCGCCGACGACGTTGATATTCGCCGTCTTTGCAAGTTGAAGCATGGTCAGGTGCGGGATCGACCCGACTCCGGCATGACCATAGGTCAACTTGCCGGGTTCTTTGCGTGCGGCTGCTACAACGTCTTTGACAGACTGAAGTGGGGAATCTGGTGCGACGACAAGCGCCATCTGACTTTCAAATGTCTGGCATACCGGCTCGAAGGCCTCCGCGGTGAAGCCGGCCGTCGGTTGCATGACCGGCACGACGGACGCGATCAGAGCGGGTGAGAACAACAGCGTATAACCATCGGGCTTCGCGCGTGCGACGCTCGCGCCACCAATCGCGCCGCTTGCGCCGAGGCGGTTCACAACAATAAAGGGTTGCTTGAGGTTGCTGCTCATGTCTTCGACAAGTGCACGCGCCAGTACGTCCGGTGCACCGCCGGGTGCGAAGGTGACGACAACTTCGACGGGTTGCTCCGGGTAGTCGGCACGAGCGGTGAGTGGATTTAGAGCTGCAGCCAATAAAGCGGTACCAGCAACAAGTGTTGTTCGCACGAAAGCTCTCCTCTGTCTCTGACGAGGTGACAAGTTCTGCTTCAAATAAAAAAGCCGGACTGCATTCTGCAGCCCAGCTTTTTTCTTCATTTGAATTTGCCGATATCCTTGGGCTGATCCGGCTTGGACAGGCCCCAGAAATTACGACTCTGGATCGCCGTGGGGTCCCAGACTTTCGGACGCTGTGGCTTGTCCTTATGCCAGGGACGCGGATCGAAATAGCCGTTCTCCTCATTGCTCATGGTATCGAGCTCGGTGAACATCTCGATCGTGAAACCATCCGGATTCGTGTGGTAGGTGTAAATATTGTGGCCAGGGCCATGACGTCCGGGCCCCCAGATCAGATCGAGATTATGATCGGGCAACAGGTCGCACGCCTGTTTGACATGGTTCCAGTCGTTCAGTTCGAACGCGATGTGATGCAATCCGCGTTTTGGTCCGGACAGGAAGTTGACAGTGTGGTGGTCAGGATTGCAGCGCATGAAGACGAAGAAATCGCCAATCCAGTCAGACACGCGAAAGCCGAGGATCTCGGTATAGAATTTTACAGTGGCCTGGATGTCGGGGGTGAAGAAAGCGGTGTGCCCGAGCTTGCGGGGCGTGACGCCATGGTTCTTTGGCCGTGTGTCTTTGACCGTTCGGGTCGCAATCAAATCGACGTCGAGACCGGACGGATCGGTGATCGAAAGCGTTACGGGCGTGTTCGGCGCTGCGTCCGAGTGCCGGCGCACCTGAACGCCTTTCTTCTCCGTTTCAACCGCGAAAGCATCGAGATCGGCGTCGGGCGCGAGCTGCAAGGTCAGCTTGGTCACGGCCGGTGCTGAGCCCTCCGTCAAAACAACCGAATGGAAATCGGACGGACAGGCCAGAAAGGCTGTCTTGCCGTCGCGTTGCACCTCGGTCAAACCGAGATACTGAGTGTAATAGGCGATCGCGCGCTCCATATCCGGAGTTTCGAAGGTCGCGTGACCGATTTGCTTCACGCCGCTCATAGCGTTTTCTTTCCCGTTCTCTTGATTATGGGTGTTCAACCGCGCCTTGTCGTGGCTGTCTCTCAGGCGCCGCCAAACAGCGCATAGGCGTTTTCGAGAAAATCCGCGGTTCGTTCGCGCGGCAGATTGTGCCCGCAATGGCCAAGCAGGTGGATGTCAGCACGCGGCAGCTTGCGCGCAAGCACGAGCGTGGTCAGTTCAGGCGGGCAGGGTTGATCGTCGCGTCCGTGCAGCATCACGACCTTGGCCTTGATGCGGGCGATCTCGTCGTCACTGAGGACGGCGGCATCGAGCAGCCGCTGTCGCGGTTCAGCGAACAGCTCGCCGAAATATTCCGGATAGCCGGGCTGCGTCAGCAGCGCCCAGCGGTCCTCGATCATCTGGTCGGAGATATTTGTCGCCGAATACATCATGCGCCCCATGACTTTCTTCATGGTGGCGCGGTCTTCAGGCATCGACCAGAAGCCATTCAGCGCGTCGTTGATCGGATAGGGGACGCCGACGGAACACGACGTCATCGCCTTGACGATCCGCTCGTTGCGGGACGCCACTTTCAGAGCGATGGCGCCGCCCATCGAATGACCGATGATGCCGACCGGTCCGGCCGGCATCAGGGCCAGCATCGCCTCGGCTTGCCGCACCCAGAGGTTTACGTCGAACAGCGGGTGGTTCTTGTTGCGGTCAGATCCGCCAAAGCCGATCATATCCATGCCGAAAATATGGAAGCGTTTGCTCAACGGTTCCAAGACCGGGCCGTAATTGGCGTTGATCGCAGTGCCCGGACCGACCCCGTGAATCATGAGGATCGGAAAGCCGGAGCCCGCTTCAAGATAACTGACCGTGTGGCCCTCGAAAGTCGTCTGTTTGTTCTGCATCTTGTCTGGCCTGGCGCTCAATCGAACTGTTGTGCGCCGGGAACGACTTTCAGCGCGGCGGCCGCAACCTGACGGTCCTGCTCACCGGTACCCGAGCCGATGCCGATCGCGCCGACGACGCGTCCATCGATGATGATCGGCAAGCCGCCCGGCAGATTGATGCGCTTGCCCTGCGTGGCGATCGCCAGCTTGATATCAACGCCAGCCAGGATGTTGCCGGTTGGCTCGCCATAGGAAGCAGCGGTCTTCGCCTTCATCAGCGACGTTTCCAGCGACATGGCAAAAGCCCCGTCCATCCGAGCAAAGGCCAGAAGATGTCCGCCGGCATCGACGATTGAGATGCATTGCGGCACTTTCATCTCGGTGGCTTTGGCGATAGCGGCCGCGAGCATCTTCTCGGCGCCGCTGTAGCTCAGAACTTTGGTCTCGATTGTGAACGCCATTGTCTCTCTTCTCCTCACTGGCCTTGTTGTTTACCAACGACATCGACGTGATATCCCGCCACTTTCTGGTAATTGGCGAATATCTCGCGCAGCGTCTCCGGTGGAACGACATCCTCGATTTTGTCGAATGTCTTGCCCTCGGTCATCTTCTCGACGGTATCGACGATCAGGTTTGGTGGCGCTGTGCGGTTCTGCAACACGACGCGGGTTGTCGCTGGGCGGCGTTCCGCTTCGTATTTCTGCAGGGCAGCCGCGAAATCACCTGACGACTGACCGAACTGGCGAGCCAGGTTCTCCGCATCGAGGATTGACTGCGCGCCGCCATTGCCGCCGCGCGGAAACATCGGATGCGCGGCATCGCCGAGCAAAGTGATGCGCCCATCCGTCCAGCGCTCGAGCGGATCGCGGTCCACCATCGGATAGGCAAGAATAGGATCGGTGCTACGGATCAGGGCGGCGACATCCATCCAGTCGAAAACCCAGTTCTCGAAAATCGGATAGAAATCTTCCAGCCGTGCCACGCCATTCCAATCGGCCTTAACGGCTGACTGGCTATCGACTTCGACAACCCAGTTGACGAGTTGATTGCCTTCGTCGTCGACGTTGTCGCGGATCGGGTACATGATGATGGTGGCGTGCATGGCGCCGACCCGGGCGATGCTCGATCCGGTGAGAAACGGCTTGCAGCGGGCGACGCCTCTCCAGAGATTGATGCCGTGGAAGCATGGTCCGCCTTCGCCCGGATTCAACGTCTTGCGGACGATCGAATGCACACCGTCCGCGCCGACAAGGACGGCTCCGGTGTGAGTGTCCTCCGTTTCGCTTCCGGCTAAAGCGAAGGTCGCGGAAACGGAATTTTCATCTTGCGAAATGCGAGTGCACCGGTGACCGAGACGCAGTGCGTCGGCCCCCATGCGCGCTTTGATCGCATCGACCAGGACCTTGTGCAATTCGGCGCGATGAATCGATACGTGCGGCCACTTGTGACCCGCAGCCTTGCCCCATGGCTCACGGTAAACAAGTTGTCCGCGTTTGGTGAAGAAGGCGTAATCGGAGGGCTGCTTCGAGACCGCCAGCAATGCATCTTCAAGGCCAAGTTCGCAAAACACCTTCATCGCGTGCGGGCCGAGATTGATGCCGCCGCCGACCGGCTTGAGCTCCGGCACGGTTTCGAAGACGCGGACTTTGTCTCCCAGCCCGGCGGCATGGAGAGACAAGGCAAGCGTCAGCCCCCCGATTCCTCCGCCGATAATGATGATTGCGTCGCGGTTTGTCTTCGGCACGGGGCTCAGTCTCCTGCATTTTCCGATCGGGCCTTGTGAGATCGGCGCTGGGTCATAAAGCGTAGGGCTGTGATCGGACTCGAAGGCGTTTGTGCGGGGCAGTTCTGGAAGGGTCTGAAGAGCTATTCCAAATAATGAACCGGTATCTCAAATAGCATGACAGCGATCTTTGCCTCAAGCGGGGTTGGCTGACTTTTTAATGTGCTGCGCTGCGCAACTTTGCGCCAAACCTTGTTTTGTCGCGCGCGCTCTATTGACAGCAATTTTCACGCTAACATACAATCTAAATATTGATACGTCGTTCCGAAAGATGGGATGCCTTCATGGAGAAGACCCTGGCGAAAGGGTTGATCGTACTTGAAGCCCTTGTGCATCGCGGGCAGCCATGTGGCGTCAGCGATCTGGCGGTATCGCTCGGAGTGTCCAAGAGCAACGCTCATCGGCTCCTGAACACTTTGGCTGAGACGGGGTATGTGACGTCTTTTGATGGCCGCTATGCGCCGACGCTGAAGGTGTGGGAGCTGGGCACCAAGGTCATTGGCGGGTACGATGTTAAAGAGCTTGCGCGTCCGGCCATGACGAGGCTGGTACGTGAAACCGCCGAGGGCGTGCGTCTCACAGTTTTGGACCGCAAGACGCTCGATGTCATTTACATCGACAAGATCGACAGTCCCCAGGACGTAAGGACTTTCTCGGAGCTGGGCGGTCGTGCTCCCGCCCATTGCACGTCGAGCGGTAAGGTCTTGCTGGCTTACCAGGATGATGCATTCATCGCGCAGGCCGTGCGCAAGCTCCGCGCCTTCACAAAAAATACGATCGTCGATCGCCGCGCGTTCATCGAACATCTCAAGAAAGTTCGCGCCAACGGCTATGCTGTAAACCAGCGGGAATTCAGCTCCCAAGTCAACGGCGTGGCGGCTCCGATCTTCGGTTACGACGGCAATATCGTCGCAGCACTGAGTGTTGCGGCCCCGGCCGACCGCATGCCGGCGAGTCAGATCAAGAAGGTGACGCTTTTGCTGCGTGAGGTGACCGCCAGCGTGACCGCGCGGATGCAGCCGAGCGCTCCGAGCGTCGTGCAATTGTCGGAAAGGATTTCCGCCTTACGTCGGAAGAAGTCGAAGGCTTCAAGCGAGCCGAAGCGCGGTCCGGTGGCCCGGGCAAAATCACAAAATCCGGGACGTTGAGGAGTTTGTCACGAATGGTCCGTAATGGTGAGCAGTACATTGCTGGTTTGAAAGCGCAAAAACAAAAGAATGTCTGGATTGCGGGCAGCAAGGTTGGGGACGTAGTCGAGGATCCCTTCTTCACGCGGCCGATCGAGGCCATTGCAAAGCTATACGATCTGCAGCACGCGCGCGCTGACGGCGTGAAGATGTCGGCTCGCGATTCGAGTGGCGATTACGGCATTTCGTTCATGGTACCGCAAAGCGACGAAGACATCGTCGATCGGCGTAAGGCCATGACGGTGTGGGCGAATGCCACATTCGGAATGGTCGGTCGGTCGCCCGACTATTGCAACACCGTGCTGATGGCGTTCGAGGAGACCGGGTTCTTTCGTCAATTGGGCGAGGACTTTGGAAAGAACCTCACGAATTACTATGACTATTGCAGGCAGAACGACCTTTTCCTGACGCATGCGATCGTCAATCCGCAGACGGATCGCTCCAAGACCTCGGCGGAACAGGAAAATGTTTACGCCCATCTCCGAGTCGTTGAGGAAAACAGTGACGGCCTGATTGTGCGCGGGGCGAAGATGCTCGCGACCCATGGGCCCACGGCTGATGAGATCATCGTCTATCCGCTTCCGGGCAGCGTTGCGCCGGGCGAGGAGAAATATGCTTTGGCTTTCGGCATTCCGACCGATACGCCGGGCCTGAAATTCATCTGTCGCGAGCCTTTTGACGACGGAAACATGTCGCGCTGGGACCACCCGCTGGGTAGCCGGTTTGAAGAGCCGGATGCGATGGTGGTGTTTGAGGACGTACTTATTCCGTGGGATCGTGTCTTTCTGCATAACAATGTGCAGTTGGCCAACAAGCTGTTCACGAGCGCCAGCATCCAGAACAATACCGGTCACCAGACTGCCGTTCGCGGACTTGCGAAATGCCAGTTCCTGGTCGGGATCGCCATTGCTGTATCGCGGTCGGTCAAGACGGATGTCTTCCTCCATGTGCAGGAACAGCTCGGAGAAATCCTCGGATATCTGCAGTTGATCGAGGGCGCCTTGCACCTGTCAGAGCTGAAGGCCGAGCGAACCGAGAGCGGCGCGATGCGTCCAGCATGGCCGCCGCTGCAGACCATCCGCTATCACCTGCCGCGCATGTATGAGCGGATCGTCAAGGTTGTTCAGGTGATCGGCGCCGGCGGGCTGTTGATCAACCCCACGCGCGAGGACATCCTTTCGGAAGTTGGTCCGGATATTGCTGCGTATTATCGCGGTGCGGGCGTGGATGCCGAAAGCCGCATTCATCTCGGGAAGCTCGCCTGGGATGCAACCGGTACGCAATTCGGCCAGCGCATGCTTCAATATGAACGTTATTATGCAGGGGATCCCGTTCGTGTCGCTTCCACCCTCTATCTGCGACAGAATGCCGATGACCTCATGGCGATGGTGAAGCGTGCGCTGAGCGATGACGTCATGAACGTATAGGCCGCGTGCGCATCTTCGAGTGGAGTTTTTTCGCGTCTAAATTTGGTTCGAATGCCGGAAGCAACGTGAGGTTATGACATGACGAAAATCTCTCGAAACGGAATTCTCCTCGCATTGGGCGTCCTCCTGGGTATGCCCGGAGCCGCTCTGGCGAACGACAAGGTTAAGGTCGGTATTGTCGGATCGTTCTCTGACGCTCCGTTATATCTTGCGCTTGAAAAGGGGTACTTCAAGGAAGTCGGTATCGAGCCGCAGTTCGAGGAGCTTGGCTCGCTCACCCGTCAGGTGGCTCCGCTGAGCGCCGGCCAGCTTGACGTTGCTTCGGGCAATATTTCGGCCGGTCTCTACAACGCGGTGGATCGCGCAATTCCAATGAAAGTTGTGGCTGACAAGGGCCGCAATGCTCCGGGCTACGGTTACAATATCATCATGGTTCGCAAGGACCTTTATGACAGCGGTGCAGTAAAATCTGCGGCCGACTTGAAGGGACGTAGCTTGGCGACGATCGGGGCCGGCTCTGCCGATATGTCGATCATCCACGAGTTCATGAAGACCGGAAAACTCGGTTATGATGATGTCAAACAGAGCGTTCTGACATTGCCTAACCATCTTGTTGCCCTTGAAAACAAAGGCATCGATGCCACGCTCACACCTGAGCCGTTTGCGAGCATCATCGCAGCGAAAGGCGCTGGCGTGAAACTCGCGACGGTTGACAGCTTCTATCCCGATCAGCAGCAGCTCGTTCTGATCTATGGGGCCAAGTTCATGCAGGAGCGAAAGGACGTCGCCCAGCGGTTCATGAAAGCCTATATCCGCGGTGTGCGCGCCTACATGGACGGCTTGAAAGACGGCAAGATCGCAGGGCCGAACGCCGATGAGGTGATCGCGACCATCGTCAAATACACACGGAACAAGGACGCAAAGCTGCTGCGACAGATTGCACCGGTTGTTGTCGACGGCGACGGCAAGGTCAATCTCGCGAGCATGAAGAAGGATTGGGAGTTTCTGAAGGGCAGGGACCTCGTGAAGGCAACGACCACGCCTGAAGAGCTGCTCGACATGTCATTTGTCGAAGCGGCCGTGAAGGAGCTTGGTCCTTACAAGAAGCCTTGACGGGCCTAACGAACGTGACGCGCAACCCCACAGATCCGGGTAGGCAGGAAAGCCAGAGAATTTAGATGGAAGAGAAAGTTACTTTCGAATCGCAAGGCCTTAAGTTGTCGGGCGTCTTGCATATCCCGGATGATCTTCAGCCTGGCGAAAGGCGGCCTGCCTGCCTGGTTCTGCATGGCTTTGGCAGCAACAAGGACAGCAAGGCCTGCATCAGCCCTGCGAAACTGCTCGAGAAGTGGGGCTACATCGCCTTGCGTTTCGACATGCGGGGATGCGGTGAAAGTGAGGGGCCGCGCGCCCACATCATCTGCCTCGAGCAGGTGGAAGATACGAAAAGCGCGGTGACCTATCTGATGTCACGGCCTGACGTCATGGCCGACAAGATCGCTTGCGCGGGGCATAGTTTCGGCGCGGCCGTGTCTGTTTACGCAGGCGGTGTCGACCCGCGGATCGCAGCGGTGATTTCTTCGGGCGGATGGGGCGACGGCCAGACCAAGTTTGAACTGCAACATCCCAAGCCCGACGCCTGGACCAAGTTCACCACAACAATCGAGCGCGGACGCGAACTGCGGGCCAAGACCGGCGAGTCCATCAAGATGCCCCGGTACGATATCGTTCCGATCCCAGAAGGGATGCGGGGAAATCTTGCGCCGGGCTCGATCATGGAGTTTCCGCTCGAGACGGTGGAGAGCATGCTCGCCTTCCGCGCCATCGATGTCGTCGACAAGATCGCGCCGCGTCCGCTGCTGCTGCTGCATGCGTCCACGGACTCGGTGACGCCGACCGAGCAATCGATCAACCTGTTCAACAAGGCGGGAAGCCCGAAGGATCTGCATCTTGTGGCGGACGTCGATCATTTCATGTTCGCGGAGAACAATGTGATGGTGATCGACATCGTGCGAACCTGGCTGAAGAAGCATTTCGGTCAATAGGATTGGCAAAGCCGCGGGTCTGGTCACCAAGCATGAAGAAGTATGTTTCAGCGGAGGACTTGGAGCGCTTCATCGCGCAGGCTTTCGCCCGTGTCGATATGAGCGACGACCACGCCAGCATGATCGCCAAGGCCCTGGTCTGGGCGAACTTGCGCGGCGTCGACTCTCATGGCGTGATCAGGTTGCCCCGCTACCTGGAGATGGTCGAACAGGGCATCATGAATGTGAAGGCGGCTCCAACGATCAGCGAACCGACAGCGGCGAGTGTTGTCATCGAGTCGGATCGCGCGCCGGGGCCGGTCGTGATGTCGCTTGCCGTCGATCGGTTGACTGCGCTCGCGCCGCGTCACGGGATCGCCATGGCGCTTGTAGGGCGGATGACGCATTCCGGTGCGCTCGGTTTCTACACGGAGAAACTTGCGTCAGCCGGCTTGGCTTGCATCGCGGTCAACGCCGGCAACCCGTTCATGCCGTATCATGGCGCTCATGGTGCGGCCATCGGCACGAACCCGATTTCGATCGCCGTGCCGGGCGGTGACGAAGATCCGATTGTCTTCGATATGGCGTCGAGCGCGGTGTCGCTCGGAAAGCTCGCATTGGCGCGGAAAACAGGAGCGCCGCTGCAGCCGGGATGGGCTGTTGACGAGGCCGGCAAGCCGACGACGGACGCTGCTCATGCAGTCATGACAGCGCCGTTGGGAGGTCCCAAGGGGGCGGGTCTCGCGTTGATGATTGAGTGTCTCGCGAGCTTGCTCGCAGGGCATCCGCTGGTTGCCGACGCGCTCCAGAAGACGGGGGAAGGCGCGAAGCATCGCCAAAACGCACTTCTCATTGCGATCGACATCGCGAAGTTTATCGATCTGTCGGAATTTCGCACTCAGGTCGAGCGCTTGGTTGGGGCGTTGAAGGATTTGCCGCTGGCTCCGGAGTCCGATGAGATCCTGATGCCGGGCGAGCGCGGCTATCGCACCTCGACCGAGCGCCGGAGCGACGGGATTCCGCTGCCTCCTGCCATTGTGTCAGAGCTTGCGACAGTGGCGGAGCGATTGGGCGTCAAGCCATTGGCGTTGAAGCCGTGACTTTGAAACGAGTTCATTGAGGACGCCGACGCGATGAATGGATCTCTTGCTGCAAACATGCTCGCGGGCGAGACGCGGAGAGCTTCGGCTTGCGCAGAGGAAGCACCGCAAGCCGCAGGGGCGACCGCTGCGATCCGTATTCAAGGCCTGTCCAAGAGGTTCGGTGGTTTCACGGCTGTCGATAATGTGACCCTCGACATTGGCGCCGGAGAATTCTTTGTCATCGTCGGCCCCTCAGGCTGTGGCAAGACAACGCTTCTGCGCATTTTGGCCGGTCTTGAAAAGCCGACGGAAGGGTCGTTCACGGTCGCGACCGGCAAGAACTCCGGTCGCCCTGAAAACTCGATGGTGTTTCAGGGCGATTCATTATTTCCCTGGATGACGGTTTGGGACAATGCCGCTTATGGCTTGAAGATGCGACGGACGCCGGCTGCGCAGATCAAGGACGTTGTCGGTCACTATCTCGATCGCACTGGCCTGACGAAGTTCGCGCGATCTTATCCCCATCAGCTTTCCGGCGGCATGAGGCAGCGTGTTTCGATTGCACGGGCTTTTGCGAACGATCCCGAAATCCTGCTGATGGACGAGCCGTTTTCGGCGCTCGATGCCCAGAACAAGCTGCTGCTCCAGGAGGAGCTGCTTAGGATCTGGGAGGAACACAAGAAGACCGTCATTTTCATTACGCACAGTGTCGATGAAGCGGTCATTCTGGGTGATCGGATCATGATCATGACGGCGCAGCCCGGCAAAGTGAAGTCCATGGTCAAAGTGCCGTTCGGGCGGCCGCGCAACATCATGGAGCTTCAGCGCGAGCCCGATTACGGAAACCTGATCCACGACATCTGGATGAGTCTGCGCGAAGAGGTTGACCGGGCGCGCTCGCAGAGCGAGATGGCGGATAAATCACAATGACTGATGCGACAGCAACGCAAAAGCGGATCAAGTCCTGGACCTTCAATCAGCGCTCGCATGAGCGCTTGATCAGTATCGCGTCGCCACTCGCTTTACTGCTTGTGTGGGAAATCCTCGCGCGAGCGGGGATTATCGATATGCGCTTCTTCCCGGCACCGAGCCAGATCATGCGAACGCTGTGGGGCATGGTGCAGTCGGGTGAATTGCAGCATCATACCATGGCGAGCATGACAAGGCTCGGGATCGGGTTTGTTCTCGGCGGTATACCGGCGCTGGTCATCGGGGTGCTGATGGGGCTGAATTCCACGATCCGCGCCATGATCGATCCCTTGATTGCCGCAACCTATCCCATCCCGAAGAGCTCGATCCTTCCTCTTGCCCTTCTCGTGCTCGGTCTTGGTGAGGCATCGAAGTACTTCATGGTAGCGGTCGGTGTGTTCTATCCCATCGCCATGAACGCAACGACCGGCGTGCGTGAGATCAACAAGATCTATCTGGACGTCGGGCACAACTTCAAAGCCAGCCGTTGGGAAATTTTCCGCACGATCGCTCTTCCCGGTGCGATGCCCATGATCATGACAGGTGTCAAACTCGGCATCGGCATGGGCCTCGTCCTGATCGCCATCGCCGAGATGGTTGGCGCCAAGAGCGGTCTTGGCTATCTGATCTGGAATGCCTGGGAGACGTTCTCGGTCGAGCAGATGTATGTCGGTCTGTTCGTCATTGCGGTTATCGGCTTTATTCTCACAGTGGTCGCCAATGAGTTGGAGAAGATCCTCGTTCCCTGGAAGAACTGAGCGATTGTCGTCGTCGCTTGTATCTCCGATGCGATCGGTCATGGAGCATTGATGAGCACGGCTGAATTGCTGGTCACTCGTCCATCGGACGGGGTTGCGGTTTTGACCCTGAACCGGCCGGACAGACGGAACGCGCTGAGCGCCTCACTCGTGGAGCGGCTTCAGGAGGCCGTGGAAGCAGCGGAAGCTGATGGTGTGAGGCTGCTTGTCTTGCGGGGTGAGGGCGCCTCTTTTTGTTCAGGCTTCGATCTCGGCGATCTCGAGCGCGAGACCGACGGTGACTTGCTGCTGCGGTTCGTGCGCATCGAGATGCTTCTGCAGCGCCTCTATTCGGCATCGTTGGTCACGCTGGCTTTGGCCCATGGCAGAATTGCCGGGGCCGGGGCGGATTTGTTCGCCGCCTGCGATCGACGCGTGATCGTGGAGGAAGCGACGTTTTCGTTTCCCGGTGCGGGCTTTGGCATTGTGCTCGGCACCGGACGTTTGATCGCCCGTGTGGGACGCGATCGCGCACGGCAGATCGTTCGTTCAGGGCGTGAGATTTCGGCAGCGGAAGCGCTGGAGACCGGCCTTGCGGGAGCAAGGATATCGCGTCAGGACGTCGAGCCGTTGATCGCACAGGAAAGCGGGACAGCCGCGCGTCTTGATCGTGCAACGGTTCGCGCGATCCATGTCGTTGACGGCCACGATGGTGCGGATGACATGGCTCATCTGGTGTGGTCGGCGGCGCAGCCTGGTCTCAAAGAGCGGATACTGGCTTACCGCGAACGTGTTCGGAGCGCCAAGGCCAAATAGGTCAAGCGAGCGTTCTCGTTTGCCGGTTGCAGTTATGGGGATCTTTGCCACGTGTTGTCGTGGGCGCGACGATTATTGGCGGCACCGCCATAGAGGGGCTGGCGAAACGGGCGAGCGCCTCGGTGGCGATCGCGGACGGCCATACCGAGAAAACAGTGCCTCAGTCCCGTTCGCTGGCCTGAGGCGCGGTGAAGTTCGCTCTCTTTTCCTTGATTTTCTTGCGTATTTTGAAGGGAGTAGCCAAATCGAGGGTTTCGGTCCGGTTCGATTCCGTGGGCCTGAAACTTGACGAAGGGGGTAGCCCGTGAGATTAGGAAATTAGAACGTGTATCCATATATTGGAACGGACTGTCGTTATGGATAGCACCGCTGTAAAATCTTTGCGGGCTCTGGAATGGCTGTGTCTGAGAGATGCGCCGACCGGTGTTACGGAAATGTCGGTCGCTCTTGGCGTGGCGAAGAGCAACGCGCATCGCATCCTCACGACGCTCTTGTCGTTAGGCTTCGTTCGCCATCTCGGCGACGGCCGCTATGAGCCGACATTGAAGACCTGGGAGATCGGCAGTGCCGTGCTGGCGCGCTACGATATCCGGGAGATCTCCCGCTCTGCGATGTTGGCGCTCTCCGCCAAATGCGGGGAAACAGTGCATCTTTCGATTCTTGACGATGCTGACGTCGTCTACATCGACAAGGTTGAGGGGTCTCATCCGGTCAGGGCATATTCCCGCGTGGGCGGCAGAGCGCCAGCCTATGCAGTGGCGACGGGAAAAGCGCTGCTGGCATTTCATTCCGACATCGAAAGCCTGTTGCCGAAAAAACTCGAGGCTTTCACCGGCCGCACAGTGAAAACACGAGCCGCCCTGTTCGACGAGTTGGAGACAGTCAGAAAGCGGGGATATGCGGTCAACGCTGGCGAATGGCGCGAAGACGTGGGTGGAATTGCTGCGCCGATCTTGAATGATCGCGGTGAGGTGATCTCCGCGATCGGAATATCCGGGCCAATAGGACGCCTTGGGTCAGATCGTGTGCGTGCGCTTGCACCGGCTGTCGTTGCGAGCGCCAGCGATATCTCGCATCAATGCGGCTATCGGGAACGTAAGCCCGCCGGAGGGCGCAAGGTATAGACAAAGCGAAACGTCGTGAGCGCGTAGCTGAAGTCGGCATGATGTTTGGTTCGATGACGGCTGCAGCGCTTGCCAACAATGCCGTGACTTTATTGAAAAGAGGAAATGGCCGTGAATATTGATCGACTTCGGGAATGCGTCGCGGACTTTACGCGCCTGGCCGATCGCGAAGGCGATGAAGAAGCCATGCTCTCGGGAGGCAAGGAGATTCTCGCTCGCCTCATCAAGCACGATGACTGGCTGCCTGATTTCGTGTCCGCGCCGGACGAGAATTCATATCGTCAATATCTGCTGCATTGCGATCCGCTCGAGCGATTTTCCATCGTGAGTTTCGTCTGGGGGCCGGGGCAGAGCACGCCGATTCACAATCACACGGTGTGGGGATTGATCGGTGTTCTGCGAGGAGAGGAGCATTCCCGCCGCTTTGATGTGCAAGCGGACGGTTCGCTTGTTGCTGCGGATTGGGAAAAGATGTTCCCGGGCGACATCGATGTCGTGTCGCCAAGCCACGGCGATATTCATCAGGTATCGAATGGCCTCTCGGACCGGCCGTCCATCAGCATCCATGTCTATGGTGCGAACATCGGATCGGTGTCGCGAAATGTCTTCGACCCGCAGTCGGGTGCGCCGAAATCTTTCATTTCGGGATACAGCAATGCTGCGATCCCAAATCTGTGGCATCGCCCGTAAATACGGATGTTCTGACTGCAGCACTGAAGGCCATGCGGCGATTGCCGCGGTTTGTTGGGAAAGTTTGAAAATATGAAGAAAGCGTCGTCGCCGCGCGGTCCGTTGTCTGGAATTCGCGTGCTGGAGTTCGGGCAGATCGCGGCGGGACCTTTCGCTGGCTGTCTATTCGCGGATCTTGGCGCCGATGTCGTCAAGATCGAAAATCCGTCCGGTGGTGATGGAATGCGCGGCTGGCCTCCGCTGACAGGTGGAGACGACGAAACCTTCAGCGAGAATTTCGCGTCTGTGAACCGCAACAAACGGTCGGTCGTGTTCGATCTCAAGAACAAGGATCATCTGGAGGATATTCGCCGGCTCGTCGGGGCCGCTGACATTGTCATCGAGAACTTTCGTGCCGGCGTCCTGCCGCGTCTCGGTCTTGGCTATGAGGATCTCAAGGTCATCAATCCTCGCCTCGTTTACTGCTCCATCTCGGGTTACGGGCAGATCGGGCCTTATGCCCATCGAGGTGCATTTGATGTCACCGTGCAAGCGGTGAGCGGCTTGATGAGCATCACAGGTCACAAGGGCATGGCTCCGGTGAAATGCGGCGTGCCGGTGGCGGATTTTGCTGCGGGACTGTATGGCGCGTTCACGGCGCTCGCCGCGGTGATGCATGCGCGGCAAACCGGCCATGGCTCCTACATCGATTGCTCCATGCTCGGCTCACTTTTGGGTATCGCTGCACTACAGACCAGCGAATATTTCGGTACCGGCCGCACCATCGAGCCGATGGCATCGGCGCATCCGCGTAATGCGCCGTATCAGGCGTTTCGCGCACAGGATGATTATTTCGTCATCGCCGCTGGCAATGACGCCCTGTGGCATGAAGTGGCGCAAGCCGTCGGGATGCCTGAGCTCGTCAATGATCCGCGATTCAAAACGCAACTTGATCGCGCCAAAAATCAAATAGCCCTGTGCGAAATTCTTGAAAGCAAGTTTGTGGCGCGTACAGCGCAGGAGTGGATCACGGAAATGGATCGGCGCGGGGTCCCTTGTGCCCCGATCAATACATACGCCGACATACTGAGCGATCCCCATGTTGAAGCGATGGGGATCGTCCATCCGCTTCGACTTCCGAATGGAGCAGAAACGCGGACCATCGCCTTCCCGATCAGTATGTCGGATTTCGATCTCGGGATTTACCGCGAGCCGCCGAAATTGGGAGCCCATAACAGCGAAGTGCTGGATGAATGGCTGGCGCCTGCGTCCTGATCGGCGGGGCATCTGAGGCGGTCCATGCGTTTTGCGGCCAATATCTCGACGCTCTTTACCGAGTTGCCTTTTCTTGAGCGGTTTTCAGCGGCCCGTGAGGCGGGCTTTTCCGGGATCGAGTGCTGGTATCTGGACGATTATCCTCTGGCAGAGGTCAAGGCAGCGCTCAAGGATTGCGGCCTTCCGCTCGTCGTTTTCAATATGCCGCGAAGCGGGAAAGCCGGGCAGGAGTGGGGATGCGCGGCGCTGCCGGGAGCGCAGGCGGATTTCAACAGCGCCTTCGAACGCGCCGCCGAGATGGCCGCCGAGCTGAATGCCTACGGCATCCATGTCATGGCAGGCATGGTGCAGAATTCCGCACGGGAAGAGGCGGAGACCGTCTTCAAGGCCAATCTGCGCCATGCGGTCGATCGTGTCGGCGATGACGGGCCACTGCTCTTGATCGAGCCGATCAACTCCCGCGATGTTCCAGGATATTTCCTGGGCAGTTCGGATCAGGCAGCGGCGCTTCTTCGAGCATTACAATGCCGGCGTTTGAAGCTCATGTTTGATGTTTATCACATTCAGATCGCCGATGGCGACCTCACCCGCCGCCTCCACACCTATCAAGATATTGTTGGCCACGTGCAGATTGCTGCTGTTCCAGATCGGGGCGAACCTGATCGGGGTGAAATCAATTTTCTCTCTCTCTTCAGTGAATTGAGGGCTTGTGAATACAGGTCTTGGATTGGGTGCGAATACAGGCCGCGTAACTCGACCCTCGAAGGCCTCGACTGGCTCACGAAGTTTTAGTTGACGCACATCTCTCGTGGAAAATCAGTTCACGAAACTTCGCATGCTTCGTTAGGGCGCCCCCGGCGCAACGACTGTGCTTCCGCTTGACGTGATCTCCGACTTGGTCTGATTGGATAATCACGGATATCCAATCAGGATGACGAGTTGCCTGCAGAGCGTCCCGTCGACGGCCATACCGCCTGGAACATCGCAAACATGAATGCGGTGGTGAGGCCAAACAGCAGCACTCCGGCGAGCGACTGCAGGACACCCATCATTTGCCAGTGCGCCGGCAACACAATATTGCCTGCTCCAAACCCAGTCATCGCGCCGAGCGAATAGAGCATTGCGGACTTGGCGCTGGGAAGCGCACCCAGTGAAAGGTAGGCGAGAGCCCATGCGATCGCCTCCAGGCCGTGCAAGACGACGATCAGCAAGACGGCCACAGTCATGAGCTCGGCAAACCGGATCATGAAACGGCGGCGAACCTTTATTTCCCGCAAGAAGACGGTGAACGCATCGTAGATGAACGCAAGGCCGAAGACGTGAATGACGACGTTCAACAAGATTAGCGGCAGGCTCCACGCCCAGTCAGTGCCCCAGGGGGCGGCATCCAGAACGTCCATCTCGTGCAGCCTCTCTATCTCGACATTGCCGATACATTTTCCACGTGACTGGTCGGATTCGGGCGATGTTCGGTCATAATCTGCCCCTCGCTCAGACGTTGCTTGATCATGCCTACGACGGTGGTGATATCCTCGAAGGCGCGGTCGTGAGGATCATCGCCGATCGACTTCAGCTTGGTCAGATCAAAGACCATAATTCTGTCGCGCTCCAATTCGCTGCGGTACGGCTCGAGAGCTGGATCGATTTCACCAAGCCGTGGCACACCGCCCCAGATCATTTTCGACAGATCCAGCGCTTTGTCGTCCTGTGATACGAAGAGGGCAATCTGAGGTCTGGCAGCGCCCATCCGTTGGATTTGGGTGCGGAAGACGTCGACATCTACATCAGGGGCAACCAGCATGGCGTATTTGAGCTTGTCTCTCTTGATCCTCGCTTGGGTGGCCCGCATGGATCGTCCCCGCAAAGCTTCCAGTGTCACCCAGTTGCCCATGGAGTGAGCCAGGACCGAAATCTCCTTCACGCTCGAATAGCTCGCCAGCATGTCGAGCAGATCCTCAAGCGCATCCCTGGAGTAGTTCGCGCTTTCCCGATCGTAGGTGTAGGAGCGAAGCCGGATCTCGCCACGCGACGGCCAGGTGAACAGCACAGGGATCACCGGCGCCTTGGAATCATGTACGATTTGCGCAAATCGGTAGACGGCATCATCGAAGCGGTTGTTAAAACCGTGCACGAAAACCATCACCTTGCTGCGGCCGGTCTGCTTCGCAGTGTTTGCGATCGCAGCCGCAAAATCCTTTTTGTCAATATAGTCGGCTGACACGGTCACGAAGTTCCGGCTCGGGTCGCCGGGGACGACAACCGGCCATTGTACTTCTCCAATCTTGCGGTTGGCGTCCGGCGGAATTGAAACGGTGATTGATGCATAGGAGACGCTTTCGGCCCGTTCACCGTTAAACATCTCACCGGGATCGGCTGGCGCGCGACGGCGCGTGGTAGCCACCAGCACCGGTACGCGCGAGGTGCCCGGGGTTGTTTCTGCGACAGGGATCAGCACGCCCTGGAGCGGCCGATCGGAACAGGCGCCACATATGAAAGCCACACCCAAGAGCGTCAAAATGAGCTGGCACCATTGCAAATTCGGCTTCGTCATATTTCGCTCGTAACGCATTCTCGGACAATGGACGGTTTGCCAGTCGCAGCCAACAAGGGCAGCCTCTCATAGCGTGACTGGGCTTATGGAAATTGCCATTTCGCGCCAATCGAAAGGGGGCCGATTTCGTTTGCCGGCAAATCTATCCGAAGGAGCAAGGCTTACCGCGGCCTCCACTGGTCTCGAAATTCCCGTGGCGTCGTTCCGGAAATCCGGCGGAAGGCGCGAGTAAAGTGGGCAGGGTCTGCATAGCCACAAGAAAATGCCACGTCGATAATCTTGGCGTCCGTATCGCGCAGGCGTTTCGCTGCGTTCTCAAATCGAACCACATCGATCAATCCCGAATATGACAGGCCCATACCTGAGAGCTTGCGTTGAAAACTCCTGACGCTGATGCCGGCCATCTCGGCAATCTCCATTACGGTCGGCGCTCCTTCATCCAGGTAGGATGGCAACATCAGTTTTAATGTACGGACAATCTCGTTGGGAGAGGTCTGATCTTCGTCCTCATATGGATTCGGCGGCTGCTCAATTGCGAGGTTTTGCAGGCTGAGTTGCGAAACGTGTACATCGATCCATGAGGCGTGTTGGCCCGATAGGAAAAGGGTGTTTGGCCAAAAAGCCTGAGTTTGGAGACCGGGCGTATAATGGGCTTCAAAGGCAATTGTTGAAGGAGACCAGTCCGGCCCGGCGAACTGTCGAACGATATGTATGGGAAAAATATTCTGGAGCCATTGCGAGTGTTCAAGGTGCAGGAGGCCGGTTGTTCCAATCAGCCTGCTGCAAATTCTAACGGTCTCGCCGCAGCGTTCCAGCCACATGTTCAGATTCGTATCTTCAAGCGGCGCCCATTTGCACACCTGCTGTAATGCGGAGAACAACGTCGGAGAGTGACCGATGATGGTCCGCAGTTTTTCGCTCAGGTGGCAGAACTGCAGCTGCCGGGACGCTTGGAAGCCGAAATCCGTGATACCCTGTGATCTTTGTGCAGCTTCCGCGAATCGGATGGCCGGCAATATTGGTACGTAGTGGTCAGCCTTCTCTTCCAAAGATGTCGGAAGACGAAACTTGGCCAGAAGCGCCTCAGTTGGCGCGCCAATCTCATCATGAATAATGGCAAAAGGAATCAGGAATTGGCAACGCGTTAAAGGAATTCCGTTCATGTTCCGGCCCCCCACCTGGACCGCGAAAGTCGTCTAGTTGCGCTTGCTTTTTTTTAGCGTCATGTTCACTTCGACGCCGCAACTACGCGGCTGATCCATTCAATCGCTCTTTTTGCTGCAACGCAGCACCCGGACTCAGTCTGCATTGGCGTTACCGCAACCTCCGCCCCCAAATGAATTTTGGCGGCTTATGGCCAGACCGCTGGGTGATTCCAGTATTACCAACGAGAACAACGATCAAACGAGGTGGCAAAGGTTTCCCGACCTTTCATGACGCGTTTATGAAGCCTGTCCATATGCCGTCCCAATATGCGGTGCGAGCAGCTATTGCTGCATCGCTTCGGTACGGTGGAGCATCGCTTCAGCGGACAGCAAATCAATTAGGAGTGAGCGCGCGATCGCTTCAGCGTCATCTCGGTGAAATGGGTACGAGTTACAGTGAGGTGGTCGCGGAAGTTCGACTTGACGCGGCCTGCCATCTGCTCGTGGATTCCAATGCACGGATTTCTGATATCGCCTTACGCCTCGGCTATGCCGGACCCAGCAGCTTCAGCCGCACCTTTATGCGTTTGATGAAAATTCAACCCATTACTTATCGGCAGCAACAACGGATTGACAAGGGGCCCCACGACAAGAGTTCGCCTGCGGCCGGCCGGCGCTGAATTGCGATTGGCGCGAAATGGCAAGACTCGTCCTGCTGATTGGCACGACATGGCCAAATGAAATGGACCTCTTGTGGAGGGGATGAGAGCCAATGACGATGTTTCGCGCTGCCCTGATGGCCATTGCAGCTGCCGGTCTGATCTGTGCGCCCGCGACGCTTTCCGCGCAATCTGCATCCGAGACGAAGCCGCACGTTCCTCTCGAGAAATCCATCGGACAGGCCAAGCCTGAAGTTGTCCCGTCGCTGTTTGTTCTTAATTCCAGAGCCGCCAGTCTGAAAGACGGCAAGCTGGTGCTGACCGGGATTTCCCCCAATGCCATCGTGTTTGCGGATCGCCCGGTGCGGGCGGCTGGACACGATCTGACAGCGCGGATCATCGAAGATTGGGGCAATGGCAGCGACAATTTCGCGAAGGATCCGCCGAACGCGACGGTGTCCGGATTCAAGAAAGACGGGTCGACTGTTGTCGACGTGGTGGTTGTCTTGAAGTCGCCGAAACTTGAAGGCGATAAACTCACTTTCGATGTTGATGTGCTCGAAGGCGACTTGGCCGGAGCGGACGGACCGGCGTCGGTCTTTATCGACATCATCGGCCGGCCGTTTACGCCGTTGTCGTTTGCTGGCGTGGCGCGACGGACTGCGTGGCGAGGTGCTTATTACCGCGGCGCGGCGGTCGCCGGAGCTGCCGCCGTTGCCGGTGCGGCGGCTGCTACGGCGTATCCTTACGTAGCCCCCTATGCTCCGTATCCCTATTATCCGCCGCGATGCGGTTACTATCCCTATCCGCCTTGCTACTGATGCGCCGTTCGATCTAACAAAGGGGCTATGGTGACGGTGACGCCGCTGCGCATTCTTGGGCCGGTCGATGACTGCGATTCGTCGAAAAGTGTGTCACCGGACAGTGAGGAAGCGGGGAAACAATCCTTAACTTCAGCGACATGCCGCGCAATGCGACACGATCGTAAAAGAGGAATCTCCATGAACGTCAAAATGGCCGGTCTGCTCGGCCCTATAGCGGCGTTGTATTTTTTCGCCTATCCGGAAGCAGCATCCGCGCAAATGCCACCGCCGCCCGGCGTAACCGGAGTAAATTCCGGTCTCCTCAACTGCAATGTCTCGCCGACAGTCGGTCTGGTCGTCGGCTCTCTGCAGACAATGAACTGTGTCTACAAGCCGACTGGCCCTTACCCGCCCGAAAACTACACCGGAACGTTCGGTACACTGGGAGTAGACATAGGGATCACGCTTGCGCAGGGGGTGGCCTGGCAGGTTTATGCGCCAACAGCAGGCCCGTTGAACGGTGCGCTTGCAGGCGCATATGTGGGGCCGAGTGGTGAGATCGGCGTCGGCGTTGGGGTCGGTGCGAATATCCTTTTCGGAGGTAATGCTCGCGCCTATGCGTTGCAGCCGGTTTCGCTTTCGGGCGAAGTGGCGCTGAATTTATCGGTCGGTATATCGACCATCGAGTTGCGATGGGTTCCGTGAAATTCAACCAATGATATCGAGCTCTGATCAACCGGCCTGCTGTACGCCAATGTATGCCGCGCGCCCGGACAGTGAGGCCGTGAAATGCTGACCAATCGCAAACTGCGCCAGTGCATTATTGCCACGGTTTCGCTTTGCTGGGGCACGGCAGCCTTTGCCGCCGATATGCCTGCACCGGTGGTCAAGGCGCCGCCACCCGAACCGTCGGTCTGGACGTACACCGTCACGCCTTACGCCTGGTTGCCATCGCTCAACGGCTCGACGACTGTCAAAGGACGCACTGCCGATATCGATGCGACCTTCATCGATCTGCTGCACCGGAAGATTCCGAAAGAGCTGTTCGGCCTGATGGGCGCCTTCGAGGCGCGAAAGGGGCCGTTCGCAGTCATGACCGATCTCGTCTACATGAAGGTTGGCGTTTCTGACAGCGGCGCCCGCGCGCGCAGTGTGCATCCCCATGTAGGTGGAACACTGGCGGCGGCGATGTCGGTCCAGTTCGAAATGTTCATTGCGGAAGCAGCCCTGGCATACGAACTGTTTCACTGGCGCGGCGCAAACCCTGGTGCGCAAACGTCGATCGATCTTTATGGCGGCGGACGTTTCTGGTGGCAGAACGCGGAGGCAAGTCTGGCGCTATCCGCTGGTTTGAACATTGGTGATCTAACTGTCAGTGGCGGGCGCGCCTTTGCGGATTCCGGCGACGTAACCTGGTTCGATCCGTTGGTGGGTCTGCGCCTGCGCCATCACTTCTCGCCTCACACCGAGCTCGTAGTGCGCGGCGATGTCGGCGGCTTTGGCGCTGGGAGCAAGATCTCCTGGCAGGCCATGGGCTATCTCAACTGGGATTTCGCCCGCACACAGCACGCCATCTGGAGCGGGATGCTTGGCTATCGTGCTCTCTACGTCGATTTCGAGAAAGGCGCCGGCAATACCCTCTATCAATACGACATGCTGACCCATGGGCCGGTCATTGGGGTGACAGCGCGCTTCTGATTCTCGCACTACTCAGCATCCCTACTGAGGGCCGTTGATCTTTGTTCATCCAAGTATTGAGGAGGTACACATGAAGGTTACCCGTCGATCCGCCGCACTTGGCGGAGTTAGCGTGCTTGCCATGGCGGCCATGAGTCGTTCGGCCTTGGCTCAAGGATCGTTTCTGGGCATCGAAGAAGGGCTGGAGGAGTTCTGGCTCGCCACCGACGCCTATATCTACGGCTATCCGCTCGTGACGATGGAAATGACCCGGCGGGTCCTGACCAATGTCGCAGAACCGGCAGGGACGAAGGCGCCGATGGGGCAGATCATCAAGATGCGCCAGTATCCCGATGCGTCGTTCCGGGACGTCACCGCCCCCAATGCCGATACGCTCTATACGACATCGTTCTTCGAAGTCGACAAGGAGCCATGGGTGCTCAGCGTTCCTGATATGAAGGGCCGCTATTTCTTGCTCCCGATGCTGGACGGCTGGACCAACGTTTTCCAGGTGCCGGGTACCCGTACCACGGGCACTGGTGCGCAGACCTACGCGATCACAGGGCCGAACTGGAAGGGCACGCTCCCCGCCGGCGTCAAGGAATACAAATCGCCGACCAACATCGTCTGGCTGCTGGGCCGCATCTACTGCGACGGTACGCCGGGAGATTATGCGGCCGTGCACAAACTGCAGGATGAGTTCAAGCTGGTTCCGCTGAGTGCGTACGGAAAGCCGTATACGCCGCCGGCAGGCAAGGTCGATCCCTCGGTGGATATGAAGACGCCGGTTCGCGACCAGGTCAATCGTATGGATGCGGTGGCGTATTTCACGCTGCTCTGCGAATTGATGAAAACCAATCCACCGTCCGAGGCGGATGCGGCTCAACTCGCCAAATTTGCCCGCATCGGCATCGTCCCCGGACAATCCTTCGACGCAAGCAAGTTGAAGGCGGACTTCAAGCGGCGGGTGCCCGACGTCGGATTTGACCGGATCATGCTTCAGTTCAAGATCAACAGGGCGATCAAGAAGGAGAACGGCTGGGCCTACACCACGAAAACCGGCATCTACGGCACGGATTATCTGATGCGCGGGCTCGTGACTGCCATCGGCCTCGGTGCGAACCGCCCGCAGGACGCGCTCTATCCAGTATCGAAGACCGATACCGACGACCGCAAGTACAATGGTGCAAACAAATACGTGATGCACTTCCCCAAGGGGAAACTGCCGCCGGTCGAGGCCTTCTGGTCGGTGACCATGTACGACCCCGCGATGTTCTTTGTGAACAACCCGCTCAACCGATACTCGATCAGTCCGCGGCAGGACTTGAAGAGCAATGCGGACGGCTCGACCGATCTTTATGTTCAGCATGAATCTCCGGGCAAGGATAAGGAGTCGAACTGGCTTCCGGCACCTTCCGGCGACTTCGTCCTGATGCTGCGGATGTATTGGCCGAACGAGACCGATCCCACGATCCTCAACGGCTCGTGGACGATCCCCGCCGCCAAGAAGGTCTCGTAAAAAAAGAGCCCATGCCGGCTTTCGCGGGTCGGCATGGGCAACACACGACCTTCCACGTCTCCGATCATTTCGAAAGAAGAGTTGAATCACGATGCGTAAGACATTGATCGCCGCAGCACTGCTAGGTTTCACGTCGATGCAGGCCGCACATGCCCAGACCGACCTCAGCGCCTACGCCGATGCCAACGGATATTTGGATGTTCAGAAATTGACGTGCGCGCAACTGGCGGGAACGTGGCAGCAAGACGCGGACATGCTCACCACTTGGTACAGCGGCTGGTACAATGGCCTCGCTCACAAGCACATGCTGAATATCAAGCGGGCGAAAGAGGCAGAGCACGAAGTCATCATGTATTGCAAGGCCAATCCGGACAAACGAATCATCGAAGCGATTGCTGTAGTGTTCAAGGACATGCGGGCCAAGCTTGGAATCAAGATGAAGCCATGAGCAAACTCGGACGTGGATTGAACACTATCGGACGTTGATCGTGGTGCATGTCCGCGCTGTGGTGACGTCCCTGAAAATGTGGTGAACCCGTTTAGGTGGAAAACGCATATAATAGGCCAAAGGCCAGTCGAAAGGGCGGCCCAATTCCAGGTGGCTTTCGCTATTTGGTCGAACAGGGGGAGCCCTCTATTGGACGGATCAACGTTCGATGTCGATTTTTGGACAGGGATTAATTGCCACCTGTGATTCGCGCCCCCAACCCTCCCGTCGCTTGGTAAGCGCTTGAGCTTGCACAACCGCTACCCTCAGTACTCTCAGCCGCGAGTCCTAAGCTCAAGAGAATAGGTGGTTGGAGAGAACGCGTTTGGCTTTCCTCATGAGGCGGAGAGTATAGAGGAGGCTAAGCCCACTGCATGTTTCTTGAGAATTTGAACTACGTCTCGGTGGTCGGAAGGACCAAATCTTGGCGGCGAGAGAGGAGCCGCGTTACAACCTTCTCTGCTATCTGACGCGAAACTAGGAAGCGGCGCTGCCGCAAAGGCGATGATCGCCGCTTGTGGTTGTTCAGACGTTGCAACAAATTTCATACTTCTTGCGATTCAAAGGCTCTCAGATCTGATCGGCAGCGTGCCGATGAACGAAGACAGCCGCAGAGGACCTTAGATCTCCAGCGCACCAGGGGAGGTTTATATGCAAACGGCTGCTGCGCTCGCACTTCTGGATTGAATGGTTCGTTCAGCTGGAACACACTTTCTCAAAACCTGACCTGAGAAGGAGTGGTTGCCATCCAATCCAGGTTTGAGATGGCGTTTGTTGCCGCTCGTGGCAGGTAACGTCCCGTCGGTCTGCCGACGACTTTGCCGTCGCACGCGACGATTTGACCAGCCTTGATGGTAGCAACCGGCCATCCCTTCAGAGTCTTGCCCTCGAATGGCGAGAAGTCAGCCATCCCGTCTAGATTTTCCGCGTAAACGGTGCGTTCGAGGTTGAGGTCGACCACGACCAGATCGGCATCCGAACCGACTGCGATCGTGCCCTTTCGGGGATAGAGGCCGAACACTTTGGCAGGCGCGCGCGTGGCGCTATCAACCAGCAATTCGAGAGGAATGCCGCGCTGTTGTCCATAATGCAGCAACGCTGGAAGGTGAGTCCCGAGAACCGGCAAACCAGGGCGGGCACCGTGTAGTCCAGCCTCGGGCTGCTTGCCGGCGCGCGTCCGCGAGGTGTTGTCCGTTCCGACGGTGTTGATCGATCTCTCCAGGATGCCTTCCCAAAGTTCGTCCTGGTGCTCCGGGCTGCGCACAGGTGGCACGGCCTTGGCGAGAAACCCATTCGAGTCATTGCTGGCGATGCCAAGGAAGGGAGAGGTGGTCTCGACCGTAAAACGCAACCCTTGCTGACGTGCAAGACGGACGACGTCGAGGCCCTGACGGCTCGACAGATGAACGATGTAAAGATGCGCGCCGGCAACCTTGGCGAGATACAGAGCCGTTTGTATCGCCAGCGCCTCTGCTTCGGGTGGGTGAGCCCGCTCCCAGTCGGCCAGCGTGCCGAATGCCTGTGACTGCAATTCGTTGCGGGCGGCTGCGACCAGCGAACCTGTCTCACAATGCACGCATGCCACAGCACCCGCACCGAGCTTTGCGACGGTCTGAAAGCCGCGCAGCAGCATATCGTCCGGAACGGAGTTCACAATGCCCGGCAATCCCGACATGTAGAATTTGAACGAGCGGATACCGTATTCGCTCGCGTAGATCGGAATCTCGGCTATCTGTTCGTCATTGAAGATCTGCGGATGGAAGATCGAGTCGACGTAACTGAGCTCGTTCATTGCGCGGCGAAACGCGGGCAAATGCTTTAAGTATGAGTCGCGGAGACTTCTTATGAAGATCCCGATTGTTGTCACACCGCCTAATATGGCTGCTCGCGTTTCGGTTTCGGCCTCTTCCTCATAGGATTTCTCGTTTCCGATGTGGGTGTGCGGATCGATGATCCCCGGAAGGACCAGCTTGCCAGTGGCATCGAAAACTCTGCTGCCGTCTCCGGCAAGATTCTCTCCAAGTGCGATGATCTTGTCTCCGGCGATCGCGACATCGGCGCGGACATAGCCAATACCAGGAATGAGGAGTGTGCCACCGATAACCACGAGATCCGGTTTCGTGCGATCAAACATCGTAGTCTCCTCGCAAAGCGACGCCCCAGATTGTGCGGCTATTTGTGTTATCTCGCGACTGTCGCGTGGAAAATTTATCAGAATAATCGAATTGCTGATCAATAGATTTTCTGTTCAGCTTGAGCAGCCGGATAAAGCTGACAGAGGGTCTCACATGTTCGCCTCATTGATCACGCGATTTCTCGGGCCTGCTATTGCGATGGCCGCAATGGTCGCGGCGAACGGAGCTGCCGCGCAAACACCGGTGAAATTTTCGCTCGACTGGAAATTTGAGGGGCAGGTCACGCCATTTCTGGTCCCGCTCGACAGGGGATATTTCAAGGCAGAGGGGCTTGACGTTACGATCGATACCGCGGGTGGCTCGCTCGAGCCGCTCAATCGCGTGGCCTCGGGCGTCTACAATATCGCGTCGGGCGATATAAATTCGCTGATCAAGTTCCGAGACGCGAATCCGAATGCGCCGATCAAGGCGATATTCATCGTTCACGACCAGCCGCCATTCGCAATCATCAGCCTGAAAAGCCGCGGAGTGACCAAGCCAGCAGATCTTGCCGGCAAGCGGCTCGGAGCGCCGGCGGCGGACGCAGCCTATGCACAATGGAAAATCTTCACTCACGCCAACAAGATCGATCCTGCCACCGTCACGATTGACAATATCGGCTTTCCGGTTCGCGAACCCATGCTCGCTGGCGGTCAGGTCGACGCGATCGCCGCCTTCTCGTTCAACGCTATCAATCTGAAGGAGCGGGGCGTTCCTGCAGACGACATCGTCATCATGCTGATGGCTGATTATGGCGTGAACCTCTACGGCAATGCCATCGTGGTGAACACAAAATTCGCGGAGGAAAATCCGGCTGCAGTTCGGAAGTTTCTCGCTGCCTTCGCGAAGGGGCTGAAAGACACGGTGAAGGATCCGGAGGCGGCAATCGCTTCCATTATGAAGCGAAACGATGTGGCCAAACGGGAAGTGGAGCTTGAACGGCTGCGGATGATGTTGAAGGACAATATTGTGACAAGCCGCGTCATGGCCAATGGCTTCGGCCGTGCCGACATGGGTCGGCTCGATCAGTCGATCGATCAAATCGCCATGACTTACACTTTCAAAAATCCCAAGCCGAAAGGTGCGGACATTTTCGATGCGTCGTTTTTGCCTCCGGCCGCCGACCTGAAGCTGAATTGAGGAGCCGAGGTCGTGGGCGCGAGCTGGCCTGCGCCTTTTATCAGATAAGCACCATGCCCCGGTTGGGGCGATTGGTGAGATCGTTGACGACTGAGCAGAGGCGGCTGACGCCGTCCTGCAATTCATCGTCACGGTTCAAACCAAAACTGATCCGCAGTGATCTATGATTGGGAGAGCTTGCGAAAAAGACCTCTCCCGGAACAAAGGCAACGCCACGCCTGACAGCGCGAAAATAAAGCTCGGAAACGAAGGCGTCGCCCGGCAAAGTTAGCCACAGGCTTAGACCGCCATCGGGGCGGATGATTTCGGTGCCTTTCGGCATTTCCGCAAGGAGGCTGTCGTACAGGCGCTGTTGCCGTTCGCCGTAATACGTCTTCATCCAGGCAGTCGAACGCTTGAAGTGATCCTTCTCCATATAGATGGCCAGAGCTTCCTGTATCAATGCATTGCAGTGCAAATCGGCATGCGCCTTTAACTTAAGGACTTTCTGCCGCACCGAATTGGGAGCGACAAGAAAACCCATCCGGAATCCTGGAAGGGCAATCTTTCCGAAACCGCGGACATGACAGACGGGATCTTCCGGCTTTGCCAAGGCGCGAATGGACGGAAGCGGGAGACCTCTGAAGCGCAGGTCCGACGAATGGTCATCTTCCAGGATGGTGGCGTTGAATCGGCGCGCGAGAGCCAATAGCGCGTGTCGTTTGGCTTCGCTCATGGTTATGCCGGTTGGATTTTGAAATGTCGGGTTTGTGTAGATGACTTTCGCGCGGTGTCGCGAGAGAAGAGCTTCAAGGATCTCCAGGTCCATGCCGTCGTCCTGCAGCGGAACCTCGAGGATTCGGGCACCAGCACCTTGAAAAGCATTGATCGCGCCATAATAGGCCGGACGCTCCACAATGACGGGAGTGTTGGGAGACACCAATGCTTTCACGGTCAGGTCGATCGCCTGTTGTGCGCCGGACGTCACCACTACGGTATGTGGATCGATATCGATTCCCTGGCTTGCGAGATACTTGCCAATCTGTAGCTGCAATGATGGCCGCCCGGTTGGGGGTTCATAGAGCAGGCATGAATCGAGCTTCAGATTGATTGCCTGAGTCAGGCACTCGCGAAAATTCGAAATTCGCTTTGCATCGAGGTGAGGATAATTTGCACTAAAGCTAATCACGCCGGGTGCGTGCGCCAGTTCAAACAGCCGTTCCGCAAGCAATGGGTCGCTACGCTTGCTGGGTTCCGAAGCTGAGGTCGTCTCAATCAAAGATGTCGGTGACGCAACATAGGTGCCGCCTCCGTGGCGGCCTTCGATGATTCCGCCCTCTCCAAGTTGACGATAAGCACGAGCAACGGTGATCTGATTGACGCCAAGTTGTTTCGCTAGTGTTCGAATGGCCGGCAATCGCATGCCCGGTGCAAGGTGACCTTGCGCAATGAGGCTGCGGATCTGTTCTCGTATCTGCACAAAGACTGCGGGCCCGTTGGGGGATAGCGTGATGTTGAGGTGCTCGGGCGAAATTTCCCGAGGGCGTTTCACTGTTTTCATGTGCCGGCATCTCAAAAAAATATTTGTGCTTGTATTTGTACTATCAAATCAAAAGTCAGATCGCCAGTATATTTCGGCATTAACTGTGTCATTCTGCCTCTAAACATGATGCGTGATGACAGTTGCTGACAGTACAAAACTATGTTTGACTAATTGTAGTGATGCATTCCATTTGTACGGCAGTGCAGCGATCGTCCTGTTGAAGACGACAGAGATTCAAAAGCGCGAAACAACGCGCAGACATGGGGGAGCGGTCATG
The DNA here is from genome assembly GCA_023423415.1 of Pseudomonadota bacterium. GTDB lineage: Bacteria > Pseudomonadota > Alphaproteobacteria > Rhizobiales > Xanthobacteraceae > Pseudorhodoplanes. Next base: position 35,108 of record JAFAFP010000151.1, on the reverse strand, counting down.
GCGATTGACGTCGTGAAAGTCGAAATCAAGAGCGTTATGGACGCTTCAGGTCTTGACGAATTCATCACCCGGGGCCGCTTCGGGGCCGACGAGGTGATCGCCGTTATCGGAAAGACTGAAGGTAATGGCGGGGTCAACGACTTCACTCGCATCCTGTCAGACCAGGCGTTTCGCGGCGTCCTTAAAAAGCACGGCACCCGCTCCGACGCCGAGATCAAACAGATCCCAATGGTTTGGTCGGGTGGTTGTGATGGCATCATGACTCCGCATGCCACAGTGTTTGCGCGAAATAACAAAACAGGATCAGCGGGCAAGGCGCGCCTGGCAATGGGTACTGCGCTCAGTCCGGTCATTCTGCCTGAGGATATCGGCCGCCCGGCAATGGTCGAAAAAGTCGCCGAGGGTGTGCGTCTTGCGATGAAAGATGCGGGGATATCGGATCCTCGCGACGTGCATTACGTGCAGACTAAAACCCCGCTGCTGACCATCGAGACCATCCAGGATGCCCATTCACGCGGCAAGGATGTGTTCTGCGAGGTGCATGACTCGATGGGAGTTTCAAACGGCACCACTGGTCTTGGCATTGCGGTTGCGCTCGGCGAGATCAAAATGCCGAAAGCCGAGGAGATCTGTCGCAATCTCGATTTGTATTCGTCGGTTGCGTCTTGCTCTTCAGGCGTCGAACTCGATCAGGCGCAGATTGTTCTGCTCGGCAATCGCGAAGGCGCCGGGGGACCCTATCGGATCGGCCACAGCGTGATGAAGGATGCGCTCGATATCGACGGCATCTACGAGGCGATCCGAAACGCGGGTCTTGATCTGCCGGAGCGCCCGAATGCAAGTCATCTCAATGGCAAGGTGGTCAACTGCTTCATGAAGTGTGAGGCCGATCGCACCGGCAGGCTGCGCGGCCGCCGCCAAATCATGCTGGACGATTCCGACGTGCATCACCATCGCCATTCGAAGGCGGCGGTGAGTTCCATCGCCGCCCTCGCGATCGGTGATCCGGCCGTGTTCGTGTCGGTGGATGCCATGCATCAGGGCCCACAGGGTGGTGGCCCGGTTATTGCAATCGTCGATGTGGGTGAATGACCTCGTGCAAAGGGTAATTTCATTCCTGTGAGAGCCGATCGAAGCGGAAGGTCGCTGACGCTGTAGGAGCTGTCATGCCGGCCTTCGCCTCACACAGATCGGCTCGGATGAAGTCAACTCACATCGATCCTGCTGCGGAGTAGCTGACATGGACTTTCAATGGGATATCTTCATTGATTCCATCCCTGCCTTGCTTAAGGGCGCGTGGCTCACGCTCCAACTCACGATCATATCCGTAGTCATTGGGCTGACATTGGGGCTGTTCGGCGGAATAGCCCGGGTATCGACCAATCGCATCATCAGTTTCTTTGCGGTGTGCTTCACGACCATGATGCGCGGAATACCGCTGCTCGTGACCATTATGTTCCTGTATTACGGTCTGCCGGCAGCGGGGATACAACTTTCCGCCTTCACCGTCGCCGTGATTGCTCTGTCGGTAACGAATGGGGCCTACGTATCCGAAATCGTTCGGGCAGGCATTCAATCTATCGACAAGGGCCAGATGCGTGCCGCCCGCTCCCTGGGCATGTCCTATGGGCTTGCGATGCGGCGCATTATTCTTCCGCAGGTGATCCGCCGCGTACTGCCGCCGATCACCAATGAATCGATCACGCTTCTGAAGAATACAGCGCTGGTATCTACCATCGCACTGAGCGAATTGCTGCGCTCGGGTCTCGAGATCATGACCTGGAAGGCGAATACATTCAGTCCATTCGCTGGTGTCGCATTGATCTATCTGCTCATGACCTTGCCGTTGATCTGGTTTGTGTCGCGCCTGGAAAAGCGCTTCGCGATACCCTGACAGGAACATTGTCATGGCGCTCAGCATCGAAAACGGAATGGTTGTAGCGCTAGATCAATCGGTCACGGTGTCCGATCGTTGCCGTGTCACAATTGCCAAGGACCGGATCACCGATGTTGGCGGTGCATCGCCTGTGGCATCGGATACGCTAGACCGGCTGGATGCGGTCGACGGGATCGTAATGCCGGGTCTCCTGAATGCTCATTCGCATTCGCCGGAAAATCTTGCGCGTGGTGCGGTGGATCGCATCGCCTTCGAGGATTGGGCTGGAGCGATTTGGCCCAGGCTCGATCAGCTAACGCCGGCCGAAATCCGGATCGCGGTGTTGCTGGGATGTTCCGAGATGCTGCGGACGGGGACGACAGCAGTCGTCGATCATTTTCGTCAGACGCCGATGTCATTGGAGGCGATAAGGGCTGCCACCGAGGCCTATCGCGAAGCGGGAATGCGGTTCGCAATTGCCATTATGCTGCGTGATCGCATTATGCCGCCTTGGGTGAAACCCGTCCTCTCTCTTGAGGAAACTGGGGCAATGTGCCGTGCCGCCATCAAGGCATGGCATGACCCCTCGGGGCTCGGCACTGTTATGTTAGGGCCGTCGGCGCCGCATCGCTGCACCGACCAGCTCATGGAAATGGTGGGCAACCTCAGCAGAAAATACGATGTCTGCGTTCAGATGCATGTCGACGAAACACGTACGCAGCGGCAGGAAGCCGCCGAAATCTATGGCCGCTCGACCGTTCGCCATTTGGATTCTTTCGGCCTGCTGAATGACAAGGTCAGTCTCGCTCACTGCGTCTGGGTGGACGATACCGATCTTGATCTGTTGGCAAATAGCCGGACGACGGTCGTTCACAATCCGATGAGCAACTTGCGACTTGGAAGCGGGATCGCTCCGGTGCCCGCGATGCTTGATCGAGGCATTGCGGTGGCGCTCGGTGCAGACGGCGCCGCAAGCAACGACAGTCAGGACATGTTTGAGGCCATGAAGATGGCGAGCCTGTTGCAAGGTGCGATGGGTCAGGCGATCAGGCCGACTGTGCCGGATGTTCTGGGAATGACGACAGGGACCATCGGTGCGCGCTTTGGCATGAGCGACGTCGGCACCATTGCTGCTGGTCAAAAGGCTGACATTGTCGTCTTCGAGCGTAGCGACGCGCGTCTGTATCCCCTCAACGACATCCATCGACAGCTTGTGTTCTGTGGCAGGCTGCAGGTCCGTCATGTCGTCATCGGTGGTCGGGTCGTTGTGCGCAACGGTGAAATTCTAACTTTTGACGAGAAAGCCGTGTTCAGGGAGGCCGAAATGCTGGCCGCTCGATATGCAACCCACCTCCATTGAAGGAGCGCGAGAATGACACTGTGCCTCTCTGCGAAAAGCCTGCGTGAACTGTCCTTGCTCGCGGGTGTTGCTGTCGGAACTCTGTTTGCGACCGGTGCAGGCGCCCAGGACGCGCTCGAGAAAGTCAAAGCATCGGGTGTTATTAAGATCGCCAACTCTGGCGTCTATCCACCCTTCGAGTTCAAGGAGGGCGACAAACTTGTGGGCTTCGATGTCGACCTTGCCGAGCTGGTTGCCAAAGAACTCGGTGTGAAAGCCGATATTTCCGTCATCGACTTCAAGGGCCTTATACCCTCGCTGAAAAGCGGAAAGGTCGACCTCCTGGTTACGGCTATGACCCACACGCCCGCGCGGGCTGAGCAGGTGGCGTTCTCTGAATCCTATTACGATACGGCGGTCGCCATCGCGGTGCGCGACGATAAGACGGCAATCGCGTCGAAGAGCGCGCTTGACGGGAAAGTTATCGGCGCCGAGCTCGGGACGACGGGTGAGCGTGAGGCTCGCTCAATCAAATCAGCAAAAGAGATCAAGACCTACGACACGCTCATGCTCGCTCTCAGAGATCTCGAGATTGGTCGCAGCGATGCGGTGGTGAGTAACCTGCCGCCGTTGCAGTATCTCATTCACAAAAATTTTCCGCGGGTGAAAGTCACAGCGACCTACGACTCCGGCTGGGTCGGAATTAACACGCGTTTGGAAGACAAGACGTTGATGGCCGAAATCAATCGCATCCTGAAACAAGCGAAAGCTAATGGGGAACTGGAGCGCATCCGTGCCAAGTGGTTTGGGAAGTCGAAGTGATGACCGTGAGCCATCTCATTCAAATCAAGGGCTTGCATAAGTACTACGGCAGCCTGCACGTCCTCAAAGGCATCGACATCGGCGTCGCTGCTGGAGAGGTGGTGTGTGTCATCGGTCCAAGCGGATCGGGAAAAAGCACGCTGCTTAACTGCGTGAATTTTCTGGAGGCCTATGGTCCGGGTGAGGTGTGGGTCAATGGGACCCTGATTGGGTACCGAAAAGACAAAGATGGAAATCTCGTCAAGTTGCCGGATGCTGCGCTCAATGCCACGCGTGCGATGATTGGGATCGTGTTTCAGCAGTTCAATCTGTTTCCTCATCTCAGTGTGATCGAAAACGTCATCGAGGCGCCCATTCGGGTCCGGGGAATCCCGAAGCAGCAGGCCATCGAGAAGGCGTCGAACCTGCTGGCCAAAGTTGGCCTATCCGAGAAAATGTATGTGTATCCCTCGCAATTATCAGGCGGTCAGCAGCAGCGTGTCGCCATTGCGCGGGCGCTCGCTATGGAGCCCAAAGTCATTCTGTTTGATGAAGTGACTTCGGCGCTCGATCCGGAACTGGTTGGCGAGGTTCTGGGGGTTATGCGGGACCTGGCGAAGGAGGGCATGACAATGTTCGTCGTGACCCATGAAATGGCATTCGCGCGAGACGTGTCCGATCGCGTGATTTTCATGGACGGCGGAGAGATCGTCGAGCAGGGGCCGCCGGCCGAGCTGTTCGGCAATCCGAAGAGCGAACGTCTGAGAAACTTCCTCCGTCGGGTGTTGGGGTGATTGTTGCGATGACAAAGAGCGGTGATATCAATCTGATCGTGCAGAACGCCTTGGTGTGGGGCGAAGCCGGGCCGCAGGATTATGCTTTTTGCGACGGACGCTATGTTTCGTTGACCGCGAATACCGACCAATCGAAGGCAAGAGTGATCGACGCTAAGGGCAAGCTGGCTGTCCCTGGCTTCATCGAGCCGCATATCCATCTCGACAAGGCGCTGATCAACGAAGATGTGCGGGTCAATGTGTCCGGTACCCTGGACGAGGCGATCGAGATCATTTGGGATCGCAAGAAGAAGTACACAGTCGAGGACATTGTCGGCCGTGCGGGGCGCGTCATCCAGTCCGCGGTTGCCAATGGTGTGACAAGGATGCGGAGCCATGTTGACGTCGATACCATCGGAGGTCTGCGCCCGCTGGAAGGGGTCCTCGAGGCAAAGCGTCAATATTCAGATTTGATAGACATCGAAATCGTCGCATTCCCGCAGGAAGGCATTCTCAGCAATCCGGGGACCGAAGATCTCCTTTGGCAGGCTATGGAGATGGGCGCGGATGTCGTCGGCGGGATGCCGTTCAATGAAGCCTCGCCAGAAGATAGCCTTGCGCACATTCGCATCGCATTCGACATTGCGCAGAAATACGATGCCGACGTCGACATGCATGTCGACGAGACGGACAACCCGGCGGCACGGACGCTTGAAATGTTGGCGCGCGAAGCCATCGCGCGCGGCTGGCACGGCCGTGTCACTGCTGGCCATACCTGTGCGCTCGCAGCCTATCCGGACGATTACGCCGACCAGATCATTTCGCTCGTGCGGGAAGCCGGCGTCAACATGATCATGAACCCGGTAACGAATCTGATGTTGCAGGGCAGACTGGATCGCCAACCCAAGCGGCGTGGAATCACCCGGGTCAAGGAATTGATCGCCGCTGGCGCCAATGTATCGTTCGGGCAGGATTGCGTTAAGGATACCTTCTATCCGTTCGGTCGCAGCGACATGCTTGAAGTGGCGCTAATAGCCGCGCATGCGGCCCATATGAGCCAGCCGGACGAAATCGAGGCTGTCTTCGCGATGCCGACGCGTAACGCGGCGCGGCTTCTGCGCCTTGATGATTACGGAACGGCGCCCGGTTGCCTTGGCGACATGGTGATCATCGATGCGTCCTCTCCCGCGGACGCGATCACGAAGCAGGCCGACCGTCTCTGCGTAATCAAGCGCGGGCGCGTGGTGGCGGAAACATCGACCACGCGCCACGTGTATCGGTCCTGATGATTGCTGAGTGTGAGGTTGCCGAAACGTTCAAATCTCGAGGGGAGATGATCGAATGCTATCGTCGAAAATCGTGTCGTCTGTCATGACTCGCAGGGGCTTTGTCGTGGCGCTGATAGCCGCAGCAGCTGCGTTGTTGCAGTCCGTCCAACCGTCGTCGGCTCAGGATACGCTCGCGAAGATCAAGAAGGCGGGGGTCATGGTTGTCGGAACATCCGCGGCATATGCGCCCTTCGAGTACAGGGAAGCTGGCAAACTCGTCGGCTTCGATGTCGATATGGGTGAGGAAATCGCCCGGCGCATGGGCGTGAAGATCGAGTGGCAGGAAATCGACTTCAAAGGCATCGTTGCCGGACTTCGTTCTGGCCGGGTCGATCTGTTGATCACGGCGCTGACCAAGACGCCGGAACGTGCTGCCCAGATCGAATTTTCTGACTCATATTATAACGCAGGTGTTGGTGGTGCAAAAAAGAAAGGCACCCCCATCGCCAAGTCTTCCGATCTCGCTGGCAAGATCGTCGGCGTTCAGATCGGGAGTTCGGGCGAGCGATACGTGCGCGGCCAGCTGAAGGATGTGAAGGAAGTGAAGAGTTACGACACGATCCTGCTTGCGCTCAAGGATCTTGAGATCGGGCGGGTGGACGCAGTCGTCAATCCACTGCCGTCCATCAGGTTCAACATGAAGGGCCTGAAGGATATCGAAACCACTGAAATCTGGAGCGACAGCACGGTCGGCATCAATACCCGCAAGGAAGATACGGCCCTGATGGCCGAGATCAACCGACACCTGGCGGACCTGAAGAAGGAAGGTTTTCTCGATAAGCTGGACAAGAAGTGGTTCTGACCGAGCGCTGACTTGTTTGAGATATCGCGCGAAGTTGGTGAGTGGTTTCGCGTGCGCACATTTGCTTTGAATGGAATGTTAGAAGAAAAGGAAACGGAATGTCGAAAATCGATGGTTTGAGGGTCGTCGGATATATTGACTGTCCAGGTGGTGGACAGGTCGTTGTCAACAAGACGACGGCTTATGTTGGTCATGTCAAGCCGCCGAATGGTACGTCGATCATCGACGTGTCCGATCCAAAAAAACCTCGCCTCATGGCGGAGATCAAGACACCGGAAGGTGCTCTTTCGCACAAGGTGCGCGTCGAAAATGACATCATGCTGGTCAATCGGGAGATTTTTCCGATCGGCCGCCGCGATCCCGATTTCAAGGGCGGTCTTGAAGTCTATGATGTTTCCAATCCGGCAACGCCGCGCCACATTACGACGTGGCAAACGCGTGGTATGCATCGGTTCACTTTCGACGGTCGATATGTCTACGGTTCACCGGAACTCGATGGCTATCTTGGAAATGTGGTTTCGATCATTGACTTTCAAAAGCCGGACAAGCCGGAAGAGGTCGGCCGGTGGTGGATGCCGGGTCAATGGACCGCGGGCGGAGAAACGCCGACCTGGAAGGGGACCGACCATCGCTGCCACCACCCGATGCGCCAGGGCGATCGTCTGTATGTGAGCTATTGGCATGGTGGTTTCGTTATTCTCAACATTGAGGACATGAGCAAGCCGAAGTTCGTGTCCGGTCTTGATTGGAGCCCGCCATTTCCTTGGCCGACTCACACCGCTCTTCCGGTCCCATTCCTGTTGCGCGGCCGCCGCGTCATGCTCGTTGCCGATGAGGATGTCGTGCGGCTTGGACCGGCAGCGCCAGCATTTCTCTGGCTCGTGGACATCACCGACGAGACCCGCCCGATGCCGTTTGCGAGCTTCCAGGTTGAGGAAGAAGACGGTTCTCTGAAGCCCGACTACACCGGCCTTCATCAGTTCTGCGAGGATATCCGAAGCACGGAAATTCCGATTGCCTGGTTCTCGCACGGTCTGCGGGTTGTTGATATCGCCAATCCCCACGCTCCAAAACAGGTGGCCTCGTTCATTCCTCCGGTGCCCGAGGGTGCAACACGCGTGCAAAGCAATGACGTCTGCTTTGACTCGCGCGGCTTGATCTATCTGGTCGATCGAGGACGAGGTCTTCATATCCTCGAGCGAATTTAAGCTCTCAACCAAAACATTGCTCCGTTGCGGTAGCCTCAAGCTACCGCAACGGAGCCGTTGTAAGGGCAAAATACTGGAAACTGGCGCTTCACGGTGGCTCCGCTCCTGATCACGGAGCGCTGCCACCAAAAGGACTTCGAGCACGCAACTTCTATGATCCGTACGGTCACATCGACGAAATCAAGGTGAAGACGCGATAGGAATGGTAAGGCAGGCAAGCCGCCGCGAAATAGCCCTCATGCAGGGTGATGGTGTCGGTCGCTTTCATGATGGCGATGTCAGCGGTCACACCCGCCCTCGCAAATCAGCGTTACAAACGTGGACCTGTTAGCGAAACTCTAATCGTACACCGCATTGACGGGTGTCAATTGAGTGCGGATCGCTTCGCTCCTAATCTTTCCGCGGGAACGGTCCAGGGAGCCGTCAATTCCACCCTCTGAAGGAGGGACTATGGACGAGGCAGCTACGATTACACGGAGCCCCCGTGCCGCTCAGACACCGGACACGGACGTGCTGTTCCAGCCGTACCGGCTTGGTCCCTTCAACTTGCGGCATCGTATCGTCATGGCGCCACTGACGCGCTCGCGGGCGCGCCAGCCGGGCAATGTGCCGAGCTCCCTTGCCGCCTGCTACTACGCGCAGCGCGCATCCGCGGCGTTGATCGTGAGCGAGGCAACGCAGGTTTCGATGCAAGGCCAGGGTTACGCCTGGACGCCCGGCATCCACAGCCGTGAGCAGGTAGAGGCGTGGCATCGGGTCACCCAAACGGTGCATGAGGCTAACGGATTGATCTTCAATCAGCTTTGGCACGTCGGCCGCATTTCGCATCCTGCCCTGCAGCCCGACAACATGCTCCCGGTCGCCCCCTCCGCCATTATACCGGAGGGCAAAGCCTTCATCGAGAACGAGCGCGGCGAAGGCGAACTTGTTCCGTTCGTACGGCCGCGCGCGCTCAACATCGAAGAGATGCCCTACATCGTGGCGCAATATGAGCGCGCGGCCAGAAACGCCCAGGCCGCCGATTTCGATGGCGTCGAGATCCACGCCGCCAACGGCTATCTGCTCGATCAGTTCGTCGAGACCGGCACCAACCGGCGCACCGACACCTATGGCGGCCCGGTCGAGAACCGAACGCGATTGTTGTTCGAGGTCGCGGAAGCCGTGATGCGGATCTGGGGGCCTGATCGCATCGGCGTGCGGCTGTCGCCGATGGGCAAGATGAACGACATCCATGACGACCAACCGGAAGCAACCTTTGGCTATATCGCCGAGCGCCTCAGCGATTACCGCTTTGCCTATCTGCATATCGTCAACCCCACGATGGAGCAGATGCAAATCGGAAAAGAGCCAGATCCGCGGGCGCTAGGCATGGTCGAGACGATCCGGAAGAAATTCAAGGGAACCCTGATGGTGGCGGGCGGCTTCCAGCCCGACACCGCGGCGCAGTGGCTACGCGAAGGCAAGGCAGACCTGATCGCTTTCGGCCGCAAGTTCATCGCCAATCCCGATCTGCCCGAGCGGTTGCGCATCGGCGCGCCCTTCAATGCCGACGATCCGACGACGTATTACGGCGGCGGCGAGAAGGGATACACAGACTATCCGTCTCTGGCACAGGATCGCGGCGAACAACCGAAGGCCTGCGTCGACCAGCGCTGGCGGTGAGCCGCGACAGCTTGCTCTCGAGAGCGGGAGCTTGCGCCACTGCATCCGCAAAACCGGCGTTCACTACACCAGGATTGGAAAGGAGCTAGATCATGGCAAACGACACCCTTAAAGGCCTCAATGTGGCCATCCTGGTCACCGACGGCTTCGAGCAGGTCGAACTCACCGAGCCACGCAAAGCTCTGGACGAAGCGGGAGCCACGACCAAGATCGTATCGCCCAAACATCAACGCGTACGGGCGTGGAATTTCACGGACTGGAGCATAGAGTTGCCGGTCGATGTGGATCTCGATCAGGCCAAGCCGGAAGATTTCGACGCGCTGCTGCTGCCGGGCGGCGTTATCAACCCGGCCTCGCTTCGCATTCAGCCCAATGCGGTTGCCTTCGCGAAGGCGTTCTTCGATGCCGGAAAGCCGGTTGCAGCGATCTGCCATGGTCCCTGGACCGTGATCGAGACCGGCGCGGCGCGCGGCCGACGCATGACCTCATGGCCCTCGCTCAAAACCGACCTCAAGAATGCCGGTGCGGACTGGGTGGACCAGGAAGCGTTGGTGGACAAAGGCTTGGTTACGAGCCGCAGTCCCGATGATATCCCGGCATTCAACCAGGAAACGATCAAGCTGTTCAGCGGCGCACGTGGGCGACGTCATGCTGCCTAATGCTAGGCGCAGTGCGCGGACCAGCGTCCAAAAGCGGCGGTTCGGTCCGCTGCAGCGCGAGGTCAGCATCATCGGCCAGGGGACCTGGTACATCGAGGAAGGCAACCCGGCCTCCGCGATCGCCGCCTTGCGACGAGGCATTGATCTCGGAATGAATCACATCGACACCGCGGAAATGTATGGCGACGGCGCCACCGAGGAACTGGTCGGCAACGCCATCGCGGGCCGGCGCGATGAGGTATTCCTGGTCTCCAAAGTGCTGCCACATAATGCTTCCCGACTGGGGACGAAGATCGCTTGCGAGAGATCGCTCACCCACCTCAAGACAGACTGGCTGGATTGCTACCTGCTGCACTGGCGCGGACCGTATCCGCTGGAGGACACGTTCGCGGCTTTCGAGGCGCTCCGTGAGGAGGGCAAAATACTTTCCTATGGCGTGAGCAACTTCGACGTTCCGGATCTTGAAGAGGCACGGGAGATTGCCGGCGAATCGAGCATTGTCTGCGATCAGGTGCTCTATCATTTGCAGGAACGCGCGATCGAACATGCCGTGTTACCCTGGTGCGAGCAGGACCGTCTCGCCGTCACCGCGTATAGTCCATTCGGGCATGGCGATTTTCCAAGCAATCACACGCCGGGCGGCCGCCTGCTCGCGGATATCGCGCAGGCGCATGATGCGACCCCGCGCCAGATCGCGCTTGCATTTCTGACGCGGCGGCCGTCGGTCTTCGCGATCCCCAAAGCGTCCAGCGTCGAACATGTCGAAGAGAATGCCGGTGCGTCCGATATACAGTTGTCGCAGGCCGAGATCGCGCGGATCGATGCGGCCTTCCCGCGTGGTCCGCGTCGCCGCGGGCTGCCAATGATTTGACGGTCAAACCGGCGTCGTCAGGGCACTGCGCGGAGGCAAAACGCCACCAACGACTCAAGGCCCGGCTCTTTGATTTCTTTAGATTGGCGGCGCTCGCCTCCAACGCCCGCTGCTATGCGCAACTCTCAACAGTCAATCAGCTTCAGACGTCGCACCAATACTGATGGCTATCAAGGTTTGCCGATGCCTTCTCCGCCTATTCTCCATCGCCGCATGGCATTGATGAATGTTTCAGCGCCCAAACCCACCACCTTGAGGAGATTACCTATGGCAGCAGGCAATCGCGCCGTCACATTCTTGGGACCACACAAGATGGAAGTCCAGGACAAAGGATACCCGAAGCTTCAGGACCCGAAGGGCAGGAAGATCGAGCACGCGGTCATCCTCAAGCTCGTTACGACAAACATCTGCGGCAGCGACCTGCATATCTATAACGGCCGCTTCGCGGCCCCGAAGGGAATGCAGATGGGTCATGAGAACACCGGCGAGGTGGTTGAGGTAGGCTCGCATGTCGAGCGCATTAAGGTCGGCGATGTCTGCTCCGTGCCCTTCAACGTGGCTTGCGGCACATGCCGAAACTGCAAGGAACGCCACACGGAAGTATGCCTCAACGCTAATGAGGAACTCGGATTTTGCGGCGCTTACGGCTTCAATCTTGGCGGCTGGCAGGGCGGCCAAGCCGAATATATGCTGGTGCCGTGGGCGGACTTCCAGTTGCTGAAATTCCCCGACAAGGAACAGGCAATGGAAAAGATCAGGGACCTTACCCTGCTCTCCGATATTCTGCCCACCGGGTATCATGGCTGTGTCGAGGCGCGGGTTGGAACGGGTTCCACCGTGTACATTGCCGGCGCCGGGCCGGTCGGTCGCTGCGCCGCCGCGAGCGCGCAGCTTCTTGGAGCGTCTTGCATCATCGTCGGCGATCACAACAAGGCCAGGTGCGATCTGGTGAAAAAAGCCGGCTACGAGGTCGTAGATCCGTCAAGCACCACCCCTGTCGCCGATCAGATTGAAAAACTTCTCGGCACGGGCTCTCGTTGGGTCGACGCGTCCGTGGATTGTGTCGGCCTCGAGTGTCACGGCTATGGGCCGGAGGGCAGCTCCAAGAACGTGGAGGAAGCCGTCATCAACACGTTGATGGAAGTGACCAAGCCTGCCGGGGCCATGGGCATCCCGGGCGTCTACACTAACCTGGATCCCGGTGCTCCCACAGAACTCAACAAAAAGGGCTTGATGGCCCTGGGCTTTCCCGCAGCCTGGGTAAAATCGCCGACATTCACAGCCGGTCAATGTCCCGTCATGCATTACAACCGCGATCTGATGATGGCCATCCTGTGGGACCGGATGCCTTACCTCACGCCGCTTCTAAACACCGAGGTGATCCCGCTGGAGCGGGCAGTCGAGGCATATAAAATCTTCCATGACGGATCTCCCAATAAATTCGTGATCGATCCGCACAACATGACCAAGCTGATGTCGACCGGTAAAGCTGGCGAGCGCGCGAAAGTTCACGCCGCAGCACACCATCGATAGCGGGACCCGGCCGCCGCGGGCCCCCAAGACTTCGAATCGATGAAGCCTTCGGATAGCCCCGGAATCCCGGCGCGAGCGATGCCTGACTGATCGGCGCTGCAGGGCACATCCGACGGCGAGGCCGTTGTCGCGCGGAGTTAATGGCCATCATGTCCTCGGAACTCCGCCCGACTGCCACGCGTTTCTCCTTCCCCCGGCCGGCTCGTGTAAATGCTAGAAACCAACAAGCCTCGTTCTCGAAAAGCCTCGGAAGAGACTGGGCGGGGCTTCGTCCGCGTGCGTGGAGCACGCGAGCACAATTTGAAGAGCATCGATCTCGCCATTCCCCGCGATGCTCTGGTGGTGTTTACCGGCGTGTCCGGTTCGGGCAAATCGTCGCTGGCGTTCGGCACGCTCTACGCGGAGGCGCAGCGGCGGTATCTCGAATCCGTCTCGCCCTATGCGCGGCGTTTGTTTCATCAGATGGCCGTTCCCGAGGTTGACGAAATCGATGGCCTGCCTCCGGCCGTGGCCTTGCAGCAGCAGCGCGGGTCGCCCACCACGCGCTCTTCCGTCGGCAGCGTAACGACGCTGTCCAACCTGCTTCGAATGCTGTACTCGCGCGCCGGCGATTATCCGCGGCACCAGGCGCATCTCGATGCCGAGGCATTTTCGCCCAATACGCCGGCGGGAGCCTGTCCCCGATGCCATGGGCTCGGTCGGATCTACGAGGTGACCGAACGCTCGATGGTGCCGGATGATTCCAAAAGTATTCGCGAGCGCGCGATTGCAGCCTGGCCGCCCGCCTGGCATGGCGGCAACCTGCGCGACATGTTGATTACGCTCGGCTACGACGTCGATCGTCCGTGGCGCGAATTGCCGAAAAAAGCCCGCGACTGGATCCTGTATACCGACGAGCAGCCGGTGGTCCCGGTTTACATCGGGTATGACGCGGACGAGGCGCGAAGGGCGATCAGCCGTAAGGAGGAGCCGAGTTACCGCGGCAATTTCTCCAGCGCCAGACGATATGTGCTCAACACCTTTGCCACCACTGAAAGCGCGTCGATCAAGAAGCGGGTATCGCGCTACATGGTCAGTACCGAATGCCCGCTCTGTCATGGCAAGCGGCTTCGCCGCGAATCGCTGTCGGTCAAGTTCGCCGGCTTCGATATTGCCGATATCTCCAGGATTCCGCTGGCCAGGCTCGCTGACCTCTTGCGTCCCTATGCGGAGGCCACCGCCCCTACCCTGACCAACCTTAAGGCGCAGCATCCGGAGAAGGCGTTGGTGGTGCAGCGGATCGCCGAGGACCTCGTCGGCCGCCTCACGGTTCTGCTTGACCTCGGGCTTGGCTATCTTTCGCTGGAGCGGAGTACCCCGACGCTTTCTCCGGGCGAACTGCAGCGCCTGCGACTGGCAACCCAAGTGCGTTCCAATCTGTTCGGCGTCGTCTATGTGCTCGACGAGCCCTCCGCCGGACTTCATCCTGCGGACACCGAGGCGCTGTTGACGGCGCTCGACCGACTGAAAGCCTCCGGCAATTCGCTGTTCGTGGTCGAACACGAAATCGATGTGATCCGGCATGCGGATTGGGTTGTCGACGTCGGGCCAGGTGCCGGCGAACTCGGTGGCCATGTGCTCTACAGCGGTCCGCTGGAAGAGTTCAAGCAGGTAGAGCAATCGCAAACCCGCCGTTACCTGTTCGGCGACTACATTGTGTCAAACCGAACACCGCGCTCGCCCAAGGGCTGGTTGCGGTTGCGCGGCGTCACTCGCAACAACATCCATGAACTCGATGTCGTTTTTCCGTTGGGAGTATTCACCACCGTGACTGGCGTTTCCGGCTCGGGCAAGTCGAGCCTGGTGAGCCAGGTCCTGGTGGAATTGATTGCAAAAAAGCTCGGCCATCACCTGCCCTCGATCGACGATGAAGGCGACGAACTCGAGCGGACCGTCGTGACCACACTCGGCGGCCGGATCGTGAGCGGAATGGAGGATATCAAGCGATTGGTGGTCGTCGACCAAAAGCCGATCGGACGCACACCACGGTCCAACCTCGCGACGTATACAGGGCTGTTCGATTACGTTCGCAAGATCTTCGCGGCCACCAAGTCGGCGCGCGCCCGTCACTACGACGCTGGACGCTTTTCCTTCAATGTCGCCAAAGGCCGCTGCGAGACCTGCGAGGGCGAAGGCTTTGTTTGCGTCGAATTGCTGTTCCTGCCCAGTGTGTATGCACCGTGTCCAACCTGTCATGGCGCTCGCTACAACGCCAAAACCCTTGAAATAAAATACCGCGACAAGAACATCGCCGACGTACTGGGAATGACGGTCGATGCCGCCTTCGCATTCTTTGCCGAAGAGGCGCACCTGCGCCGGTCCCTCGATGTGCTGCGGCAGGTTGGCCTCGGTTATCTGCGACTTGGCCAGCCGGCGACGGAGCTTTCCGGCGGCGAGGCCCAGCGGATCAAGCTTGCCACCGAATTGCAGCGGACGCAGCGTGGCCAAACGCTCTACGTCCTTGACGAGCCCACCACGGGACTGCACCCGGCTGACGTCGAGAAGCTTGTCGCGCAACTCGACGGGCTAGTCGAATCCGGCAATACCGTCATCGTGGTGGAGCACGACATGCGCGTTGCCGCCGGCAGCGACTGGGTCATGGATATGCCCTGGTGCAGGTGACGAAGGCGGTCATGTGGTGGCGTTCGGCACGCCTGCCGAGGTCGCGGGATCGTCCATAAGCCGCACCGCGCCATACCTGTCGCGGTTCAGGGCCCGGCTCGCGGCCGACGCGTCAGCGTCCAATGGCCTCGCGGCGCCTCAGTAGAATCGTGGAATCGGCCCCAAATGCGGTGTCTGTCGGCCCGAAAGATCGAACATCACTTCGTCGACATAACACCAGCCCCACCCTTCCGGTGGATCAAAGGCTTCGATGATCGGGTGTTTTGTTGCGTGAAAATGCTTTGTAGCGTGTCGATTTGGCGACTGATCGCAACAACCGACATGGCCACAGCTGCGGCAGATCCGCAGATGTAACCAGGGATCGCCCAATTTCAGACATTCTTCGCACCCCAAGGCGCTCGGAATAACGTCACGGATTGCCGAGAGATGTTTGCAAAATATCGCCATATTCGCCGCTCTCCGTTTGTCTCGGTGTTAATCCGATTGCAAAGCTACGCTTCGCCATGTGCTCGAGCGATCAGCGGGTCCGCCGGCGCCCACTTCAATCAGGGCGGTGCGGCGCAAAATCAACGCGCGCATGATGCGGTCGCCAAGCTCGGGCTCGCCGCGGGTCCTCGGCCATCTGCCAGGTGCCCTGACCCAGGGCGGGAATGATTTCACCGTGGGGAAGGGTGACGGTTCGGAGCGCGGTTAGTACAGCCATGGAATGCTCCTGCTGCGACTGCCGGTGCGGTGTGTTTCGGTCTGCTATTCGATCATGACCACGGACCCTGCACTTCGGGCGCCGTCCACGGATAGTGTCGCGGCGTGTGCTGCATGGTCGCCCATTGATCGCTCGTGAAGGCTTCGATGGCCCATTCGCCGTTGAAACGGCCGATGCCCGAATTCTTCTCGCCTCCGAATGGACAGGTGGGCAGATCGATCACCGATTGATCGTTGACGTGCGCCATCCCGACCTGCATTTGCTGCGCAAATCGGGCGCCGCGGGCTAGGTCGGCCGTGAACACCGCTCCCGCGAGACCGTATTGCGTCCCATTCGCGATGGCGAGCGCATCATCCTCACCTCGGGCGCGGATGATGGGCGCGATCGGTCCGAAGATTTCCTCGCGTGCGAGCTCCATATCGTTCGTCACGTCACCGAAGACGTGCGGCGGCAATATTCGTCCGGACGGTTCGCCGCGGACCAGTTCTCGCGCGCCGGAATGGCGTGCATTGTCGATTCGCTCCACGAGCCGTTTGAGTTGCGAGTCGTTGATGATCGGTCCGATGACCGTGTCGGCCTCATCCGGATTTCCCACCTTCAAGGCTTTGACGCGCGCGACAAAATGGTCGAGAAAGGCGTCATACACATGCTCGTCGAGGATTATGCGGTTGATGGCGATGCAGATCTGGCCCTGGTGCAGGAATTTTCCGAACGCCGCAGCCTCGACGGCTTGATCAAGATCGGCGTCGTCGAGCACCACGAATGGGCCGTTGCCGCCCAGCTCGAGGTCGACGCGCTTGATGATCGCCGCCTTTGCTGCGAGTTCACCGATCTTGCGGCCGACCGGCGTAGACCCCGTGAACGAGATCACGCGCGGCGTCGGGTGGGTGACGAAGGCCTCTCCAATTTCCGAGCCTGGTCCGACGGTGACGTTGAGAAGGCCGGACGGCAGGCCGGCCTCCTCGAAAATCTTCGCCAGCAGCAGTCCGCCTGTGACGGGCGTGTCGCTCGCGGGTTTGATGACCACCGCGTTTCCCACCGCCAAAGCGGGAGCCACCGAGCGGGCGGACAAATGCAACGGCCAGTTCCATGGGCTGATCACGCCCACCACGCCCACCGGCTTGCGCAGGACGGAGCTGTCCTTGCCACGAATGTCCGTCGGCAGAAGCCGCCCATTCACCTGGCTTGCGGCCGAGGCCGCCCACAACATGATCGCGTGCGACGAGGCCCATTCCAGATTTGCCTTCAGACGCGTGCTGCCCGACTCATGGATGAGCCAGGAGACGATCTCATCGCGACGCATCTCCATAATGTGCGCCGCTCCGTGCAAGACCTCTCCTCGCGCGCTTGCGGGCTCCTGCGCCCAGGCTGTCTGTGCGCGCGCGGCCGCAGCATATGCGTCATCGAGATCGCTGCGATCGGCTTGTGGGATTTCGAGCAGGACCTCGTCCGTATAGGGATCGATGTCCTTCAGAGCACGCATCTTTCCCTGTCGCCATTCACCCCCGATCGGCAAACGGTCGAAACCCGAATACGGCTGCTGCTTGGCAATAGGGGCTTGCGCGTGGATGTTCATCGGATCGCCTTGTGTCGACAAAATTGAAGTTTTACTAGCGCGATGCACGCCGAGGATCATTGACAACCGTCAAAGGCCGTCGACGACGCGCGTCAAAGAGAACCCGATTGTTCACCGGCGTGGCACGATGGACCACCAGCGCGAAGGAATACGAACACGCTCGCCCGTCCCTGGAGGGCGATGAACCGACCCCACGATGCTATTGACATCGCCAGCGTAAGAGATGCCAGGAAGGCCGAGAATGCGCCACGAGACGCAGCCTTCGCGGTTGCGTCGGCCGCGTCAGCAGCCTTCTCTTTGGCTTGATCTACAGCTCGCCGATACTGTTGCTCATATCGGTTGATTTGGTTGCGGGCTTCATCTGCAGGAATATTTTGGGTCCGCGCCAGCGTTTCTGTCGCTTGCTGCCGCGCTTGCGCTGCCTTGGTTTGGTCACCCGTCACCAAAGCCCGCACGCTTGCTATCGCGGCATCCCTTAGCGCCGCCGGATCCGTGCCCCCGGTCGTTGCTTTGATCTGTTGCTCGATTTCTCCGAACGGGTTGGTAGAGCTTCTCGTCGAGGATGCCGGCCTCGTCGTCAACGGCGGGCCGGTCGACTGGCTGACGCGCTGTCGCCATGGAGCCATGCTGCGACGGTACACTGCTCCTCCGGCCAGTCAGTCTGGATCGAACTTGTTCTCCAAGCCCCGTCCCCCGAATTCAAGAATAATCCCGCGTGGGGTCAGAGATTTGCGAGAGCAACGCGGGAGTTCTAAGTATTCGAGAACGTCAGAGACTGCAGCACTCCGTCAAAAGGCTCCGCAATCGCGGCTTCTTCGCGAAATGGGTCCTGCGGGGTGCGGAGACCGGACTGGCTTGTCTGGAGTGATAGGATTCGAACCGAGAACACTCCTTTTCTGAACCACCGTTGCCCGAGCGGGTCAGATTCCAACTGGAGCGAAGGAGCAACGCTGAATTGGCCTAGTTCCCCGAAGGATCTGAAACTTTTGGCACGAGTCCAACTTCAGAGAAAATCGGCTTCAGAGGAAAATCGGCTTCAGAGAATGTCGGAAGCGCTTGCCGGTTTGCGAGAGATGCAGAGCTCGCTTTTAGGATCTGCCAAATACACGGCTTCTAGTCAGGGGGAGCTGGGAGAGAGCGCGTGGTTGAAAGGCCGCTGGCGGAAGGGCAGGGACGGGAGTCCAATAATCGTTGGCAAAGTTCGGCAGCCGTTTCCCTCTCCGACAGAGATTCCAACCGTTGGGCTCGCGGGCCTCTGTAGGTCATTGATCTTGCAGGCTGCCAACCTCAGCACTTTTTCCAGCGAGTTCACAGGTGAGAGAATATTGCCCGTTCGGAGAATGAAATTGGGCAATTGGCCTGTTGCGGGTGCAGAGCTGACGTTAAAAATGCCCGCGTTTCTGCGTTGCCTGCGGCACGCGCAAAGACCAGAGAAAGAGATTTCCTGGGCGCTGGCGGAGGGAGCGGAACTGCGATCCAACATTCTCCAAGCAAGGTTGCATCCGGCGAGCGCGACCGTGGGGGTCGGGAACGACACTGATGGAGATTTCTTGCTGTTACCGACGTGTAACGTCCGTGCGCTCGGGTCAGTCGATTTTTTCCGGATGGATATGTCAGCGTACTCAGGTCGGCAACATCGGGAACGAAGGTCGGTGCGGGTGGTTCCATTCACATCTACAGAACACTCCGTGGCCGCGCCGTGGCCGGCAGCACGGGTAACGCCGGCGCTCGCATCTTCTGTCAGAAAATCGAGGTCGGCCTGCTCGCCATTGATGGCGACTACAGAATCGTCGAGAGATCGATGCCACGCTTCGTGACCGCGCTATGCAAGCATGGCTCGACGTCACCACGCTGGTGATCACGGCACTGCACTCACGATAGAGAAAGGCCGCGAAATGGCAAAGATCCTGGTCGTGACATCCGGCAAGGGTTGAGTTGGGAACACCAATGCCGGACTCGGCGCTGCACTTGCGCATTCCGGCGAATCGATTCCCCGCATATGCGCTGACAGTGAGCGCCATGTTCTGTTTTTCAGCCGACACCTCTGCCGGAATGAGGTGTCGACTGTACGATCATTCTCCATGGCGTTAATAGGTTTCTTGTAAGAATGTCTATGCTTCGTGATTAAAGGCAAAGTCCTCCGGCGGATTTGGTCCCCAGACATAGAACGAGTCCTCCGGCGGGTGGTCTTGTCCAATCCAGTCGACATCAGCAGGGATGTAGTCGATATCGCAGGAATATTCCGAGTAGCTGCCCCAGGGATCTCGGACATAATGAAAGTAGTTGGAGCCGAGGACATGCCGTCCGAGTCCCCAGCCATCCACATAGCCTTTTTCGACCATCTGCTTCGCACCGAAGCCGACATCGTTGATTGAACCGACGTCCCAACTCAGATGATGAAGGCCCGGCGCATCTGATTTTGCAAAGGCCACCATGTGGTGATCGCTGCCATGGATCCCATGCATGAATGCGATGATTTCGCCACTGCGGTCGGACAGGCGCATGCCAAGCACGCGCTCATAGAAAGCGATCGTCTTCGATATATCCCGTGTAAAGAGCAGAATGTGCGCTAGACGTCGTGGGTACACGAGCGGCGCCTGGCTGCGGCTTGGCGCGTTACGCAGATTGGGCAATCCGGAAGGGTTGCTGACGATGGCCTTTTCATCCGGAGCAGTCTTCTCAGCCACTCTGATCTCAATCGGATTGCCGTCCAGATCTCTGAACCATATCCCATTTGAATCGAAGCCAGCCGGCGGGTCCATCCGGTCAATCGAGAGCTCTTCGAGCCGTCGTTTGAATGGATGTTCGTCCTCCTCGTATATACCGAAGGAGATGAAACCGAACTTCTTACGAATTCCTTCGCCGATAGAGCCCCACCGTTGCTCATGCCCGTGGGTAAATAGATCGAGTCGATCGCCGTCTGATCGCACATCAAGACCGAATGCTTTGTAGAAACGGTCGGCCACGCTCAAGTCCGGAACGGAAAAATGAAAGTCCCGGACAGAATGGACGCCCAACATGCCTGGGCGCCGGTGAGGGGTGCTGGACAGGGAGCGAATGCTTGTCATGTGCTGTATTCTTTCGATGGAATGTAAAATTGCGCCGTTGCGTCAAAAATCAAGAACGAGTTTCTCACCCACGCATCCGGAACAGCAAATCATCATGGTCTGGCCACTTTCCCGTTCCTTTGCAGTGAGAACCAGATCGCGGTGATCCGGAGTTCCTGCAATCACGCGTGTTTCACAGTTTCCACATACGCCCTCCTTGCAAGAATGGGGCGCGTCGAGGCCTGCAGCGATGAGCGCATCAAGAATACTTTGGTCGTGTCCGACGTTGATCGTCCGACCAGACCGGGCCAGCTCGACTTCAAATCCGCCTTTCGCTTTTTCCTGCGAACCAGCCGAAAAATACTCGGTATGAACGTGGTCGGCCTGCCAATCCGCCGTCGCCTCTTTAAACGCCGTCATCATCCCAGATGGACCGCAGCAATAGAGATGCGCATCTGGGCGGACTTCTGCGATGAGCGAGGCGACATTCACCATCTTGTCGGCGCGACCCTCGTCGAAATGGAAGTGGACGGATTCAGGCCGCTGCGCACCAAGCTGCATCAGCTTGTCATAAAGAGCAGCGTGGCGGGAACTGCGGGCGCAATAGTGAAGCTCCCAGGATCGCTCTAGTTCCTGCAATCGCTGGATCATGCTCCAGATCGGCGTGATACCGATGCCGCCAGCTATAAAGACAACATGCGAGCCGTTCTCAACGAGTGGAAAGTTGTTTTTGGGGGAGCTGATTGTCAGCTTGCCTCCCTGGACAAGCTGCTCATGCATATAGAGAGAGCCGCCCCGGCCGGAAGTTTCCTTTCGAACCGCGATAACGTAACGATCTCGCTCCCTTTGGTCATTCAGCAGCGAATAGCTGCGAACGATGAGGCCCGGAAGATGAACGTCAATATGCGCGCCTGCCGTAAAGGCGGGGAGTTCAACGCCAGGGCGGGGCAACAACTCGAACGATACTACGTCGACAGCCTCGTGACGAATTTCGCCAATCGACAACTCAATAAACGTAAACGGTGCAGTCACGAGGGCGCTCTCCACTGGTCGCTGAGCCGCTGTGGCAAACACAAACAGCCGGCACTCCCGCTGTTCAGTTGGAACGGAACGAGTGCGCCTCTGCCGCTTATGTGGAAAAAGTATACGTTGATCGTGTCCGGAGTGAACCTTGCGTCGTTTGACATTTTCGCAAAGACTTATACCAGTCCCGGTATGGATGGCGGAACGAGGGGCATGTGAAGTTGAACCGTGAACATGGTGGTGGCCTGTGAAGTTCAAACAGAAGTTGACGGTTCGACATTTCCGGCTGATCGAAACTCTCGGTCGTGAACTCAGCATCAGCCGCAGCGCCGAAATTCTGCACACATCGCAATCCGCGATCTCCCGCGGGTTGAGTGAAATTGAGGATCTGGTGGGCGCGAGCTTGTTCGAACGCACAACCCGGCGCGTGGTGCCAACATCGCTGGGTCAGACCCTCATTTGGCACGCGGAACAAATACTGGGGCAGATCGACCGCGCCGAGGCGGATTTCGACGCGCTGTCGCGCGGCGTCGGAGGGGCGCTCAATGTCGGAATGATGGGCGCGTTTTCTCCAAAATTGCTGGCGGAGGCGGTGATGCTAGCAACCGAACAAGCGCCAAAACTGACTATCCGGCTGCAGAGCAATTTTGCTGATGGATTGATTGCGGACATGATCAATGGCCGCTGTGACATCATCATCACTCATCTGGACATCCGAAAGTTCAGCAATGAGGAACTCATCGTCGAGGTTCTCTACAATGAGCATGCTGTAGTTGTTGCTCCGCCGGGGCATCCATTGACGCGCCGCAAGAGGGCCGATTGGGCGGATCTGGCAGGCGAGCGATGGGTCCTGATGCCGATCGAGACGTCCACGCGGCGGGCCGTCGAGCGCAATTTGATGATGCATTCTGAGAACAGGAATCCCGTCATCGTCGAGGCGCTCGAGTTGCACTACATCATCAGTCTTGTGCGCGATGCGAATATGCTGACGGCGCTGCCTGCGGCCTTGGCGCGATGGCTGGATCGCGAAGCGAATCTCGTGCGCTGCCTTCCGATTACGGACGAACTGTCACCATGGGCCGTATGCGTCGCCCGCTTGCGCTCTCGGCGGGTGAGCGTCGCAGAGACGCTCTTCATCAATTGTTTGAAGAAGGTGACTGCGCAGAGTTCATCTGTGTCGACAAGCAAAACGAAGAAGAGGGGCAATCGCCTTCATGGCGGCTAAGACGATTTCCGGTTGGTGATCAGGATCGCCCACAAGATTGCTGTGCTGATATCAAGGTGAGGGCCGGAAAACCTCACGCTCTCATTCATACCTGACTCGCTATAAATTGCTGCGTAAATGTCAGCGGCGGATGTCTATCCGCCAGCGTGCGCTCCCTGTAACTTTTCCAATTGAGAGGTGGTGCATATCGCCTTCAACAATTGCGAAGAGCGGAGGAAGATCATGGATGCGCGGACAACGCAGTTAAAAAGCAAGAGCATGGACTACGCGCTTGCTGGCCCGAACACGGTAGGAGGACGATTTCTCCGGAAGTTCTGGCAACCGGTTTACATGTCGAAAGAGTTGGCGTCCGGGACCGCGCGTCCGATTCTGATCATGGGCGAGAAATTCACGCTTTATCGCGGTGAGTCCGGAACGGCTTTCGTTGTCGATCACCGTTGCGCCCACCGGAATACGCAACTGTCGACCGGATGGGTTCGCGGCGATTGCATCCGCTGCTTCTATCATGGCTGGACCTTTGACGGTAACGGAGCATGCGTCGAGCGGCCTGGTGAAGTTCCGTCTGGCCCCGCTCCTGGTGTACGGATCGCGGCTTATCCTACTCGCGAGCATCTGGGCTTGATCTACGCCTATTTCGGCGAGGGTGAGCCGCCGGCATTTCCGCCCTTCCCGGAATTCGAAGGCGAAGGCGTCGTCGAAAACATAATGGAAGAGTTTCCATGTAACTGGTTCCAGACGTACGAAAATCAGGCCGACGAGGCGCATCTGTCGTTCGTCCATAGCCCGAGCGGATCACACAATGCGCTGGGGCGTGACGAGATCCGTATTCCTGAGACGTCCGCCGAGGAGATGCCGTTCGGTATGGTTCGCTATAGCCGTGTTGGAGAAGGGAAGCGTCGTTCGACATTTTATCTCTTCCCGAACACGATGCGGATCATCATTCCGCCGTTTGGCGGCTTGCCGTTCGGTGGTTGGCGCGATTCGTACCTGACGCTGGTGCCGACCGACGATGAAAATCATATCCTGTTCATGACGCAATTCGCGCGTGTGCCGAAGGCAGATCTTCCGGCCTACAACAAGGCTCGTGAGGAGAATGAAGCGCGTATCAAGGCGGCCAGAAAGATTCCTGAAATCGCGCGGGAAATTCTTGACGGGAAAGCGGTGCTAGAGGATTTCCGTGAACATCCACGCTTCCTGCTGATTGAGGATGCGGTGGCTCAGGGCGGGCAAGGCTGGATCGCAGATCGCAGCATCGAGCATCTGGGGCGAACCGATGTCTGCATTGTGCGGATGCGGCGTTTGTTTGACCGCGAGTTGGAAGCGATCGCGCGAGATAAACCCACTAAGAACTTTGAATACAATGGCGAGCCACCGGAGCTTGGTTTCTGATCGCGTAAGCAACGGGATGCGATTCAAATCCAACGGAGAAGTAGGATGATTACTGCGATCGTTCGTTACAAGCTGCCAGGCCATATCGGACGTGAGGCCTGCCGGGAACACTTCAAGAAGATCGCCAAAGGCTTCGGCGAAGCGAAGGGGCTTATCCGCAAGCAGTTCGTCTGGAGTGAAACCGGCACCGCTGGTGGTGTCTATCAGTGGGAATCGATCGAAGATGCGAAGCGATTTTATCAAGGCCCATGGCTTGATGGAATCGTTGAGCGGTACGGGATGTATCCCGAGATCGAGTATTTCAGGACGTTTGCTATCACCGACAACCCTGGTGGCAAGGTAACGGTACTGGACTGAGCGCGCATTCAGGACGCTCAGTCACTGTAAAGGTGAGCGACGGCTTAGCCGTCGCTGACAAAAATTTCCAAGCATGAGGTGGAGGCGCGCGCGGTTTGCCGGTCGCGTGCTCGTACGCTCGCGCGCTCGATGAATGGAAGGTGGAACGATGCGTTATGTAAGCTATCGACAGGGTAATCGGGAAGGTCTTGCGGTCCGCCGCGGGGCAGATCTTGTTGATCTCGGCCAGCTCGATCTCATGCGGCTGTTATCCACGGAGCCGGAGCAGTTGCGGTCGCTGGGCAAATCGGCGAACGGTGAAATTCTCGATCCGGCGACGCTTCAGTATCGCCCGCCACTGAAAGCGCCGCCAAAGATCATCTGTGTGGGTCTGAACTATGCGGATCATGCCGCGGAGAGCCCCTACAAGACGGTGCCGGACTATCCATCGTTTTTCCCGCGCTTCGCATCAAGCCTGATCGGGCATGGGCAGCCCATCGTTCGGCCGTCAGTGTCCATGCAACTCGATTTCGAGGGGGAGGTCGCTGCCGTGATTGGAAAGGGTGGCCATCGCATCAGCCGTGAACGCGCACTCGATCACGTGGCTGGATACTCGATCTTCAATGACGCGTCGCTTCGCGACTATCAGTTCAAGTCATCGCAGTGGACCATGGGCAAGAACTTTGACGGAACCGGTCCGTTCGGACCGGAATTCGTAACCGCCGATGAGCTTCCTGCGGGCGCGACGGGGCTGCGCCTCGAGACGCGGCTCAACGGCCAGGTTGTTCAGAGCGCCAATACGGCAGACATGGTCTTCACCATCGCCGATCTTGTCTATTTCGCCAGCGAAGTGCTGACCCTCGAACCGGGCGACGTCATTGTGACCGGCACTCCCTCCGGCGTTGGATTTGCCCGGAAGCCGCCTCTGTACATGAAGGACGGAGATGTGTGTGAGGTCGAGGTCGAGGGCCTCGGAATTCTCAGCAATCCGATTCGTGACGAGAAGTCGGCGTAAGCCGTCTGAATCGGCCAAAAACATTGTCTTGAGGAACCCCATGATTCCACTTGTGAACCGTCAGAGCTACATCGCTCTCAACGTCCGCAACCTTGATACCGCGATAAAGGACGCTCGTGACATCGCGGGATTGCAACTGGTCGAGCGAACAGACAACCGCGCGATCCTGACGTCGAATGCGCGTCATGCTGAAATGGTCCTTCACAAGGCGCCGACTGACACTGTGCGAAGTGTGGGCCTTGAGGCGCCGACCGCAGAGTCTGTTGAGAAGGCGGCCTTCTCGATCCGCAAGGCGGGCCTTCGCATCCTCAGTGAAACGCCCTCGCTTGACTGTATCGGGCGGTCGGTGACGTTCGCCACCAGCGAGGGACACATTATCGAGGTGCACACGCCGACACCGGAGACGCAGCCGCGCCGCTATCCAGGGCCCGGCATCCATCCGAAGCGCATTGATCACGTCAACCTGGCGGCCCGCGATCCCTGGGCAGTCCATCTTGAACTGACGGCCGCCATCGGACTGAAGCTCTCAGAGCGCGCCACCAACAATGAACTGATGTGGATGCGAGCGGGTGACAATCGTCATCACACGGTCGGCATTGCCAAAGGCAAGTCGGGCCTACATCACTTCTGCTGGGAGTTCGGTCAGTTCACGGACTTTATGCGGCTTGGCGATGTACTCGACTCCGTCGATCGAATGATGGTCTGGGGACCGGGCCGGCACGGCGCTGGCGACAACCTCTTCACTTATTACCGCGACTCGTCCGGATTTCTGGTGGAATGCTCTGCCGAAATGGAGTTGATCGACGACACCAACGGCTTTGAGCCGCGCGTTGTCGACGTTCCGCCGGATCTGTCGAACCCCAAGCTGGTCAATCGATGGGGCGCGCTGCCGCCGCGCGAATGGATCGAGCAGCATTCGGACTTCGCGCGTTGGGACTAGCAGCATGATTGGCATACTAAGACAGCGGTGCGGCGCATGAAACAGATGCGGCCGGGTCGCGCACCTGACCTGGACCCCCGCGCTCTGGCCCGGAGTCTCGCGGGGAAGATCCTTATCAATGGTGAGCTCGAGAAGCCGGTCCGTGGTGGGACTTTCCCGATCTCAAGTCCGGCAACCCGCGAGCATGTTGCGGATGCGGCGTTGGCCGATGCCGCAGATGTCGACCGCGCGGTCGCTGTTGCGCGTGCCGCACAGCGGGCTTGGGCGAAGCGCTCGGCGCGTGAACGCGGTGCGATCATTCTGGAATGTGGTCGGCTGTTAACCGAGCACGTCGAGGAGCTCGGCCGGCTGATCGCACTGGAGACGGGCAAAGCACTGCGGACTGAAGGCCGGGTCGAGGCTGGTGTACTTGCCGATATCTTCACCTTCTATGGCGGCTTGGGATCGGAATTGAAGGGCGAGACAGTACCTTTCAATCCCGACATGTTGACCGTGACGTTGCACGAGCCGATTGGCGTCGTAGGCGTGATCTTGCCTTGGAATGCTCCTCTGATGCTGATGGCGCTGAAGATCGTGCCGGCATTGGTTGCTGGCAACGCGGTCGTGGTGAAATCGGCAGAAGAAGCGCCGTTCGCGGTGCTGCGAACTTGCGAGATCATCAGCCGAAAGCTTCCGCCGGGTCTCGTCAATGTCGTCTCTGGCTTCGGCGAGGATTGCGGTGCACCACTTGTCGCTCATCCCGATGTCGGCAAGGTAACGTTCACCGGTTCGGTTGAAACCGGCCGCATTGTTTACCGGACGGCGGCGGAGAAACTCATTCCTGTAACGCTTGAGCTTGGCGGTAAAAGTCCGATGATCGTCTGCGAGGACGCCGAGCTTGATCGCGCGGTCGATGGTGCAATGTCCGGGATGCGCTTTACCAGACAAGGGCAGAGTTGCACGGCTGCGAGCAGGATCTATGTCCACGAGTCGATCTGCGAGGACTTTATCGATCGTCTTTGCACCAGACTCGATCGGATGAAAATCGGCGATCCGCTCGAAGAGGAAACGGATATCGGCACGATCGTTTCTCAAGGGCAGCTCGAGCGCGTGCGGGCGTATGTGAAGAGCGGATCCGAAACGCCGGGCGCGCGCGTCCGAATGTGTAGTTCAATGCCGACGGATGAGAAATTGAGCGCAGGTTACTTTATGCAACCCGCCATCTTCTCAGGGTTGCCAGCGGACAGCCGTCTGGTCCGCGAAGAGATATTCGGTCCGGTCACGGTTGTAGCGCCGTGGTCTGACTTTGACGCGGTGATTGAAAGCGCCAATGATTCGCAGTTTGGTCTCGCAGCAACAATCTGGACCCGTGATCTGAAGAAGGCGATGCAAGCCGTGCATCGGCTTGAGGCTGGATTTGTCCAGGTGAACCAGAACCTGGTCGTTCAGCCGGGTTTGTCATACGGCGGGTTCAAGCAGTCGGGTCTTGGCAAGGAAGCGTCGCTCGAAGCAATGCTTGAGCACTTCACGCGCAAGAAGACGGCGATCGTGAATCTTCTCTGAAACGATATTCTATCAAGGTAACGAGATGACAAATCCCCAGCAGATCAAGGTTCTTGGGATCTCCGGTAGCTTGCGTCGGAAATCCTA
This sequence comes from Pseudomonadota bacterium, assembly GCA_023423415.1. Classification (GTDB taxonomy): domain Bacteria; phylum Pseudomonadota; class Alphaproteobacteria; order Rhizobiales; family Xanthobacteraceae; genus Pseudorhodoplanes. The sequence goes on along the minus strand of JAFAFP010000151.1, from coordinate 6,712 downwards.
CAACACCCTCGTACTCCAGACCGCATGTTCTTTGGCTCCGGAGGGCATGACCATTGCCACCACGGAAATCGGCAATCTGCCCCATTACAATGACGACATTCGGGAGCAGGGCTATCCTGCGGAAGTCATCCGATTTCGGGAACTGGTTGCCGCAGCTGATGCTGTTCTGTTCGTGTCTCCAGAATACAACTACTCTATCCCCGGTGTTTTGAAGAATGCAATTGATTGGGCGTCACGGGCGCCCGATCAGCCCTTTAATGGGATGCCTATTGCCATCATGGGGGCGAGCGGGGGGCTGCTCGGTACAGCACGGGCGCAGTATCAACTCCGGCAGATGCTAGTGTTCCTCAACGCGTTTCCACTGAACAAGCCAGAAGTCATGATCGGGCAAGCGGCATCAAAATTTTCCGACGAAGGCGCTCTTCACGACGAGCCAACTCGGAAGATGGTGCGCGAACTGCTCGATGCTTTGCTGGCATGGACGCAGTTGCTTCGTTCTGGAAGATAATTCGTAGATATCGCTGCGTCGCTGAACCGGAGCGTATAAACGCAGCCGATTCCAGGCGGTGAGTGGCGCGCCCGCGCAAGGGTGCGATTGAGGTTCCGCGTCTTGCGTTGCTCAATCGATTAAGCCGCGTAAGTTGCCTTCGCAGCTGTCGAACCTCGCGATAAATTGAGAATAGGAGATCACAACGGCACGGCTCTGTTGCCGTTGTGATCGCTTGGCACTGACCCGCCCGATGATCCGATTGCTCGGATCCGATTCGAACGAGTGCATGTGCCGAGAGATGCTGGCCGTCGTTTCTCACGATAGATGAGAAAAATTTCCATTCGGAGATGCTCCACGCGAAGCGCCATCGCATATCGCGTATCTTTTTGACCATCAACTGAAGCGCCGTGTCTGAGGCATGCGCATTATGCGCTGGTCCATTGATCGCGCCGCTATTCTGATGGTGTTTTGCCTCAACGCAATTGACTCGCGCCGCATCAAATTTGAAAGCTGGCACGGAAAAATTGAGTGCAACCGATGCATGCAAATGCATGAAATCATTGCTCATATCAGAACTGATATAAGTCAATGCAAAAATGTCAGAAGCAGATCGTTGTCTCACAATTGGCTCTGGCCTATCATTTGAAAAAATAAAAGACGACGGGAAACGCACGACAACATGCCGTTGATACATGCAGGAACATTCGTTGGCCAGTTGAGCAACGATTGCGATTTTGTGGCGCAGGTATCAAGGGTTGCTGCGTGAGTAGCGCGCATGTTTGGGGGCCTCAAAGGTGCTTGGTTTGATCCGGTCTACTGCGGTCGGCTTTGCGTATGTCGCCGGAGTGATCATTGCCGCTGTCGGCATGATCTCTTCGATGAGCATCATTGGCCGCGCTGCTATAAACCGACCGCTTGTCGGCGATTTTGAGTTGGTCGCGATTGGCATATTCGTCGCTGGCTCCCTGATGCTGCCATACTGCCAGCTGGTGCGCGGTCACTTGGCCGTTGACTTTTTCACGATCAAAGCAAGTGCGCAGACTGTCCGGCGCCTTGAGCGCTTCGGCGACTTTATGATCGCTGTCACATTGTTTGTCGTCAGCTGGCGAACTGGGGTTGGCAGTTACGGAATGTGGCGCAGCGGTGAGACGAGCATGCTCCTCGGGTTTCCAATCTGGTTTGCATATCTGTGCGCTATACCGGGTGTCACGGTAGCTGCGATTGTCGCGTTGACCCAGGCTGCAGGGTGGAACGCAGGGATGGCTCCAAACGATGAGTAACGTTGTAATCGCTGCGCTCATGATGGCGGCCACACTTCTATTCATCGTTATCCGCGTGCCGATCGGCGCTGCCATGTTTGTTGCGGGCGCCGGCGGGTACTGGGCGATGGCCGGCGATGCCGCGCTTCTGAGTTTCATCAAGGGACTCTTGTGGGCCAGTCTCTCGATTCCTGATCTGTCGGTGATCCCGCTATTTCTGTTGATGGGGGAATTCGCGTCCATAGCAGGGTTTTCGCGCGCACTTTTTGGCGCCGCCAACACGTTGGTTGGTCATCGCAAGGGCGGAATTGCGATGGCGGCTATCCTGGCGAGCGCTACCTTTGGCGCTATCTGCGGATCTTCGGTGGCAACCACCGCAACGGTTTCGCGAATTGCGCTACCGCAGATGCAGAGGCTTAAATACTCGGATCGTTTGGCAACGGGAACGCTGGCCGTCGGCGGGACATTGGGCATTCTTGTTCCGCCCTCCATTATTCTCATTATCTATGCCGTCCTGGCGGAGCAGAGCATAGCCAAGCTTTTCGCAGCGGCCATGATCCCCGGCATAATGTCCGTTGTCGGCTACTGTGTAGTGATAGCGATCATCGTTCGATTGTTCCCGGATCTCGCGCCAACCGCCGAGCGTGCAAATCGTCACCATCGCTTCAAGGCGGTTGCAGAGGCTTGGCCGATCGTTGCGATCTTCCTGGGTATGTTTGTTGGAATATACGGAGGATACTTCACGCCAACCGAAGGAGCCGCGGTTGCGGTTGTGGCAACCATGTTGCTTGGTTTGGTGCGGCGGACGCTTGGCTGGAAAGCCATCGTGAACTCGGTGCTTCCTGTCGCGCGATCGGCCGGAATGATCTTCCTGATCCTGATCGGCGCCGGGATGCTCAATGGAGCTTTGGCGATTTCTCAAATTCCGGCAAATGCCGCGCAATGGGCGCAGCAATTGCAAATCCACCCGGTGATGCTTCTCGCAATGTTTCTGGTCGTCTTCGCTCTCCTGACATGCGTTCTAGATGAGCTTGCGATGATGCTGTTACTGCTGCCCATACTCCTGCCAATCGTCTTTGAGCTTGATCTCTATGGACTGACCAGCGAACACAAGGCGATTTGGTTTGGCATCCTTATGCTGAGCGTCGTGGCGTTCGGACTGCTTGCGCCACCGATCGGTTTGAACGTGTACGTCGTTCGCACCGTTGCGACTGCGGTTCCGGTCGGGGAAATCTATCGTGGTATCCTCCCGTTTTTGTTGTGGGATATCATCAAGATCGTGCTGCTGCTTGTATTTCCTGCGTTGGCACTGACGGCGCTTCAGATCGTGCAGTGACAGCGGAGTGCTGAACGTATCCCAGGATTGAACGAAACGTTGATCCAAGAAGGAGAGCGGGATGAAGTGTCTGGCGATTGTTAAGTCCGCAGTGTTATGCATCGGACTGACCGCGGGGGTCGGAATTGTGCCGTCTCACGCTCAAGAAGCCGTCTTGCGTGTACATTATTATCTTCCTGCTGCGGCTCCGATCGCGCGAAATCTAATCACTCCTTGGGCCAAGGCGATCGAGGCCGAGTCCAAAGGTCGTATCAAGTTTGAGCTCTATCCCTCGATGCAGCTTGGTGGAACTCCATCGCAATTGTTCGATCAGGTTAAGGACAACGTCGCTGACATCGTGCTGGCTCTTCCGGGCGGCACGCCAGGCCGGTTTCCTAAGTCTGAGACTTTCGAGCTTCCGTTCATTGCGGCCAATGGGCAGCAAAGCAGCCAGGCTGTATGGGAGTTTTATCAGAAGCATTTGCAGGACGAGTTTGACGGCGTTCATATGCTCGCCGCGTTTACGCACAGTCCTGGTGTCCTGCACGTCAAGGGCAATGGCGTTCATAAACTCGAGGACATGAAGAGCTTGAAGCTTCGCGGGCCGTCGCGCATGGTCAATAGGCTCCTGGAGACGCTGGGAGCGACCCCGGTCGGATTGCCGATGCCGACTGTGCCGGACGCCTTGTCAAAGGGAGTCATCGACGGAACGCTGGTTCCTTGGGAGGTGGTGACGCCATTGCGAGTTCATGAGATTGTAAAGACGCATACCGAGTTTAGTGGTAATCGCAGCCTCTATGTCGGAGTTCTCATCTTCGCGATGAACAAGAAGAAGTACGACAGTCTGCCGCCGGATTTGAAGAGCATCATCGACAAGCACTCCGGAATGGAATTGTCTCAGCGTGCCGGCAAAGTTGTTGATGAGGCGGACAAGCCCGCGATCGAAGCCGCTAAGAAGCGCGGAAACAGCATCGTCGTGCTTGATGCTGCTGAAACCATCCGCTGGAGAGAACTTTCGCAGAAAGTTTATGACGGCTGGATCGCGGATCAGAAGAGTAAGGGCATCGACGGTCAAGCGTTAATCGACGACGCGAAGATGATGGTCTCAAAGTATGCTGGGTCGGTGCAGTAACTAGATTCCATGTTCATGAAGGATAGATGAAGTCGGAAAGAAGGCCTTTCAAACTCTTAGGCGGTGTAGAGCGCGGTAAAGTCGGCGTCGCGGCCGAAGATGCGGAAGATGCCGATCCGCTCGTGCGAAGCGATGGTCATCCGCTGGCGCTGGATTGCGTTAGCGGCGCTTGCTGTCCGGCTCGTCAGGGTTCAGGTGCGTGAGGCCCTCCCAACCGCGCCGGAGACCGACGACTTCGATATCATCCTCGCTGCTGCGGTAGGTTACTCTCTTGATGACCGAGTTCAGGCCGGGGACGTCGCCGTCACCGGTAAGAATGCCGATGCGCCTCTTTGCCATAATCGCGCTCCTGCACTTCGCAATCTCGTCACAGCGAGGAGTTTCTTCGAACCGCGCTCATATTAACGTCGCTCGGAGTGACTTCGATGAGGTTCGGAGATCGCATCCGGGGCGCGGTTCGCAATCGCGCTCAAGCCGATGAACGTGGCAGCGGGGTGCATGATGACGCTTGACGGGCGGGCTTCGAGATACGTTCGGAGACGCCCTTTGTGTTCGAACCGTGCACGGAAGTCCGAACGTGCGATGAAGTCCGCGATCCGTGGGGCAATCCCACCCGCGATGTAGATGCCCCCTCGAGCGCCGAACTTTAAGGCCACATTGCCGGCGATCGTTCCTAGCATCGCGCAAAATAGGTCAAGCGCCCCCGGCGATCCTGCACTCGCCATTGAGCGCCGCCGTGGTGATTTCGGCGGCGTCACGTTGCGGGGCATCGACATCAAGCGCGACGGCAGCTCGGTATAGATTTTCCAACCCGGGCCCTGAATTGGCCAGCTCCGCCGATACGTGTCCGAACTGCCGGCCTAGATAGTCGATGATCGCATCCTCGCGGCGGGAGGCGGCCATGGTCGCGTGACCGCCCTCAGTTGCGATGGCGATCGAGGCTCGCGAGCCAGGCATCAGACAGGCAACGCCGAGGCCCGTTCCCGATCCGAGCACTGCCATTGGTGCTCCGCCTACAGCCTCGCCGCCGCCCAGGCGATACAGGTCCGCCTCCAAGTACGGCAAGGACAACGCGGCCGCCTCGAAGTCCTTGCAAAGGCGGACTTCCGAAAGGCCGAATTGTGTGCACAGCTCATGTGCATCGATCGTTCACTGGCAATTGGTAAGGGCGCAACGATTCTCGTAAACCGGCCCAGCAACCGCGAGTGTCGCCTGACGGACTACTGATGGTCGATGATCACCGTGAATGAAAGCGTCGACCACGTCGGGAAATCGAGGAAACTCGGCCACGGCAACTTGATAGGGTCCGGGCAATGGCGTGATGGCGGTGATTTTGTGCTGGCTCGGATCGGCACCGACAGTGGCTGCGATGCGGCATGCAAATTCTTCTTCAGTTTCTTCCGGCTTGCGCTGCGGACAAAGAATTTGGCCCGTGAGAGCCCAGATAATCGCGTTGAGGATGGAGGTCTTACCCGAACCGTTCCAACCCTCCAGAACGGTGAGAGGCTTGGCGAGTACGAACACAAACGTTTCCGGATCGTGTCCGTTATCGTTATGGCGTGGAGGCCGCCAAACCGATGCGCTTCGACTTTGACGAGGGTCAGTGATCGCTTTGCGCTTTGAGGCGTGCCGCCCTTATCCGGAATTTCTTGGTGCTTGTTTTGCGCGGCGTCGGTCATCGCCTCTCGGTCAGGAACTGTGACATTCCCACCCCACTTCGCCCGGTTGATGAAATACCAGCCGAGCACTGACCGCGCGCTCTCGCTCGTGAGCGTATGGCTCCTATTGTCGGCGCCAACAAGAACAGGCCGACCACTGATCAGGTCGGCGCACAAGCTATCAAACGTATGAAGATGAAGCGGGCTGGGTTCGCTCACGTCGAAAGGTCACAACCGCACGTTTGATCTAACTAAGCGGCCGCTGCAAGTGCCCAAATACGCCTTGCGGTGGCGTGAAATGCTTTCGAGCGAACGAGAGGGACTTGATGAAGTCGATGATCGCAATTTTGCTGTTCTTATGAACTCAGTACTCCCGAGCGAATCTAGAAAAGTGATCTTGGAGAAGGATTTAAGCCTCGCTCCAGGCCGGCCAGTACTGAGATCTGTAGAAAAAATCCGCAAATAGCAGCGCTTACTTAAGAGGCACCTGGGCCTTATGGAAGTCACTTTCTGAGTGGAGTGGCGGTGGCGTGGGGACTGAATTCCAGCAACCGTCGCCAAAGTTCGCGGCTATTCCCTTGTGCGACAGAGATTCCAACTGTGGTTCTTGCACGCCTCTGCAAGCCATTGAACTCGTGGCGCCCCGAACCTCAGTACTTATTCCAGCAAGTTCACAGCTTGAGAGAATTTCGCCCATTGGGAGAATGAATTTGAGCGATTCGCCTGCTTTTGGAGTGCTGAGGTGTTGCTAAACCTGCCGCCTTTTGGCGTTCCCCTGAGAGCAGCCGCAAAAACCAGAGAACCAGGTTTTTAGGGCTGTGGCGGAGAGAGAGGGATTCGAACCCTCGATACGGTTTC